>CAJCJD010000045.1 GCA_903970555.1 Vulcanimicrobiota bacterium
GGTCGAACAGCTTGATGCTTTGTTCGAGGCCTGCGCCGACCCCGCCGGTGAGGTTGACCAGGGTGCGGATGCCTTTGCGATCCATCACCGGCAGCAAGTCTTCCGGTTTGGCGAAGACGGTGATGTCTTCGCCCACCGACACGCCGTTGCGGACCTTGCTCGACCAGGTGAGATGCGTGTGTGCGTCGATCACCGGAAAACGCGGGCGTTCGATCCGTGTCTTGGGCACGCGCAACATGCTGCGTGGTTTGAAGTCCTTCAGCCGCAAATCGGACTTGCTTTGATCGGGAGCGGTTTGCAGCGGATTTTTGCCGCCGCCGGCCTGGATCGTGCCTGCACCGCGCGGTGGCGCGCAGCAAAAGCATCCGGCGCGCGTTTGTGCGCGGAACGACCACGGTTCGTGCCGGACGGTTTGCGGTTTGCGTTTGTTGTGCGTCATCGCTGTGGTTTCTTAGGCTTCCTCTTCGCGTGTGGAGAGGATAGTGCTTGCGCTAGTGTCGCTCGAAGCGCGCTTCGATGCCGACAACGCCTTAGCCCACTCCCCGACGGGGTGGATGGGGGACGCTTGGGGCATCCCCGCCGGGGAGAGGGCGCGGCGCCGCGCGAGTTGGGTCGCAGGGAGGAGGGGGTCCTCGCGGCTCTCAGCGCGGATACTTGGCCATGATCTCGTGCACGGCACGGCTCAATGCGATGGCCTGGTCGAGGGGGCGCAGCCACATGTTGCGGCCGAACATCACGCCGTTCGCGCCAGAGGCCATGTAGAACTCCACCTTGCGCAGGACGGCTGCATCGTCGTCGTTCTTCTCGCCACCGGAGAACAGCACCATGGTGCGTCCCGCCGAACGCACCACGCGTTGCGTGCGCGCCGAGGCGTCTTCCTGCAACTGGTTATACGGTGCCGGTGCGTTGGTGCGGCTATCGTCCGGTTCATGCAGCTTCACGATATCGGCGCCCAACTCCAGTGCGACACGCGCGGCGTAGTCCTGCGCGTAAAGGCTGCCTTTGCCGCCTTTCGCATCGATCGCCGCACCACGCGGATACGACCACAACACCAGTGGCATGCCGAAACGCTCGCAATCCTGGCGAATTTTTTCGAACTGGCGGAATTCATCATGCTGGCGCGGCGAGCCCACATACATGGTGTAACCGACGGCGTCGGCACCCAATCGCACGGCGTCTTCCACGGAAGCGAACAGCGGCGAGGTGGCTTCCGCATCGCTGGGGATATTGGTTTTGCCGTTGAGCTTGAGGATCAGCGGAATCTGTCCGCACCAATCGCCCATGTATTTTTCGGCCAGCCCCACGCCGAGCGCGATCGCCGAAAAATTACCCTCCACCGCGAGCCGGAACTGGTATTCCGGATCGATCGCTGGAGGGTTGGGGAAAAAGTCGGTCGGGCCATGCTCCAAGCCCTGGTCCAGTGGCAGCACCAGCAAACTGCCGTTGCGGGGGCCGTGTCCATACATCAGACGCCACAGACGGGTGCGCTTGCCATGGGATAAGGACAATTTCGAAAACTTTTCGGAAGATTTCGAAAGGTGTTGTAACTGATCTTTCATTTCGAATACTCTGGGAGCGTCATCGGATGGTTTCACATTCGAGCGAATTGAGCAAAATGTCAATACTTCATAAGAAAACGAAAGGCGAATCGATGCTGGATGCACTCAAAGCGCAAGCCGCCGAGGCGCAGCTGGCTGCGGGTTACGCCGATACCTTGCGTGAAATCCTGCAGCAGCCGGCCACCTGGCAAGACACGTTCGACCTGCTGCACAGCACGGCCGCGCAGCAACTGTTGTCGAAGGCGCTTCATCCGCGGCCGGGCCATATCGTCCTGACCGGCTCGGGCAGCTCCATGTATATCGGCGAATGCCTGGCGCCGCTGCTGCAACCGGGTCTGGGCGTGCCGGTGCAAGCCATCGCTGCCGGTACTTTGCTTACGCATTGGCGCAGCGTACTGCCGTCGGGGCCGGGGTTGCTGATTTCGCTGGCACGTTCGGGCGACAGCCCGGAGAGCGGCGGTGTGGTGAGCACGCTGCTGGCCGAAGCGCCGGCGTGGCGTCATCTGGTGATCACCTGCAACGCCGACGGCAAGCTCGCCACGCATTACCGCAACGATCCGCGCGTCACCGTGCTGGTGCTGGACGAGCGCACCAACGACCGCAGCCTGGTGATGACCAGCAGCTTCACCAATTTGTTGCTGGGTGGTACCGGGTTGTTGCAAGGCACGGCGGTGGAAGTCGCCGCCAACGCGATCACGCGCGCCGCGTCGGGCGTACAGCACATTTTCGATACGCAATCCGATGCGATCGCTGCATTGGCACAGCGCAATTTCACTTCTGCCGTGTATCTGGGCAGCGGCGCCGCGTTCGGCGCGGCGCGCGAAGGCGCATTGAAAATGCTGGAGATGACGGGCGGCAAAGTCATCACGATGCCTGAGACTTTCCTTGGACTGCGGCACGGCCCGATGTCGTTCGTCCATCCTTCCACGCTGGTGGTGGCACTCCTCTCGCACGATCCCGCTGTGCGCCATTACGAATGCGATTTGCTGCGTGAATTGTCCCGTAAGCAATTGGGTATGGCGACGTTAGTGATCGGTGACGAAGTGCCAGCGGACGTGATTGGCGCGAATGATGTCGTGATTACGCCATCGACCTCGATCACCGATACGGATGTGCCCACCGTGTTGGCCGGCGTTGTTGTGATGCAATTGCTGGCCTTTTTCCGTTGCCTGGAACTCGGCGGTAAGCCCGATACACCATCCGAGGGCGTGCTAACGCGCGTCGTCGAAGATTTCGCGATCCACGGAGCGAAGCCGTGAAGCCCATCGACCATCCCGTACGCATCCTGGTGGTCGGTGAGGTCAACGTCGACTTCGTGTTCAAGGGGTGTCATGCCTCACCGACGCCGGGCAAGGAAGTGCTGGCCGATGATTTCGTGATGACGCCGGGTAGCTCGTCGATGATTTGCGCGATGGGCCTGGCGCGCCTCGGTAATCAGGTGGTTTTCCACGGCAAGCTCGGTGCGGATGCCTTAGGCCAGTTTTGTCTGCAGGCGTTGAGCGATGCAGGGATCGATGTTGCATCGCTTCGTCCCGATAGCTCGCTGCGCACCGGCGTCACGGCGTCTTTGTCCACGCCGCAGGATCGCGCCCTGGTGACGTTCGCCGGCGCAATCGCCGAATTGCGCGCAGAAGACATTCACGACGAATGGCTGAAAGCGGCCGATCACCTGCACGTCTCCTCGTACTACCTGCAGAAGGCACTGCGGCCGGGATGCCGCGATTTGTTCGCCCGTGCGACGGCCGCAGGGCTTACGACATCCCTCGATCCCGGTTTTGATCCGGCACAACAGTGGGGTAGCGATTTGCTCGACACATTGCGCGAGGTCGATATCTTCCTACCCAACGAACAGGAATTGCAGGCGATCACCGGTCATGACGATTTGCATGAAGCACTGACGGCAGTACAGAACGGACGCACGCGCACCTTGGTAAAGCGTGGCCGCCAGGGATGCATGAGTCTGCACGACGGCCAATGGTTGGACGTGCCGGCCTATCCAATTGACGCTATCGACAGCACGGGTGCCGGCGATTCGTTTGATGCTGGTTTTCTGCACGCATGGTTGCGCGATATGCCGTGGCTCGATGGTATGCGTTGGGGCAACGCTTGCGGCAGCTTGTCGACGCGTGGCGTCGGCGGCACCGCAGCGCAGGCAAGCGTGAATGAGGTGCTTGCCTTGATCGCAGGTAAGCAATGATCACCGTCGCCGGCTTCAACACCGCCATCGATCGCTTTATCCATCTCGATGCGCTCAATCCCGGCGAGGTTCACCGCGTGCGCGCGGAACAGGTTTATCCAGGTGGCAAGGGGTTGCACGTAGCGCAAACCATTGCTGCGTTAGGCGAACGTGTGCAGCTGGTGGGTTTAGTCGACGCGCAGCACCGCACATTGATCAGCCAGCGCATGAGCGAGCGTGGCGTACTGTTTCATGGTGTCGAGATTGCAGGCGAGTTGCGGCATTGCTTGGCCTTGCAGGAAGCCACCGGCAACATCACCGAGATATTGGGGCAGGGCCCTTTACTCAGTCGGGCAGAATGCGATGCGTTGCTGCGTGATTTTTGCCGCAGCGCCGATGAAAGCGATCTGGTGATTCTTTCCGGCAGTTTGCCGCGTGGGTTTCCTACAACCATCTATGCGCAATTGATCGATTATGTGAAAGGTATTGGCAAGCGTTGCCTTGTCGATGCAAGTGGCGAAGCGATGCGACATGCATTGGGTGCGAAGCCTTTCACGATCAAGCCGAACCGCGACGAGATCAGCGAATTGTTTGGGCGTGCCATCGATCAACTCGATAGCGCAGCGGAGGCAGCGCGCGCACTTCATGCGGACGGCATTGCTCTGCCGGTGGTGTCGATGGGTGCGCTTGGCGCGGTCTGCGCTGATAACGATGGCGTGTGGCACGCCGCGGTCGAGTTGACGCAGAGCCGCAATAGCGTGGGCTCGGGTGACTGCTTGCTCGCCGGTATGGCCGTGGCTTTGGAGCGCGGACTGCCGCATGGCGAGGCATTGCGGCTTGGCGTGGCTTGCGGTGCTGCCAATGCCATGCACGAGGAAACCGGTTATGTGCGACGTACCGATGTGGACGCGCTGCTACCAAAAGTGCGCGTGGAGCGTATCCACTGATGAAAAAGTCGTTGCTTTTTTTGTACGTGTTGAATGGGTCAAGTAGTGGGCAAGTTCGAGGCGAGCGGGAGTGGCTCGTCTCACGATGAAGTTACCGATCGCATTGTCCGTGCATGCACGGTTGATAACGAGCGGTCCGTTCGGCGGGGAGCCGGCGGTAACGACATCGCAATCGAGGTGGCCAATCAGGCCATCGCATAAGGGCAAACGTTTGCGAGTGGTCAGCGACGGCTGCTTTGGCAGGGTTATCTAAATCGTTACTCGATAGAGGGGTGGGTCCATGAAATGCGGAGTTTTGTTGAAGCGTAGATGCCTGGTCATGGCGATCGGCTCCTTGTTGATATCAGCAGGCGCACACGCACAGTCGACTACCAGCAGCATCTTCGGCCATGTGCCGGTGCAGCCGGGCGAAACCGTCGTCATTCGCAACAGCAGCGGTCTGACACGTACCGTCAATGTCGACAGTCAGGGACGATACAACGCGCCCCAGCTTCCAATCGGCACGTACTCAGTCTCATTGATGAGCGACGGAAAGGTCGTGCAAACGCGCGACAACGTGGTGCTGCAAGTCGGTGTAGGCGCGGAAATTTCGTTTAGTGCCGCCCCCGCTGAAGCGGCAGAGGCGAATACGAGGCAGCTCTCTGCCGTGAATGTGACGGCCAACAAGCTGCCGCCGATCGACGTCAGCTCCGTGGACTCGCGCACGGTTCTCACTGCCGACCAGTTGGCCAAGTTGCCGCTGGGGCAAACTGCGGAATCGATTGCGCTGCTGGCGCCGGGCACCAACGTCGGTGCGGGCGGTGCGAAAAGTACCACGGGTGTGCCGCTGGTCAGCTTCGGTGGTTCGTCCACCACCGAGAATGCGTATTACCTCAATGGCTTCAACACCACCGACCCGAACCTCGCTCAAGGCGGCCTCGCGTTGCCGTACGGCTCCATCGACCAGGAAGAGGTCTACACCGGTGGCTACAGTGCGCAGTACGGGCGCAGCGACGGTGGCGTGATCAACATGATCGGTAAGAGCGGCACCAACGACTGGCACTTTGGCGGGCAGTTCCTTTACGAGCCGTCATCGACGGTGGCGAGCGCGAACAACACCTATTACGAGAATGGCCTGCCGCCGTCGCCCGTGGCCGGCAACCTGTACGACCCAAACAGTAAGAACAGCACGTGGTCGTCCGTCTACGACCTTTACGTGGGCGGCCCGATCATCAAGGACAAGCTGTTCTTCTTCGCTTCGGCGGAAATGACCCACACGGATGGCAACACGGTCAATAGCGTCGAGGCCGGCACAGACACGCACTACACGGACACGGTTCCCAAATGGTATGCCAAGGTGAACTGGAACATCACCGACAGTAACCTGCTGGAACTGACGGGCGCGTCGGACAAGAGCCTCACTAGCGGCACGGTCTACAACTACGACTACAACAACTTGAGCGACACCAGCCTCAAGGCCTATGCCAACGACACCAAGCAAGGTGGCGACCTGTGGCAGGCGAAGTTCACCAGCTACATCACGGACAAGCTGACCTTAACGGCGCAGTACGGCCGCATGAAGACGCGCGACTACAACGAAAATCCCGCGTACGACGCGAGTGAGCCGTACATCGGCAACTACACGCTGGAAAACCCCGCGCTGAACGGCGGCACTCCCATTACCAACAGCCAGACCGTTCAAGAGATCAACAACCCGGGCCAGAACTTTGTTTCCACCAATCTGCGCATCGCGTTGACCTATACGCTGGGCGACCACACGATCACCGCGGGTATCGACAACCTGCGCACGGCGGCCACGGATCAGGACGAACTCACCTCCGGACCCGATGGCTACCAATGGATTTATGCGTACACGCAGACGCCGACGGTGCCGATTGCACCTTCCCTTGGTGTAGGCGCTCCAGCTAGCTACCCCAATGGTGCGAGTGGCTACTACGCCTCCAAGTACATCTTCAATCAAGGTGGCAACCTGTTCTCCACCGAGAACGCCGAATACATCGAAGACAACTGGCAGGTCAACGACCGCCTACTGCTCTCCATCGGTCTGCGCGACGACGACTTCACCAACACCAACGCCAGCGCGTTGCCCTACATGCGCCAGACTAAGCCGCAATGGGCGCCGCGCCTTGGCTTCAGCTGGGATGTGTTCGGCGACAGCTCGTTCAAGGTGTTCGGCAACGCCGGCCGCTACTACCTGGCGATGCCCGCTTCGGTGGCGCTGCGCGAGGCCAGCACCCCGCTGTACACGCTCACCTACTTCAGCTACACCGGTGTCAATGCCGATGGCACGCCACAGGGCGTGTTGCCGGGGCCGGCGCTGGGGGCCTGCGGTGGTGGTGGTTGTACCGGTGCCAATGGCAACGTCTACGTCGTCAACAACGAAAACGGCAGCCTGGTCAATCCGAAGGCAGCGGCGGCAGCCAATCTCAAGCCGGAGTACCAGGATCAATTCGTCCTGGGCATGCAGCAGCAGTTCACGATGTTCGACCAGAGCTGGGTGTACGGCGTCACCGGCACGTACAACAAGCTGGGTCGCGTCATCGACGACTTCGATCCGCAGGTCTATGCCGGGATCGGCTCCAATGACACGGTGCTGCTCGACCTGGCCAAGG
>CAJCJD010000046.1 GCA_903970555.1 Vulcanimicrobiota bacterium
GCACGTGGCTCCCAGCCCGCCGCGGCGATCCAGGCGAAGCTTTCATTAAACAGTTTTTCGCCTTGACGGTGTCGGTCTTCCGGTTGGAGTACCAGGGCAGCATCCAGCCGACCCTCATCGTAGGCCTGCATCACTTCGCGAGAGCCTGCGACACGCAATTCGATCAACAGGTGCGGGTCCTGTTCGTTCATATGGCGCAGCAGGGAAGGCAACTCGCTGCCTACGATCTGGTGGCTAATGCCAATAACTATTCGGCGTTGTTCGATGCTGAAGGAAGCAACGGCGCGATCATGCGCACCCACCAAGTCGCGCGCCGAAACCAGAAAGACCGCACCTTCAGCAGACAAGCGCACTTGCCTTGGTGTGCGTTCGAGCAAGCGCCGTCCGAGCTGTGTTTCCAATCGACGAAGCTTGAGGCTGATCGCGGATTGAGTGCTGTCCAGAGCTTCCGCCGCACGGGTAAAGCTCTGCAGATCGGCCGTCAGAACAAAAGCTTTCACAGCATCGAGGTCAAGGGCTTTCATCGCTTATCCATCTCGATTTGAAATGACTGAAATATCTGAAAATGGTGTTTATCCATACATGGTAGCCGACTACGCTGCGTGCATTCGTACGAGAGCGAGAGGGTTTCTCCATGCGCCGATTTCTTTGGGTTTTAGCGCTTAGTGGATTAGTTCCGTTACTCGCTCCGCTTTCAGCTGCGGCCACAAGCTCGCCATTTGAACAGGCCGTGCGGCGTGCCGATAAAGCTGCAGAGACCGGGTCGAGTGCCGTCCCGGCTTCCCTGGTCGGCGCGTGGACGCTGGTTAGAGTCGACAACGTCTATCCAGACGGTCACCGCATAGAACTATACGGCCCGCATCCTCAGGGCCTGTGGATCATCGATGCACACGGCCGCTACAGCATGCAGATGGTGCGCGCGCAGCGCACCGGCTTTGCTGCCAACGACAAGTCCAAAGGCACCGCCGATGAATACCGCGCAGCTGCGCTGGATAGCAATGCGCACTATGGGGAGGTGTGGGCCGACGGCACGACCTTGCATACGCATATCGAGCACGCGTCGTTTCCCAATTGGGATGGCAAGAGCGGTGCGAGCCCTTACACATTGGACGGTGACCGGTTGACCTACACCGTCGCCAAACCGTCTAGCGGTGCGGGGGAAGGTGCTCATGGCGAAGTGCAATGGCAGCGCCTGCCCTGAAGGCGCGACATGGATTACCCAACTCAACTGCGGAGTGTCAGGACTTATGAAAAAAGCTTTGTTCGGCCTTAGCCTGTGCGCGGCGACAGCGATGGCGTATGCCGGTATGTCCCTACCGACCTATGTCACGGCCGCCGTAGCCGATAGCGCGCGGCCCCTTGCCGACACGCAGCTCGATGCCAGCCGCAAGCCGGCCGAATTGGTCGCCTTGGCTGGTATCAAACCGGGCGACAAGGTGGCGGATGTCATGCCGGGCGGCGGTTATTTCACGCGTATCTTCAGCAAAGTGGTCGGACCACGTGGTCATGTCTATGCCGTCGTACCGCAGAGCATTGCGGCGGCGAGGCCTAAGGCGCTGGAACCGATCAAGGCGATAGCCACCGATATGAACTACCACAACACCAGTCTCGTTGTGCTGCCATACGACCAACTGGGCGCGCCCTCGTCCCTCGATGTGGTCTGGACGTCGCAGAATTATCACGACGTCTATGGGCAGGTCACGGTGTTTGCCGTCCAAGGCAATAGTGGCCCCGATGAAACAGCCAAGCTCGATGCGGCAGCCTTCAAAGCCTTGAAGCCTGGCGGCGTTTTCATGGTGGTCGATCATGCGGCAGAGCCTGGTTCGGGCGGGCGCGATGCCGGCACATTGCATCGTATTGATCCAGCCACGGTGATCACGCAAGTGCAAGCGGCAGGGTTCGTACTGGAAGCACGCAGCGACCTATTGCGCAATCCTCAGGACGCCCACGACAAGATCATTTTCGCACCTGAGATCAAAGGGCACACTGACAAGTTCATCCTTAAATTCCGCAAGCCCCAGTAAACGGCAGTAGAGGCATAGCCCGTTCTGCGTTGGAGAGCACGCCGTTTGAAAGAACGGCGGTGTGGCACCCAATCCAAAACGGCGGGGGATTTCCGTCACTTGGGCTAGTTCGC
The DNA here is from genome assembly GCA_903970555.1 of Vulcanimicrobiota bacterium. Classification (GTDB taxonomy): domain Bacteria; phylum Pseudomonadota; class Gammaproteobacteria; order Xanthomonadales; family Rhodanobacteraceae; genus Dyella_B. The sequence goes on from CAJCJD010000046.1 coordinate 2,138, forward strand.
TCGTCGACTCTTTCCGCGGCGGCCTCGGACGCACGTCAGTGCCTTGCTCCTTTGGCCTGTCCGGATGGCTGCTTATGGCCGAGGCATACGGGTTGGGACTAACAACGCGTGAGTGTGTGAAAACAACAGACGCTGAAGAGTGCCCGCATGATCGCACCACGGAAGAAGTCAATTATCGTTGCCGTCGCCGTTCTGGCAACGTTGGCCGGGGCAATGTATTTCTCCCATGATTCCCAGGCGCCGAAGCCAGTTAGCCACGTCGGAGACGCTACCGCCGTACCCGTCGAGAGCGCACTGGCCACTCGTGGCGATGTGGACCTGTCATTGAACGTGGTGGCGCGCACGGAAGCGTGGTCCACCGTCACCGTGCGCGCGCGCGCCTCGGGCCAGCTGCAAGCCTTGGATTTCACGCCAGGCGCAAAGGTGAAGAAGGGGGATCTGCTGGCGCAGCTCGATCCCCTGCCTTTCAAGGCACAGCTCGTGCAGGCGCAAGGCAGCGCCGCCAGCGCCCGAGCGCAACTCGCCCAGTCACAGGCGGATCTTCAACGCTACAGTCAGGTGGCGGCGCAAGGCTATATCTCACGCACCAGTTTCGATGCCTATCGGACCAACGAAGAGGTGGCTCGCGCCAATCTCCAGACCAGCCAGGCTGCGCAGGAACTGGCAAAACTCCAGCTTGGCTATACGCGAATGACTGCGCCGTTCGACGGCATCGTCGGGCTGCCCTCGGTCTGGCCCGGGGCGCAGGTGACGGCCGACAGCACCGATATCGTGGTGCTGAATCAGATCGAACCCATTCGGATCAGCTTCAACATTCCGGAGGCCAGTCTGGCCGCGGTTCGCGCAGCACAAGCGCGCGGCGCTGTGGCTGTGCAAGCACGGCTGCCGGGTGAAAACGGCTTGTACTTGCATGGCGTTCTGGACTTCATCGACAACACGGTGGACGTCAACACCAGCACCATCGTGCTCAAGGGGCGTTTCGAGAATGCCGACGGCCGACTTACTCCGGGCCAATTCGTGCAGGTGAGTTTACCGACGGTACATTTGACGAAGGTGGTGAGCGTACCGGCGGAAGCGTTGCAAAGTTCGGACAAGGGCAACTTTGTCTTTGTGATCGGCGCAGACGGCAAGGCTCATCAACGCTTCGTCGATATGGGGGCTACGACGGAGGGGCGCATCGTCATCAATCAAGGGCTGGAAGCCAACGAGCGCGTCGTGACGAATGGCCAACTGCTGTTGAGCGATGGCAGCCCTGTACATACGACACCGAATGTATGAGCGCAGGGCTATGAATTTACCCGCGCTTTGCATCCGTCGCCCCGTAATGACGACACTGTTGATGCTGGCAATCCTCATATCCGGCGTGGTCGCCTATCCACGACTGGCGGTAAACGAGTTACCTAACGTCGATTACCCGACGATACGCGTTTTCGCCAGCTTGCCGGGCGCTTCGCCCGAAGTGATGGCCTCCGCAGTGGCTGCGCCGCTAGAGGCGCAGTTATCCACCATTCCCGGCATCGATACGATGAACTCATCGAGTTCGCCGGGTGGAACCAGCATCGTCCTGAGCTTTGCATTGAGTCGCAATATCGACGCTGCTGCGCAGGATGTGCAGTCGGCGATCACCGCCGCACAGCGCCAATTGCCGCCGGACATGCCTACGCCACCGACCTTGCGCAAGGTAAATCCGGCCGACGCTCCGGTGCTGTTACTAGCGATGACTTCGTCTACGTTGCCGGTGTCGCAGTTGGATGAGTATGCCGAGACGCAACTGGCGCAGCGCTTGTCAACGATCGACGGCGTTGCGCAAGTCTATGCTTATGGAGCGGCCAAATACGCCGTTCGAATCAGCGTCAATCCAGATCGTTTGGCAGTAGCCGGCATTGGTATCGATCAGGTGCAGAAAGCCATCGAAAATGCGAACGTCAATCAATCGACCGGTGCGCTGTACGGTCCTAGCCAGCAATTCCAGGTACGTAACGAAGGCCAGCTGCTGCGCGCAGCACCCTATAACGACATCGTATTGGCATGGCGCAATGGCGCGCCTGTTCGGTTAGGCGATATTGGACGGGCCTACGACAGTGTGCAGAACGATCAACTCGCTAGCTGGTACAAGCATGACCGTTCGGTGCTGCTGGCGATTCAGCGTCAGCCGGGCACCAATACCGTCGCGTTGATTGATCGTATCCATGCAATCTTGCCCGGCTTCACCGCAGGGCTGCCGCCGTCGGTAAAGCTCAACGTGCTGTACGACCGCGCACAATCGATACGAGCCTCGGTGGCAGATGTCCAATTCACCTTGTTATTGGCTGGGATGCTAGTCGTCCTGGTGATCTATCTGTTTCTCGGCAATCTCTCCGCCACACTGATTCCGACGGCGGCGCTGCTGCTATCGGTGACTGGCACATTCGGCGCCATGTTTTTGCTTGACTACAGCCTGGACAACCTGTCGCTGCTGTCATTGACGCTTGCCGTCGGTTTTGTGGTCGACGATGCAATCGTGATGTTGGGGAACATCGTGCGCCACGTGGAGGCAGGGCTCGATCCCCACGAAGCCTCGCTCAAGGGCGCGACCGAGATCGGCTTCACCATTCTCTCTATGACGTTGTCGTTGATCGCCGTGTTTACCCCGGTCATGTTCATGAGCGGCATTGTCGGCCGGCTCTTCCACGAATTCGTAGTAACGCTCAGTGTGGCCATCCTGATCTCCGGTTTTATTTCCATCACGCTTACACCGATGCTGTGCAGCCGCTTCGTTAAGGCGAACGAGCATAAAAAGAAAAACGGGTTGATCATCGTTTTCAACCGCGGCTTCGATATGACCCAGCGCGTCTATGTGCGCAGCCTGAGATGGTGTATGGCGCGAGAGTGGCTGGTTTTTGGCGTGTTTGCGCTCAGCTTGTTGGCCACAGCACTGCTGTTTTACACCGTGCCAAAAGATTTCATTCCCGCTGGCGACAGCGGCCGCCTGCAGGTCATCACCGAAGGTCCGCAAGATGTTTCTTATGGAGGCATGGTGGCGCGTCAGCAGCAGCTCGCAGAGATTGTCGCGAACGATCCGAACATCGAAGCTTGGATGTCCTCGATCGAGGCAGGAGGTTCGACCATCAACGATGGCGAGATGTTGCTGAAGCTGAAGCCGGCGAACCAGCGTCGCCTCGGAGTGGACGAAATTGTGCAGGAGTTGCGGAAGAAGTTTGCGAAAGTAATCGGAATGCGCGCCTACGTACGCAACCCACCCTTAATCCAGATCGGCGGCTTGCGTTCAAAGGCGCAGTACCAGTTCACCTTGCAATCGCTCGACTTGGAAGCACTGTATAAATGGTCCACCGTGGCGACGCAGGCGTTCACGGCGATACCCGGCTTTCAGGACGTGACCAACGACCTCAGTCTCGATAGTCCATCCATTGTCGTCGAAGTCGACCGCAGCAAGCTGGCGCCACTCGGTTTGACCATGTCTCGGGTCCAATCGGCACTCGGGGCTTCTTTTAGCCAGAACCAGCAATCCACTATCTACGGTCCGGCCGCCCAGTATTGGGTGGTGATGGAGATTCAGCGCAATCTGCAAAACGATCCGTCGGTGCTTTCGAAACTCTACGTCACGTCCGCCACCGGCAAGCTAGTTCCACTGGACACGATAGCTCGGTTCGTACGCAAGTCGCAGGTGCTGACAGTGAACCACCAAGGCCAATTGCCGTCGGTGACGATATCTTTCGGCCTTGCTCCCGGCGTCAGCCTGAGCGATGCATTGACAGGCATCCACGACTCGCTGGCAAAGATCGGCTTGCCAGCAAGTATTACCGGCAACCTGCAAGGCACAGCGCAGGCTTTTCAAGCCTCAATGCAGGGAATCGGCATGTTGTTGCTGCTGGCGGTTTTTGCAATCTACTTGGTGCTCGGCATCTTGTATGAAAGCTTCATTCATCCGCTGACCATCTTGTCCGGTCTGCCGGCAGCCGCGGTCGGCGCGCTGTTCACTCTGCAGCTGTGCCGCTTGCCTCTGGATCTATTTGGATTTGTCGGCATCGTGATGCTGATCGGTATCGTCAAGAAGAACGCGATCATGATGATCGACTTTGCCCTGGTCCGGCAGCGCGAAGAAGGTCTTACTGCCGCCGCCGCTATCTTCGAAGCCTGCCACGTGCGATTCCGGCCGATCATGATGACCACCATGGCTGCATTGATGGGCGCGCTACCGATTGCCCTTGGCTTGGGTGCCGATTCGCAGGTGCGCCGGCCGCTCGGTTTGACCGTGGTCGGCGGTTTACTGCTGTCGCAGCTACTCACCTTGTATTTAACACCAGTGATTTACGTGCAGCTTGATCGCCTTCGTATGCGTTTCGTTGACCGGGCGTCCGAATCGGACGGTTACGGCCTCGGAGCCCTTCAAAACCACGAATGAAGCAATGGTTGTGCAATGCGCGGCGGACACCGACCCGGAAAATATCGAGAGGAAAGACTGAATGAAGACAGGATTATGGATGACGTTGATTGTTTTGCTGGGTGGCCTGACGTATTCGGCACCGGATCAGGCACAGGACGCAGCGCAACGCGTCAAAGCGCTGCATGCGCTGCTTGACGAGCAATGGCAGCATACGCTGCAGGAGGATCCCGAATCCGCCACGGTGCTCGGCGACCTGCGTTATAACGACCGCTGGATAGATGGCTCGTTAGCGCATGCGCGAAGCGAGCGCGAGGTTACGGCGAATTTCCTGAAGCGTTTTGTGGCGATAGACACCGCCGGATTTTCCGAAGAAGAAAAGCTCAATCAGCAGCTGATGGTGCGGCAGCTGAAAGCCAGCCTGCGCGCGTTTGATTTGAAACTTTACGAAATGCCGATCGACCAATATCAAGGGGTGCATCTGAGGCTACCCGCCTTGATAAGTTCGATTCCCTTCGACAATACCAAAGAGTACGAGCAGTACCTTGCGCGTCTACGAGCAATTCCAAACGCGTTGGCACAGGCGACCGACGTGGCACGACAAGGCGCGCGTGATGGCATGATGCCGCCACGCTTTTTATTGGAAAAAGTGGTGGTTCAGCTCAACAGGATCGCCGAAACGGCCAGTGCCGACAGCCCGTTCGCCAAACCGTTGAAGCATTTCCCCGACAGCGTATCGATGGCCGACCAGCAACGTCTGCGCGCGGCGATCATCGCAGCCATCGACGATGACGTACGACCAGCCTATCGCAAGCTGGGGGAATTCGTGGCGAAGGAATACGCACCGCAAGGGCGCATCGAGCCAGGGGTATGGAAATTGCCCAAGGGCGATGAGATTTATCGTTTCGACGTCGCGCAGATGACCACCACCCAGCAGAGCGCGGAAAGCATTCATGCACTCGGCCTTGCAGAGGTCAAACGGATCGAGACTGACATGACTGCCATCGCCAAGTCTCAAGGGTACCCAGATCTGGCCAGCTTCCGCGCGGCATTGAAAGTCGATCCGAAAGTACACCCCGTATCGCGGGAAGACATTCTCAATCGCTATCGGGGCTTCATCGCACAGATGCAGCCGGAGTTGCCTAAGCTTTTTGGGTTATTGCCCAAGACCAAGCTCGAAGTCGTGCCGGTCGAGGCATACCGTGAAAAGGGATTTCAGATCGCTTCGTATCAACAAGGTACACCGGACGGCTCACGACCCGGGCAGCTCTACGTCAACACCGGGGACTTTGCTCACCGCACCACGATGGACATGGAGTCGATCGCGTATCACGAAGGCATTCCCGGTCACCATTTGCAGCTCTCCATCGCGCAAACGCTGCCTGGGTTGCCTGCCTTCCGCCAACAGGCCGACTACACGGCTTACATTGAGGGTTGGGCGCTGTATGCGGAGCGACTGGGCAAGGATATCGGCTTCTACAAGGATCCATTGTCCGACTATGGTCGTCTGACCGGCGAGTTGTGGCGCGCCGATCGGCTCGTGCTCGACACCGGCGTTCACTACAAGCATTGGACGCGTCAGCAGATGGTGGATTTTTTCCACGCCCATTCCGACGTAACCGACTCAGACATCCAATCGGAGGTCGATCGCTACATCGTGTGGCCGGGGCAGGCACTTGCTTACAAGGTAGGTCAACTAAAAATACTTGAGCTGCGCGAACGGGCTCGAAAGGCGCTGGGAGAGCACTTCAACATCCGCGATTTCCATGACGAAATTCTCAGCGCTGGCGCTTTGCCGCTGGATGTTTTGGAGAAAAGAGTCGATGCATGGATCGAAACGAAAAAAGCAGATGCCTGAATATTGGAAGCAGGCAATGCAACAAGCCGATGGCCGAAACGATCAGGGACGACTCCTCGACTCATAGATCTACATCTAGAGCTTCTGCGCTGGTCTGATCCATGCCCGTCCACGGATGTGTATGCGTCTCATACACCACCTAGATTGCCGGTGTCGCAGATGAGCTTGTCTGACGAGCGGCTCATGCAGCCGGTCAACGATGTCATGCAGCCGGGCACGCGGTCGGATTTCCTCAAAGTCGACCAGCGCGGATGGCTATGGGCCGGCAGTGCCAGGGACGAGAGCGTTTTCGACGGCGACCGCTGGTCGCGCATCTCCTCCCGGTATGTGAAGGCCGGTGCCCGAAGACCGGCGCTCCATGACGCTGCCGTTAGAGCGTGTTCCGGGCTTGTAAATGATGTCCGGCAAAAGTAGGGCGTCGAAATTGATGGTGAAAACGTGAAGATCAACACATTTTTAGACGCTTGATTTATAGTACGCGTGGGGCCTTAATCCGGAGGCTGTACAGGCAACCATGCTGGAAATGCTTGAGCCGCGGATGAAGTGAGGAGCCCCTTAAGCATTCATCCAAGGGGAGTTCCATCATGAACCGCATTTATCGCCTGTGCTGGAATCGCTCCAGCGCACAATGGGTGCCGGCATGTGAATTTGCGAAGAGCACGTCGCCCGGCTCGGCGCGGTGTCGCGTCATCGGCCATCGTACGGCGATGCTTTCCGTCCTGTCGTTAGCGCTCGGCATGACGGGCCTGGCCTGTGCCGGCACGACGGGCGGACAGGTCACCGCAGGTGTGGGCCAGATCAGCCAAAGCGGCAATACGACCACGATCCGGCAAAGCAGCCAAAATCTTTCGTTGAGCTGGCAGAGCTTCGACATCGCCGCCAACCAGACGGTCGATTTTCTGCAGCCGGGCAGCAGCTCCATCGCGGTCAACCGTATCCTGGGCAACACCGCCAGCGACATCGAGGGCCACCTCAACGCCAACGGCCAAGTGTGGCTGATCAACCCCAACGGGGTGCTGTTCGGCAAGAATGCACAAGTGAACGTGGGCGGCATCGTCGCCTCCACGCTCGACCTCGACCAGAGCACGCTGGGCACGGACACCGTGCGCTTCTCCGGCAACGGCAAGGGCAGTGTGGTCAACCTCGGCACGATCACCGTCACTCCCGGCGGTTACGCGGCGCTGCTGGGCAACACGGTTTCAAACCAGGGCACGATCCGCGCGCAACTCGGTACGGTGGCGCTGGCCGGCGGCACGGCGATGACGCTGACCTTTGCCGACAACCGACTCGTGCATCTGGTGGTGAACGCCAATAGCGTGCAAAGCCTCGTCGAAAACCGCCAGCTCATCGTCGCCGACGGTGGTCAGGTGCTGATGACGGCAGGCGCGCGCAACTCGCTGATCGACAGCGTGGTCAACAACACGGGCACGGTGCAGGCGCAAACCGTGCAGGATCACAATGGCACCATCACCCTGCTCGGCGGCATGCAGGCGGGTACGGTCAACGTGGCAGGCACGCTGGACGCCAGCGCGCCGAACGGCGGCAACGGCGGCTTCATCGAAACGTCCGGTGCGCAGGCACACATCGCCAATGGTGCCGTCATCACCACCAAGGCGGCACCCGGCAAGGACGGCACGTGGCTGGTCGATCCTACCGATTTCACT
>CAJCJD010000047.1 GCA_903970555.1 Vulcanimicrobiota bacterium
GCCGAGGGCAAGACCACGCACGGCTGGGTCTGCGAAAAAAACCATCCCGGCACCCAATGGCTCAACCCGTGGGCCTGGCCGGGCTTCGAGATCGTGGACGCCACCGACATCGCGCTCACCGATGCCTTCCAACGCAATCTGGTCGTTACCGGCTCCGCCACGGGGCAGGAACAAAGCAAGTTCAAACCCGCCACCGATACCGTCAACAACACGCCCTTGCTGCGCAAACTCGACGGCATCGTCAGTCAGCTACCGCCGCCCGAATCCTACGGCCGCAAGCCGCCCACGATCGACCCGAGCCTACGCGTCAACGCCCGCGCGGTCATGGGGGCCATGCAGCTACCGTGGCTGGCGCAGCGGTTGTCGCATCTGATCCTGCGCTACGAAAGCGAATGGGGCGGCAACATGGCGCGCTGGGAGTCAATCACGCCGCTGATGCGCAACGCACGGGAGAACTGGGAGTGCGAGTTGCAGCGCATCCGAAAACTGCAATGGTGGAATGACGTCAAGGGCAAGGTCGAGGGCTTTCCCGATAACCCAGTGGTCTATCACATCCATCCGATTGCGTTGGTGGGGAATTTTGTTCAAAGCGCGTGTGATTGCGCTGCGAAATTCTCGAAAATATCAGCCATTATTCTTCGTCACGAAGGTGGCTTTGTTGACAGAAAAGCGGATAAAGGGGGAGCAACAAACCACGGCATTGCTTGGGCTACATGGCAGTCTTATGCAAAAGAAGATGTGGGCGTTGAGCCGACTTTAGAGAACCTGAAGAATCTGACAGCACAGCAAGCCGAAGTCATCTACTTAAAAAGATATTGGGAGCCCAAGGGCTTTTGCAAATTTGAGGACCAACGTGTAGCCCTAATGGTCTACGACTGGACCATTACATCCGGTGGCGCCGCATTGCAAATTCAGAAGCTTCTTAATCAAAAGTACAGTGCTCGAATTGGTGAAGATGGCGGCATGGGTGCGAAGACCGTAAATGCCATCAATTCCGTGCTTGATCAAGACCAACTGCTTCAAGATATTGCATTGATTAGACGGCAATACTATAACAATCTGGCAGTTCAAGATGTCACCCAAATCGCGAATTTAAAGGGGTGGTTAAATCGCGTAAATGATTGCTTGCAGGTGAATATATGAATGCATGGAAAAATCACTCTATACGCGTTTCAATTATATGCGCGATAACACTAGCTTGTATACCTAATTCCTACGCCGCGGATAATTCCTTTTCGGGGGAATGGGAGTATGTCGAGTATGTTCCCGGATCGGCAAAACCTTATTCTACCTTCGACATCAAGCTCACTCAGTCGAGAGATGGGACGATTCATGGGGCATATTGCTTCATAACACAGAACGGAAACAGGATTGATTGTGACCCAGACGGAGTGGCGAATAACATAATCGGTCATTTGACTGAAGATTCACGTAAAGCCCAAGTGCGTTTTTATTCGTTCTTTGGTGCCAAGGGTGGGGAGGCTGAGTTAATGCGAACCGACAACAATTTAATATGGAACGTTAAGAAAAACCCTGTCGGTGATTTTTTTTATGGGCCCTATAGAGTCAATCTGATAAAAAAGCCGGAAAATATGCATCAAGGTGAACGCGAGGTTATTGTTGACAAAACATATTTATATGAAAGCCCCTCGCAGCCCTCTAATTCGAGCACTTATATCGTAAAGGGAGACTATGTGAAGCCATTGCGTGTCTCGGACAATTTTAAATTCTGGAAAATACAGTATCGCGAAAAGAGCGGAGAGCTTATTGAGCGCTGGATAGACTGTAATGCCATTAATTTTTGTCCGTGAATAATTGTGAATGGTTTATGCACTCCTATTCCCACGTGGTTAGCGCAAAAGGGAGGACATCGCGATGATCCTTGCAATGACAAGGGTTGAGTCAGGATTTATCCAGATGCTGCGGCCGCCACTACATCAGCGGCCGGGCTCGGCCAGTTCATCAATGGGACTGCTGCCTCGTAGCGTCGTAGACGAGATCACGAATGTAATTAACAAAAATACGGACAGCAAACAAGATCGCAAAGACAACTTTCAGACCATATGGAACGCGGTACTTTTTAGGGATCATGACGCTGGGAGGCGATCACACCGCTGATGCGCAACGCGCGGGAGAACTGGAAGTGCGAGTTGCAGCGCATCCGGAAACTGCAATGGTGGAATGACGTCAAGGGCAAGGTCGAGGGCTTTCCCGATAACCCAGTGGTCTATCACATCCATCCGATTGCGTTGGTGGGGAATTTCCAAAGCATGGAGACCAATATCGACAAGCTGATTAGGGAAATCGGTGACATTATCGCCTTTGGTGAGGGAGGATATGAATCCTATAACACTGGTACTGATCCGATCACTGCACGAGTTGTATATACGATCAGAAATGCTTCAGTCGGCACGATAACAGGAAGGTCGATAAATGAAATCTTGTCTAGCTCATCATTGCCAGCGTCTAATAGAAATAGACTATTTGCCACAGGAAAATATCAAACCATCCCATCCACTCTAAGGGAGGGGAAGTCTATTTTGGGTTTAACCGGAGAAGAAAAATATGACGCGATCATGCAAGAAAGATTCTTCAAAGATTATTTATTCAATAAAGCAGGCAATGGGAAATTAGCCAATTTTGTTAAGAATAACCAAGGAGGCGTGGATGATGCGCAACTTGCCGCAGCTAAAGAGTGGGCGTCTATTGCTGTGCCCACTGGAAGACCGATAAGCAATGGAACGGTTTCTGACGGAACGATGTCCTACTATCAAGGTAAAGCAAACTTAGCAAATCGTGATTCCACTGCACAATTAAGGAGAATCCTCCAACAACTGGCCACCTCCAGAGGCTGAATCTTTATTTCATGAATAAATTAACTGCCATCATATTAATGATTCCACTCCTAGTAGCATGTAATTCTTTATTCGCAGGCCATCCTCCCGCGAATAATGCAGAGTTGCCGCAGCTTACAAAGCAAGAAAGCTACACATCAGTTCGAAATAAATTAATCGCCTATGGATGGGCGCCATATCATTCCAATGATGCAGCGGGGTGCGACACATTTGATGAACGCTGCAAAGGGCGACCAGAAATGGAAGCTTGTTCTGATGTCGACCAAGGCCCGTGCGCATGGCTGTGGGAGAAAGATAAAAGAATAATTGTTGTAAACACAATCGCTGGCAGCAATGACGAAATTTTCGTTAGCACATCGCCTTACTACGGCCACTAATCGAAATCCGCAAAAAACTCCCGGAACCTAATGACTCAACCCCGGGCCATTGCTGGGCTTGGTGGCCAGCCTCAAGAATCAAGCGCAACAGATAGCGCCGCAAACTTACGGATGCGTATGAACAACGGACTGAAATTTCGACACAGGCGTCGCGAACTGCCGTACTTCACGGCACCACCGGCTTATGTCCTCGGCGCGGATGATGAGCGGGGAACGTTGAACGTCTGTGCGCAAAACACTCCCGATGAGTCCTGCCGTGATTTGCTATCTGTCGCCCATCGATGCATTGATCGAGGTGATTCATTTTGCATCGCTCGAAAAAATCTTTTACAAGCCTCGCGCATCGGCTACCCCTCGCGTCCTGTTTCAGCATGTCGATGGTGACGGTTGGCGGCCCGATATCCCTCTCGGGTGGTCTGCCAAAAATGGACACTTGCTCTTGCGTCATGGTGGTGCACTGGCAGGGCACCATGACGCCCTGCGTCAGCGAGACAAGTCTGCCCGTTCGAGGTTGGCGTCAGCACCCTTCACAAGATAGGGGAGCAACACGAGTGCGCGGGCCTGTTTGCATGGCGTGAAACGTATGAAGAGGTCGCCAGCTGGAGCACCGAACGTCAATTCAAAGTCGCCGAGCGGGCGATCTGGTCGGCGACGTTCACATGGCGCAAAGAATCGGCATGTGATCAACTGGCGCTGTTCGACCCCAAGGGCGAGCGGTGACATTTCGTGCCGCATTCATGGCGAAATGACAAGGAGTAAAACCAATGCGCACCCTAGCCAAAGACGGAGATCCCACCACCACGCGCGGCCAAGTGATCGCCAGTTCCTATAGCTCGAGAGACCAGGGCCGAAACATCGCGCTGGATGGCGATCAGGCTACCTGTGGGGATTGCGGACCGGGCTCATGGCCCATCGTCGGATCGGCCACGCATATGCGTTTCAACGGCCGCGCCGCTGTGCAGGATGGCGATTGGGTAACGTGCCCGTGCCATAAGAATCACGTGATAGCAACGTCCAACACGATGCGCAATGCTTGATCGTGGCGACAACCAACGCGCGACCCAGATCGACGGGTGGCTATGTTTCCTCGTGTCACATTCCATGCGAACCACGCGTGGATTTTTCTTTCAGCTATCAACTGCATTGAAGAAAACGGCCACCTGCAAAGGTGGCCGTTTGTCTTGGTTGCGGTAAAACCGAAACTTATTTCTTGGCGAACAGATGCTCGACGCCGGCGCGCTCTTCGCGCAGTTCCTTGTTGGTGGCATCCATGCGGGCGTGCGAGAAGTCGTTGATCGCCAGGCCCTGTACGATCTCGTACTTGCCGTTCTTCACCGTCACCGGGTAACCGTAGATCACGCCCGGCTCGATGCCGTAGGAGCCATCGGACGGAATGCCCATCGAAACCCAATCGCCTTCCGCCGTACCCAGTGCCCAGGTGCGCATGTGATCGATTGCCGCGGAAGCAGCCGATGCTGCCGACGAAGCGCCACGGGCCTTGATGATCGCCGCACCGCGCTGCTGCACGGTCGGGATGAAATCCTTCTCGTACCACGCCTGATCGATCAGGCTCAGCGCGGCCTTACCGCCCACGGTGGCGTGGTGGAGGTCCGGATACTGGGTGGAGCTGTGGTTGCCCCAGATGGTGACCTTCTTGATTTCGGTGGTGTGCTTGCCGGTCTTTTCCGCCAACTGCGACAGCGCGCGGTTATGGTCTAGGCGAACCATCGCAGTGAAGCACTTCGGATCCAGATCCGGCGCGTTCTGCTGCGCGATCAGCGCATTGGTGTTGGCCGGGTTGCCAACCACCAGCACGCGCACGTCACGCTTGGCGTGATCGTTCAGCGCTTTGCCCTGCGGCGAGAAGATCGCGCCGTTGGCTTCGAGCAGATCTTTGCGCTCCATGCCCGGGCCGCGGGGACGCGCACCGACCAGCAGTGCGTAATCGACATCCTTGAAGGCGACGTTCACGTCGTCGGTGGCAACTACGCCAGCCAGCGTCGGGAATGCGCAATCGTTGAGTTCCATCACCACGCCCTGCAGCGCGGGCAGCGCCGGGGTGATTTCGAGCAGGTGCAGGATCACCGGCTGGTCCGGACCGAGCATGTCGCCAGCGGCGATACGGAACAACAGGGCATAACCGATCTGGCCGGCAGCGCCGGTCACGGCAACACGAACGGGGGCTTTCATCGTGGCAACTCCTTCAGGTGCATAAAACAAGGCCCGCATCCTACGATGCGGGCCGGCAAAGGGATCAACTCAACTCAGCGAAGAACTCAACGATACGTGTGAGTCCAGGCTCGAGCTGCGCGGTGGGACAGGTATAGGAAATGCGCATCGCGCGCGGTTCGCCAAAAGCCGAGCCCGGCACGCAGGCCACGCCCTTGGCGCTTAGCAGCGCGGCGCAGAAATCGACATCGCTGTCGATGCGCGTGCCGTTGTGGCTTTTGCCGAACGCGACGGAGATATCGGGGAACGCATAGAACGCGCCTTGCGGGCGCGGACACACTACGCCTGGGATTTTCGCGAGCGCGGCGAGCACGATGTCGCGCTTGCCGGCAAATTCCTTGCACTTGGCCTGCGGAATGTCTTGTGGGCCGCTGAATGCGGCAATGGCTGCCGCAGCGATCACTTCCGGCACGCTGGTGATGTGATTGGAATTGAGCGTGGTGACAGCCTTCGCTACTGACTCCGGAGCTGCAATCAAACCCACGCGCCAGCCCGGCATGCCATACGTCTTGGACACCGAATCGACGAAGATCAACCGCTCGCGCAACTCGGGCCGTGCGAACACGAAGTTGTGATAGCCGATGCCGTCGAACACCATCGAGTTGTAGATGTCGTCGGTGATGATCCATGTATCTGGATACCGCACCAGCACGTCCGCCAGCGCAGCGATTTCCTCGCGCGTGTAGACCATGCCGGTGGGGTTGGACGGATTGTTGAACAGGAACACCTTCGGCTTGCGCGCCAACGCGGTTTCGAGCTGCGCCGGCGTGAGCTTGTAGTTTTGCGCCGGGCCGCAATGCAGCACGTTGGCCCTGGCGCCCACGATATCGGCGATATCGTGATAAGTGGTCCAGTACGGCGCGGCGAAACAGATTTCGTCGCCTTCGTTGAGCAGTGCTTCGGCCAGGTTGTACAAGACCTGCTTGGCGCCGATGCCGATCGAAAGGTTCGTGCGTCCGTAGCCGCTAAAACCCAGCGCCTCGATGTGCTTGAGGAAGGCATCCAGCAGCGCATCGGAACCGCGATTGCTGCCGTATTGGCCGCTGTCGTGTGAGAGCGCTTCGCGGGCTGCCGCGTAGACGTGATCGCCGGGAAGGAAATTCGGCACGCCGATGGAGAAACTGATGATGTCGCGGCCGGCAGCCTTCAGCTGCTTCGCCTTTTCGGCAATGACCATGATCGCGCTGGGTTTGGCGCGGCCGACACGCTGGGCGAGTTGGGGCATGGCTTCCTCGAGTGGGGGACGGAAACAGCAAACCCGTGGATTTTAGCATGCGGCGCTGCGTCATCCGGAGCCCCCGCATCCGGGCGAAAAACTCCTATTGCTCCGCTATCGTCCGCTGGCATGATGCGGAGGCCGCCTCATGACCGGGCGGGGGGACGTCATTCGATCACTAGCCAAGACACAGACTCAAGGAGTTGATGCCTATGTTCGGTCTCATTTGGTCCATCATCGTTGGTTTCTTCGTCGGTCTCATTGCCCGCTGGATCGTGCCTGGCGCCGACCACTACGGGTTCATCATGACCACGCTCGTGGGTATCGTGGGCTCCATCATCGGTGGCTTTATCGCCACGCTTTTCAACAAGCCGCCGCCGGGTACGAAGTTCCATACGGCCGGCTTTCTGATGTCGATCGTCGGCGCGATCATCCTGCTGTTCCTTCTGCGCCTTATCGAACATTGATCCTGTCGGGCTCGTCGCACAAAAAAGCAC
>CAJCJD010000048.1 GCA_903970555.1 Vulcanimicrobiota bacterium
TCACCGCACCACCGCCGGCAATCAGCAGATTCTCCATCTGGAAGTAGTGCAGAATGTCGATTTTGCGTGCACCCAACGCGCGTCGCACGCCGATCTGCCGATGACGCTGGCCGACCCAGAAGCTGGTCAAACCGACAATGCCCGCCGCCGTGACGGCCAGCAGGATCAGACACACCACGCCCATCAACACGGCCATGCCCACGTCAGCACGATATGCGTTCGCACGGATATCGCTGAAGGTACGTACCGCGTCGTCGTCATCGAGCACGCGCATCGGATTGGCGCCATAGAGTGCCGGAACGATGCTGCGCTTGACGAAATCCTCTCGTCCTGGCCGTGTACGCACGATATACCGCGAGAACGCCGCATTGATGCGCGTAGGCTCCAGCGTCGAGTACCACGCGAAGTTATCGCCCCAACCCACTGCGGGCGTCTGCATGCGTTCGACCACGCCAATGATCGTGCTTGGAGTGTTGCTTCCGTCGAGGTACACCACCTTGCCCACGGCCGTATCATTCGGAAAGAGCTTTTTTGCCAAGTCCTGCGACACGATGACCAGGCTGGGCTCGCCCTGGTCGCGCATACCCTTATTGTTGATTTCTGCAGACGTGAAATTACGCCCTGCAACAAGATGCACTCCCAACGTACTTACCATTTGCTCGTCGCCAAAATAGTAAGCACTGTGCACATTGTTTTTGTCGCTAAGGCCGGGACCTGGCTTCAGCGCGATGCCCCCAGTCCAGCTCGAATTAAGCAACGGCACTGAATTGATCGACGCGACAGACTCCACATCGGGCAACCTCTTCAAGATATCGAGATCGCTTCGTAAAAGACTATCAAGTTGCTGGATACCCGATGCGCTGTCGCCGCTCGATCCACCCACCCATTGCTGCTCGACGATCAGTAGATTGCTTTCGTTGATGCCGGTAGGTCGGTTTACCTTTTCGACACGGCTGTAGATGATGAAAACAGCGTTGCATACGATCGCCAATGTCAGTGCGATCTGCAGCGCGATAAGTACGACGCCCGCTTTGTGTTTGCGTAGTGCGGCGACAATCGGATGGAGGCTCATGAGCGTTTCCTTATCCTTAATTAGATTTCAATTGCCAGGCCGGCTGTACGCGCGAGGCGCGGAAAGTGGGATAGATGCCAGCCAGCACCGTAGCCACCACGGCGACCACCAAGGTCAACAGAAGTAGCGGTATATCCAGGCGCGCCAGGCTGGCGATGTCCTTGGGAAGCACCCAGCTCACGCTATGAATGCCAACACCGGTCAACAGCAATCCGAGTAAACCACCACTGAAACCCACAATCGCTGCCTCCACGAGAAACTGCGCATAGATCGCCGTCCGCGGTGCACCTAGGGCACGACGCACACCGATCTCGCCGCTTCGACGCAGGAATTTCGCAAGCAAGAGTCCCGCCGTGTTGACCAGGCACACCACCAGCAGCCCGATCGCCACTAACAGCGAGATCTCCGTATCGGTCGGCACCACATGTTCGGCATCCAGCCACTTGGGAAGATTGCGTAACCGATTATTTGGCGCCCAGCTGAAACGTCCTGCGTGCTGCTGCTCACGCGCATAACCATCGAGATAGCTCTTGTATGCCTCCACAGATGGCGCATCATCCAACTGCACCATGTAGGACATCCAAATACAGGACGACTGCTGCAAACCCTTAAAACCTGATTGCGCCGGGATGTCGACGCAATTGGTATTGCCGCTATTAGCCATGTCTACGTCGATGGCACGCAGGAACGGAATGAACAGATCCTCATCGTTCGTAGTGAAGCCCCCGGTATTGGAAACATCGTAAAAGCGCGGCTGCGGATTCCACGCTTTGAGCACGCCCACCACACGATAGTCTTTGCCATCGACGTCGATCGTCTTGCCGACGCTGTTGGCGCCGGCGAAAAGCTTCTGATTGATTTTATCGCTGATCACGGCCACGGCCGCGCGCTGCTCGTCATCCGCGGCGGTCCAGCCGTTTCCGTACTGGAATGGCGCATCTGTCATCGGGAAGAATTCGCTATACACCGCATGGCCGCCCACGTTGATGGGGTGCTTTCCGGCCTGCGACGGCACCAAGGATGGCGAAATCATGTACATCGCCGACTGATACTTGGCGCGATGATCGTGCATCAAGGCGAGTGCATCGGTGTAATCCATTGCATCGGGCGGATCACCGTTGTCACCATCGCCCCCATGCCCTTTCGGCCCCCACATATCGATCTGCGGTACAAACAGCTGCGAAGACTTCCACGGAATCGGATCGCCCGAAACCGCGCGAAAAACCGAATAGGTGGTCATGGAGGCAGCCACGCCGAAACCGATCGCCAGGATCATCAGCACGGTAAGGCCGGGGCTTCTTTTTAGACTTCGTACTGCCAGGTCAACGTAATAGCCCAACATGGGGCACCTCCATAAATTTTGACCACCCCCTTGCGAGGGCCTGCGTCTTTCACACTGATCTTGTCGCTTCCACCGGCGGCACATGCGACGCACGCAATGCCGGCGCGAGCACTGCGCCCTGCCCCAACAGCAACAGCGCTATCACACCCGCAATGACATAACCGGGCTCCAGCCGCTCCACTTCAAACTGGTTCATCAGCCAAAGATTCAAACCAAGCGCCAATACGCCGCCGATCACTACACCAGCAAAACCGATCAATAGGTTTTCCGTCAGGAAGTAACTGAGAATGTCGTGCTGCGTGGCGCCCAAGGCACGACGCACGCCGATCTGCTTGCGCCGTTGCCCGACCCAGAAGCTGGTGAGGCCGACGATGCCCGCTGCAGTGATCGCGAGCAGAACCACACTGATGGCGCCCATCAGGATGGCCATGCCGCGATCGCTCGCGTAAGCAGTCGCACGCACCTGGGCGAAGGTCTGTACGCCGTCCTTTGCACTGATCACCCGCATGCGATTGGCGGCATACAGCGCCGCACGCACATGGCTGGCCACGTCAGCCATCTGCCCTGGCTGCACGCGCACCACGTATGCGGTGGAGTCGACTAAGTGACGAAAGGGGACCAGCGTGGAACAAGCAGACCATTGCGCCATGGCACTATCTACGTACGGTGTCTGCAAGCGCTCGACCACGCCAATGATGATGCTCGGCTGGTTAGAGATATAGGCCATTTTGCCCACGGCAGAACCGTCGGGAAACAATCGGTCGGCGAGCTCGTGGGTGATGATAATGACCGCAGGTGCGATCTTGTCGAGCCCGGCAGCTTCGCCGATTTCATCCGCGCGAAAGTTGCGCCCGGCAACGAGCTTTAGACCCAGGGTTGGAAGTGTATTTTCGTCGGTGAAATAGATCGCCGTGTCAGACGTGAATTTCAGTTTGTCGGGACTATGCCCGATGCCGTAGGCGATGCCGCCATTGCTCAACGGAAACGTGTTGGATGGATAGGCATTCGTCACACCCGGAATCTTGCGCAGCGTATCGAGGTCCGCCGCCAGGAGAGAGGGCACTTCGGCAGGCGCTGGTCGGCCGGCCCATTGATTCTGAACGATCAGCAGACTGTCTTCATCGATGCCGGTAGGTTGCGAAAGATGCGTCAATCGCTGATGAATGATGAACAATGCATTGCAGACGATCGCCAGCGTCAACGCGATCTGCAGTGCGATCAGCAATGTGCCTGCCTTGTGGTGTCTCAGTGCGGCGAGGATGGGTCGAATTTGCATCATCGTCGCCTCAGTTGGATTTCAGCTGCCACGCGGGCTGCACACGCGATGCGCGCCAGGTGGGATAGAACGCGGCACCAAGCGTCGCGATCAGTGCACATAGCAGCGTCAATCCGACCAGGTAGGCACTCACATGGGCAAGCCGCGCAATGTCCGGCTCGAATATCAGGCCGATGCCGTACACACCGATACCGGTGAACACAACGCCAACCAAGCCACCACTCACACCGACCATGGCAGCTTCAGCCAGGAATTGCGCCCATATTTCGCGCCGTGAAGCTCCCAATGCGCGACGCACGCCGATCTCACCCGCGCGACGCATGAACTTGGCCAACATCAAGCCGATTGTGTTTACCAGGCAGACGAGCAAGAAGCCGAGCGACAACAGCAGCGAAATCCGCGTCTCGGGCGGTACGACGTGCTCGTAGTCCATCCACTGCGTCAGGTTGCGCAGCGTGACGTTAGCGGGCCAATGAAAGCGACCGGCCCGGTTCTGTTCCGCCGCGTACGCTTGGAGATAGTTGTTGTACGCCTGCGCGGCTGCCGCATCGGACAGCTCTACCCAGTACGACACCCACACACAATCGGATTGCAGCCAACCATCGAAGCCGGGGTTACGTCCCGCGCTTCCATAGCAGTTGTTGTCGCCCATGGTCTCCGTTTGCGTCCCTACCGCCTGGTTGAAGGGCAGGAAGAAATCAGGCGCATCGGTAAAACCACTCGAATTGTTGAGGTCATAGAATCGTGGGCGCGGATTCCAATCGGCTGTCACACCGATCACCTGATAATCGTGATTATCCAGATGCACCATCCGTCCAACACTGTTGGCGCCGCCAAACAGCTGCTGGTTGAGTTGATCGCTGATGACCACCACCGCCGCACGTGCCTCATCTTGGCTGGCATTCCATCCACCGCCATAGATGAAGGGCACGTTGAACATGGGAAAGAAATCGGCGTAGGCCGCGTAACCTCTTACTGCGAATGGCTCGCTCGAAACGTCGCTTGGGATTGCGTTGAAGCCTACGGGATAGATTGCGGTCTGGCGCTTCGCCTTGTGATCACGCATAAGCGCCATGGCGTCGGTATAGGACAGCGAGTCGGGTAACTCACGCCCCTGCGCACGGCTTTGGGGTCCCCATATATCGATTTGCGGCGCGAACAATTGCGCGGACTTTTCGGGCAACGGATTGCCAGACACTGCGCGAAACACCGCATACGTGGTCATTGAAGACGCCACGCCGACGCCGATGGCCAGCACCATCAACGTCGTCAGTATCGGATTGCGCCGCAAACTACGCAGCCCTAGTTTTAAGTAATAGGAAATCATACGACCCCAATCACTCCCCTATCCGTGCGAATCGGCGTCTGTTCATGCAGGACGAGTCGCTTCTACCGGCGGCACGCGCGAAGCGCGCAGCGCAGGTGCAAATACCGCGCCTTGACCGAGCAACAGCAAGATCACCATGCCGCCAAGTACATAGGCCAATGGCAAGAACTGCATTTCGAAACGCTCGACCAGCCAGAGATTCAAACCGAATGTCAACAGCACGCCAATCGCTACGCCAGCAAGACTGATCAGAAAGTTTTCCGTGAGAAAGTAATGCAGGATGTCGCGATGCGTGGCACCAAGGGCGCGACGAACCCCGATTTGCCGGCGCCTCTGCCCCACCCAGAAACTGGTAAGTCCCACGATGCCGGCGCCAGTGATGGCCAATAGCACCACGCAGATGATGCTCATCAGAACGGCCATGCCGCGATCGCTTTCAAAGGCAAGATGGCGGATCTGCGCAAAGCTCCGCACACCGTCCTTGGAACTGATCATGCGCATGCGGTTTTCCGCATACAGGGCTTTGGGGGCTTCGCGCATGGCTTCATCGAGCTGGCCGGGTTTGGTGTGCACGATGTAGAACACGCCCCACGGCTGCGCCATGCGTATCGGCCATATCAGCGACTCATTCGCGTACGGCGCACTCCACGTTGAAACATCTGCTCGATGCAGGCGCTCCACGATGCCGATGATGGTGGTCGGCTTGTCGCTCATGGAATAGAACGGCTTACCGAGTGCATCACCATTCGGATACAGCTTGTCAGCCAGTGCTTTGCTGATGATGGTGACGGGAGGCACGAAATTCTGACGCAGCCCCATGTTCTGCACTTCGTCTGCATGAAAATCTCGCCCCGCTATGAGCTTGACACCGAGCGTACGGAGAAAATGTTCGTCGCCGGTATAGACCGAGGCATCCGTCGTCATCGAAACCTGTTCCGGCTTCAACGTGATGAAATTGTCCCAGCCGCCGCCACGCAATGGATAGCTATCGGCCGGTGTAACGTTGTCCACGCCGGGCAGCTGCCGTAGCGCCGCCAGATCCTGCTGTATCTTCGCCGCAGCCTCATCGGTGGAGTACTGCTCGCCCCACAAGTTCGTGACAACAAACAGATTGGCTTCGTCGATGCCGCTGGGCTCGGAGAGGTGCGACAAACGCTGATGGATGATGAATAGCGCATTGCAAACGATCGCTAGCGTGAGAGCGATTTGCAACGCGATCAACAGGGTGCCTGCCTTGTGCCGGCGAAGAGCGACGATAATGGGATGAATCTGCATACGTTTCTCCGCCGCCTCAGTTGGATTTCAATTGCCACGCCGGCTGCACTTGAGCAGCCCGCCAAGCGGGGTAGAACGCAGCCGCCACCGTAGCGAAGATCGCCACTATCAGCGTCAGCCCTACGAGCGAAAAATCCAGGTGCGCCAACTTCGCGATATCGGCATCGAACAACAGGCCGACACCGGACATGCCCACCGCCGTCAACAAGAGACCTAGTCCACCGCCAGCCAGACCGACGGCCGCGGCCTCTACTAGGTATTGCGCATATATTTCATGACGTGTCGCACCCAACGCACGACGCACACCGATCTCACCCGCACGTCGCATGAACTTGGCCAGTAGAAGCCCAATGGTGTTGACCAGGCAGATCAGGAAGAAGCACGAGGCGACGACCATCGAAATGCGGCTTTCGGGCGGCACAACTTTCATCTGGTCGAGCCACGCCATGACATCGCGCAAGCGTACGTTCGCAGGCCACGCGAAACGCCCAACGTGCTGCTGGTCGGCGGCGTAGCCTTCAAGAAAACGGCGGTAGCGAGCAACATCGCTGGATGTGTCCAACTCAACCCAAGGCATCAGCCACACGCAATTGCTTTGCAGCCACTGATCCCAACCCGCGAAGGTCAGATTTCCGCGGCAGCTGTTTCTACCCGACGAATCCGTTTTCAGATCGAGTGCGCGATTGAGCAGCACGTAGAAATCGGGCGGATCCTGGAATGCGCTGTCACTCCATACCGCGTAGAAGCGCGGCGAAGGGTCCCAATGTTTGGCAACGCCGACAATGCGGTAATCGTGCCCCGACAGAGTGATTTCTCTTCCCACGGTGTTAGCGCCGCCAAACATGCGCTGGTTGAATTCCGCGGTGAGCACGACATCCGGCGCGCGGTTATCGTCATCGCTGGCGCTCCAGCCGTTGCCATACTGGAAAGGCACTTCGAACATGGGAAAGAAATCGCCCGTAACGGCATAGCCATTCACCGAGACCGGAATGCTGTTGGCGTCATGGGGAAGCGCGGAAAGCATGACCGGATACAGCAGTGTCTGGCGCGTCGCCTGGTGCGCTTTGATCACCGCCATCGCGTCGATATAAGAGAAGGCGCCAGGCGGTTCACCCATCTCGTTTTGCTGCGGCCCCCAGCTATCGATCTGCGGCACGAACAGCTGCGATGATTTATCCGGTATCGGATTGCCGGACACAGCGCGGAATACCGAGTAGGTGATCATCGATGCGGCCACGCCAAAACCGATAGCCATCACCATCAACGTGGTGAGCATAGGGTTGCGCTTTAGGCTGCGTATGCCGAGCTGTAAGTAGTAAGCAAACATGGATGGTCGCTCGATCTCTTTGTGGATGTATCTGGCGAGGGAACCCCTCACGCCACCCTCTCCCCACAAGGGGAGAGGGCGCAGGTGGATCAGCTGCGAATCTGGCCGGCGGCAGCGGTGTAGGCAGTGTGGAAACGGGGATCTTCGGCAAGGTCCACAACCTGGCCGTCGATGATGTGTACGTTGCGCTGCGCACGTGCTGCAAGTTCCGGATCGTGCGTCACCATTACGATGGTGGCGCCTTCGCGATGGATTTCCTCGAGCAGCTCCAGCACACCGCGAGCCATCTGCGTATCCAAGTTGCCGGTCGGTTCGTCGGCGAGCAGCAGACGCGGACTGCCGGCGAGTGCGCGAGCAATGGCGACACGTTGCTGCTGACCGCCAGATAGCTCTGCCGGGTAATGCTTGGCGCGCGAAGCCAAACCTACGCGGTCCAGCGCACCCATGATGCGCTCCTTGCGCTCCGGCGCTTTCATGCCGCGATAACGCAGCGGCACTTCAACGTTGTCGAACACGTTCAGATCGGGAATCAGGTTGAACGCCTGAAAGATGAAGCCGATCTTTTCGTTGCGAATCTTCGAGCGTGCGTTGTCGTTGAGCTGGCTGACTTCGATACCGTCGAGGTGATATTCGCCGCCGGTAAAAGTTTCCAGCAGGCCCGCGATGGTGAGGAAGGTGGTTTTGCCCGAACCGGAAGGACCCGTCACGGCAACGAACTCGCCTTCCTTCACATCGATATTGAAATCACGAAGCGCATAGGTCTCCACCACTTCGGTGCGGTAGACCTTAGACAGGTGAGTCATCTTCAGCATGGTTGTGTCCTTCGTTGGTTTGTCTTGACCCCTTCCCATCACAGGGAAGGCCGGGAGAGAGGTAAGGGCTCGCCGGCTAGCTCACCCCACCCCAGCCCCTCCTGCATGCCTGCAGGAAGGGAGTAATCGTTAGCGGCTGATCACGACGCGCTGCGCGCCTTTGAAGTTGTCGGTGCCGGAGATCACGATGCTGTCGCCTTCCTTCAGGCCATCGAGGATTTCCACCTTGTCGATGCTGCTTTCGCCCGCGCGGATCGGCGTCTTGGTGGCGATGCCATCGCGCACCACGTACGCATAGCTGCCGCCGGACTCGTCCACAAAGGAACCGCGCTGCACAGTGAGCACGTTCTCCCGATGATCGAGCAGAATGCGTACGGACAGGCGCTGGTTCTGACGCAACTGTTTAGGCGTCTGGCCGTCGAAGCGCACGCGCGCGGCCACTTCGCCATTCACCACTTCCGGCGAGATCGCGCTGACAATGCCCTTCCAGTTGTTGTCGTTGCCGCTGATGTCACCGCCCATACCGATGGCCAGATCGCGGGCGAAGCTCTCGGGAACCTTTACTTCCACTTCAAGCGCGGACAGGTCGATGACGCTGAGCAATTGCGCATCTTTCGCCACCGTGGCGCGTTCGGCGATGAACAGCTGACCGACTTGGCCGTCGACGGGCGAGCGCACGTTGAGGTTATCGACCTGGCGCTGCAGGTCCTGCACCATCAACACCTGGCGATCGTGCGCAAGCTTCTTGGCCTGGATATCGAACTGCGAACCGTTTTTGTTGAGGTTGCGATCGGCCGTCGCGTGCTCGAGCGTAATGTCCGCTTTCTCTAGTGTGTCTTTGGAGCGATCCACGTCCATCTGCGAAACGCCGCCCTGCTTGTAGGCGGTTTGATAGCGATCAAGGTCGCGCCTGGCGGTTTGATCGTCGATCTTGGCGTTGTCGTACGCCTTCTCCATTTGCGAGGTTTGCTTGCGCGCTTCGATCTGCGCGCGCAGATAGTCGACTTGCATCGCATCGGCGTTGGACTGCTCCTGCGCCAGTTTGTTGATCAGCTCGGGGCTGTCGATCACCGCCAGCACTTGGCCTTTCTTCACCGTATCGCCGGCGTGCACCTTCAGCGTGACCGCGCCGCCATACGTGGCATACAGCGTGGGACTGACCGCCGCGACAACCTGGCCTTCAGCAGCGATGTCGCGCACGAACGGGCCGCGCTCGACCGTAGCGAATGCCAGTCGCGAGGCGCTGACCGACGCATCCGCGGAAAACAGGCGCGCAATGCCCGGCATGAGGAGGACCAACGCAATCACGACCGCCGCGGCGCCGCCGATCCACAAGATTTTCTTCTTGCGGCTGGGCTTGACCTGGATCAGGCGGTCCTGGGCTGAGGTGTCGCGAATCATGGTGCAGTCCTTGGCCGCGGACAGTGCGGCCCCACACCCATCTCAGCAAGCCGCGTGCCAGCCTGCGATCATCGATTAACCCTAGCTATTTCAATGGCTTGTGAACACAAGCCGACCGTACACTGTTGTCCGCGGACACCGTGCCGGACAGATGGACAGGCGCCGCGGACAACCCTAGCCGCTGAGCAATGCCGACTCCGCGTTGGCGATATGCGCAGCGACGCGGTGCCCCAACGGCGACAACGCTTTGGTTGGCCCACGGTCCAACACCAACAATCCAGCCAGCTCGCGTGTGTGAAAATTCACGACGCTCGCGTTGTCGGTGCGCAGCCATTGACCACCTGGCCAGGTGGCAGGCGGGTTATCCAATGACCCACGCGAACTCATAAGTGCATCCCAGGCGAGATAGTCAGTATCGGGCAACAGATGCAACCGCGCTCGCGGGCGGCCAAAGCGATCCACGCATTCACACCATTCGCGTGGACCATCATCGGTAACCACACTGGTCGCAATCAGCCAGCGCGTATCCAGCAGCGGTGCGAAAGCTTGCTGCGCTACGAGCAGGCCAGGAGGCAAAGTCTCGGTGATAACGGCGGACGACGCGGCATGAAGGTAAAGCACATTGCCAAGGTCCGGCAGATGGCGCATCAGCGCATGCGCGGTCATTCGTCGTGTGCGCCGCGACACGAGGGTCTGCGGCGCATGACTGCAAAGCGGTGTGGAACGGGCGGCCAGCCAGCCGAACATGGCGATCTCCTGGATGAAGACCCGGCTGGCATGCGAGGACGCGCTGGCGACAGGTTGGGATGCGAATGGGGCCTTTAGCTCTGAAGCGAGCTAGAGGCGACCGGCGCGGTTGTTACTTGGTGAGGATCAGCTTGCCGTTGCGGGTGAGCCGCAAGTGGTACTCGCTGCCAAGGTGCTGGATCACCAGCTCACGTTCGCCGGCCAGCAAGCGTTGGCTGGAAATGCGCCGCACGGAGGCGACCGTGGGGGCGGCTTCCACGTTCGGCATCATCAGGGGTTGCGAGGGACGGGACAGGGTTAGCGTGCTGGTGGACATGGCGCGGCTCCGTTGTCGGGTGACGGTCAAATGATAATAATTCTCATTTAATAGTCAAGCCCACGCCAACACACCCCGTCTTCCCGGCGGAAGCCGGGACCTAGTGACTTCAGCCAAGACTCTGGGTCCCGGCGTTCGTCGGGACGACGAGGTGCGACACCTGTTATGCGAGGGTGCGCTCGATACGCTCTTTCAGCGCCGCATCCAAGCGCGGCAACAGATCCAGCGCCCCAAGATTCTGCTCCAACTGTTCCTTGCGACTGGCACCCAGCAGCACGGTAGAGACGTGAGGATTGGTCAGGCACCAGGCAATCGCCAGTTGCGCAGGCGTCGCGCCCAATTCGGCCGCGATGGCGGGCAGTTGTTTCACCTTTTCGACGCGATCGCCACCCTTGCCCAACACCTCGTCGCGCAGCCATTCGTAACCGGGTTGCGTGAGGCGCGATCCTTGCGGCACGCCCTGGTTGTATTTGCCGCTCAACAAGCCGGACGCGAGGGGCGACCAGATTGTGGTGCCCATGCCGTAGCTCTCATACAGCGGCGCGTATTCCTGCTCTACGCGTTCGCGATGCAACAAATTGTATTGAGGCTGTTCGGCGACAGGTGCATACATGTGCATGGCTTGCGCGATGCGGTGCGCTTCGTCAATCGCCGTTGCCGGCCACTCACTGGTGCCCCAATACAACACCTTGCCTTGGCGGATCAACGTATCCATCGCCGCCACGGTTTCTTCGATCGGCGTCTCGGGATCCGGGCGGTGGCAGAAATAAAGATCCAGATGACCTACGCGCATGCGTTCCAGTGCCTGGTGGCAGGCTTCGATCACATGTTTGCGCGAGAGGCCGCGCTGCGTGGGACGCGGCTTCTCCGCCGCACCGAAATACACCTTGCTGGAGACGCAATAACTGTCGCGCGGAAACCGCAGATCGGCCAACACATCGCCCATCAGGCGTTCGGCGTCGCCATGGTTGTAGGTTTCGGCGTTATCGAAGAAGTTGATGCCGCGATCCCAGGCCAGTGCCAACAATTCGCGTGCATCGGAGCGCCCCACCTGACGACCGAAGGTGACCCATGCACCAAACGACAAGGCGGACAACTGCAAGCCGGTGCGGCCAAGACGACGGTATTGCATGGGATTCTCCTGATCTATGACAACAGTTGGCTAAGCAGCGGCAAGAACGGCGACCGAAGCCATGACGCAACGCTTACTCCACTTTGAAGTCAACGATGCTGCTATCGATCGCACTATCGGAACTCTGCACGTGAAGCGTCAACGCCACGCCGTATTTTTCCAAGTAGGCAAGTTTCATCTTGTCGATCACGATGCCGTTGGAGTCCACGACCTGGCAATCCAGCTCAAGAGCCTGACCATTAATCGCCTGATTCAGCTGCGAAGCACTGTAACTCTTGCCGCTGTCGCAAATGACTTGACCAGGGTCGTCGAAGGTTTTCTGTCCGGCCGATCCATACAGATACGTGAAATTGATATGGCCATCCGTGTTCGTGTCGAACCGCATGACCTTGCGCGCCTCCACTACCGGAGGAAGTGTGCTCGCATTGGCGGGAACGCTTTGTGTAAGGAAGGGAAAATAACCGCGATACGTAAGATCGAAACGTGTGACGGTGATGGTGCCTTGATCTTCCACGGACTGCATTCGGCGTATCAATCCGTGACCGGCATTTTCCAACGTTTGCTGCACCGTATAGATAGTCGGCTTGGCTTGACTGTTATTGGATTGACCATCAGTGGCCTGGCTAATCGTTGTAAGTTGATCGCGTGCTTGCACGAAAATCTTGTTGAAGGATACCGGCGCCAGATTGGCGCGCACGATGGCATCCTTCACGTCGTTGCCGAGAGCATCCGTGCTGAAGTGGCGCGAAAAAAAACCCGGGCCATTGCTGAGCGTGTCGCTTGAGGGAGCAGGCGCGCCGGCGTCGCTCGCCGACTGTGCGCTGCACACTGCTCCAGCGTATCCAGCGACGACGATCGGGACCAACGTTAACGCGAAAAACTTACTCTTCATTGCAAAGCCCATGACTCACCCTTTTATTTGTGGCGCTCAAGTCTATTCAAGCCAGATGCAAGACCAACCATAGCAAGATCGCCGCGAAAAGCCCTGCCACCACGTCGTCGACCATAACGCCCATGCCGCCTTTCAGGTGTCGATCCAGCCAACGGATCGGCCAAGGCTTCCAAACATCGAACAGGCGAAACAAGGCGAAGCCCGCGATCACGGCCCACCATGGCGCCAACAGCGCGGGGAGCAGCGCGATCCATTGTCCGATGAATTCGTCCCAGACAAGACTGCGGTGATCGTCCACGCCGAGCGCGCGACCGGCGACATCGCAAGCCCAAACGCCAATGGCAAAACCGATCGCGATAACCAGCAGATTGACCGGCAGCGACAACTGACGCAACAGCAGCCAAGGCAAAATCGCCGCCAGAGAACCGAAAGTGCCCTGCGCCACTGGCGCCAGGCCAGAACCGAAACCGCAAGCAAGCCAACCCGCAGGGCTGGACAACAGCGCGCGACGTTGCGTATCGGTGAGTACTTTGCGTTCGCTCATGCGCCGAAATGATCCCAGCCGTTGCGCGCAGGTTCCAGCCATCGCCCGTCGGCATCGCGCACGCCGACACCACCGCCTTCGACGATTCTTCCGATTTTTGTAGCGCCGCAGCCGAGCCGGGCAAGATCCGCCTGCACGGTGGCGACGTGTTGAGCAGGCACGGTGAAACACAGTTCGTAATCATCACCGCCGCTCAACGCAAAATCGCGTGCCACGTTTTCGTCGAACAGATCGAGCAGTGCCGATGAACGCGGCAGCAAGGACGTCTCGATTTCCGCACCAACGTTGCTGGCCGTGCATAGATGACCAAGATCGGCGAGCAGGCCGTCTGAAATATCGATGCATGCGCTGGCGTGTTCGCGCAATGCGAGCCCCGCGGCGACACGTGGTGTCGGCCGGTTCAAGCGTTCGATCAGGAATGCCGAACGCGCATCCGCGTTGGCGCCCTTTTGTACTAGCTGCAGGCCTGCTGCGGCGTCGCCAAGCGTGCCGGTAACCAGCACCGCGTCACCGACCTGCGCGCCCGAACGCCTAAGCGCCTTGCCAGGTGGCACGAAACCATGCACGGCCACACTGATCGTGAACGCACCGCGCGTTGTGTCGCCGCCGACCAAGGCGAGTCGATACGCTTGTGCGAGTTGCGCGAAACCATTCGCCAAACCATCGATAAGCGCAGCATCCGCACTAGGCAAGGTCAGCGCCAACAGCGCCCACGCTGGTGTGGCGCCCATCGCGGCGAGATCGGAGAGATTCACCGCCAGCGACTTCCAGCCGATATCGACCGCTGCGGTGCCGATCGGAAAATGCACGCCTTCGACCAGTGTGTCGATAGCGACGGCCAGCTCCTGCCCCGCGGGTACCGCGAGCAGTGCCGCGTCATCACCGATCCCAAGACGCACATCGTCGCGCCCCTGTGCGGTGCGCTCGCGAATGCGGTCGATGAGAGTGAATTCCATGGGAGCGTAAGTGGGGGAGTGGCTGCGCGTGTCGCTAAGCTTGGATCACGCCGCCGCGCACATCAATGCGCCCGCGTTACTCCGCCCCGCCTCCCCGCTTCTCCACCACGCGAAGTTGCGCGGCAAGCTTGTCCAGCACGCCGTTGACGTAGCTGTGCCCGTGATCGGCGCCGAAGCGCTTGGTCACTTCGATCGCCTCGTTGATGACCACGCGATACGGCACATCGGGGCGATATTTCAATTCGTACGCGGCGAGGCGAAGCGCCGCTCGTTCGATCGGATCGATCTGCGCGACTTCGCGATCGATGTACGGCTTGAGCGCCTCGTCGAGTTCATCGACGTGCTTTTCCACGCCATGCAGCAAATCTTCGAAGTACTCCAGATCGGCCACTTCCATGTCCTGCTCGTGGCGGAACTGATCGATCACCGCAGGCATCTTGCTGCCGCTCATCTGCCATGCGTATAGCGCCTGCAGCGCACGGCGACGAGCGCGCGAGCGTGCGGCCAGATCGATGCCTTCCGGACGATGGTTCATTACAGCTTTCCGTATAGGTTGACCATCTCGAGCGCAGCGATGGCAGCATCGGCGCCCTTGTTGCCGGCCTTGGTGCCGGAACGCTCGATGGCTTGTTCGATGGTGTCGGTGGTGAGCACGCCGAACGCGACCGGCACACCGGAACCGTACGCTGCCTGGGCCAGGCCCTTGGCGCATTCGCCGGCGACGTAATCGAAATGAGGAGTGGAGCCGCGGATCACCGCGCCCAACGCGATCACCGCAGCGTATTTGCCCGAGTGCGCCACCTTGTGCGCCGCCAACGCGATTTCCCAGGCGCCCGGCACACGGATCAGGTCGATGGCATCGTCTTTCACGCCGTGGCGCACCAGCGCGTCGCGCGCGCCCGCTACCAGCGGTTCGACGACGAAACCGTTGAAACGGCCGGCGACGATGGCAAAACGGCCCTTGGGCGTGGCGAAATCGCCTTCGATGGTCTTCATGGTGCTGGATTCCTAGGGTTAAGCCCTTGCGGGCCAGGTATTTTACGGGTTTGGGGGAAGGGTTGCTTGGAAGATCAGGTCATCGACGGCTCATGCGCCTGCCGTAGGTGCGGATAGCCGTGGAAATCCAGGCTCGCCCGCTGGCCCATCACGCGCAGACGGGCTGGCACGCCAAACGGCAGGGTGAACTTATCGGCCTCATGGCCGAACGGCATGCCCGAGAGCACCGGGATCCCGATGACACGCCTGATCTGGGCAAAAGCGTCGCCCAGGTCGTAGCCGTTGTCGTAGGCGGCCGGCCGGCACTGGGTGAAGTCGCCCAGGATCAGGGCACGTTGCTGTCCCAGCACACCGGACAGGTGCAATTGATATAGCAGCCGCTCGATGCGGAAAGGTGGCTCGCCCACATCCTCCACGAACAGGATGCCGCCCTCGATGCGCGGGAAATACGGCGTCTGCAGCAAGCTGCACAGCATGGCGAGGTTGCCGCCCCATAGCGGCCCTTCGACGTCGCACTCGACCGTTTCGCCACAATCCCAGCTCGCCTTGCCTTGCGGCGCGCTGATCGTGCGCCAGAAATGGCGCCAGGTCAGCGGGCTGAGTTCGGCCGGACCGAAATCCGGGCCGAGCATCGGGCCACCAAACGTAACCAGGCCGGACTTTGCGTACAGCGCCAATTGCAACGCCGTGAAGTCGCTGTGACCGACCAGCGCCATCGGTGCGCCCGTGAGACGTTCACGCAATGCGCCGTACTGCACATGTTCCAGCAAGCGCGTCACGCCGTAGCCGCCACGGATGGATAACGCGATATCGGGCAGCGTATCGAGCGTGGCCAGCGCATTGATGTCGGCAACACGCTGTGCATCGCTACCTGCGTAACGCAACTCGGTGCGATCGAGTACGTCCAGCCCTTCGACCGCGCAACCGGCTGCGCGCAGGCGCATCACACCGCGAGTCATCGCATCGCGGTCGTGCGGATAGCCGGAAGGGGCGATCAACCGAACGCGGCAAGCTTGGTCCTGCATGGAAGGTGTCACTCCTGAGCGTCCCTGAATATTTTTACGGCGCAATTCGCGCAGCGGCGACGGCAGCGGTGCCGTTCAACACCAGGTCGCGCGACGAGCGCCCCACCTGGATCGGATAGCTGCCGCCCGCAACCTGCCATTGATCGCCTTGCACATCGAACACCGCGAGCAAACGTGGATCGATCGTTACGGTGACTGTGCGGCTTTCCTTCGGCTGCAAGGCCACCTTTTCGAATCCACCGAGGCGGCGCGGCGCTTCACCGCTATTCGCCGGCATGCCGACGTAGATTTGCGGTGTGTCCATGCCGGCGCGATCACCCAGGTTGGTGACCTTGAAACTCACCGTGACGCGATCGCCCTTGGTATTGACGTGCAGATCGCTGTAACCGAAGTGGCTGTACGAAAGACCGAAGCCGAACGGAAACAGCGGCTCCAACTTCTTCTCGTCGAACCATTTGTAACCGACCGCCGCACCCTCGATGTTGTAATCGACATCCAGGGCATCGGTGAGCTGCGGACGCGGCAACTGCTGCTCGTCCTGCGGGAACGTGATGGGCAGGCGGCCCGACGGGTTCACCTTGCCGGTCAACACGCCGGCAATCGCCTCACCGCCGCGTGCGCCGGGATACCACGCCTCAACCACCGCACCCACTTTCGACAGCCACGGCATTTTTACCGGGCCACCGTTTTCCAGCACCATGACTGCGTGCGGATTGGCGGCGGCCACCGCATCGATCAATGCATCCTGACCATTCGGCAGCGACAGGTTGGGCGCATCGATGGCTTCGCACATCCATTGCGTGGCGAAGACGATGGCAACGTCGGAGGACTTCGCCAACGCGGCGGCCCTCGTCGGGTCGCTACCGTCGTCGTAACGCACGGTGACGCCAGGCATCATTTTTTGCAGTGCCTTCATCGGCGACGACGGATCGTAGACCATCCATTGCCATACGTTCTGCACAGGTGGCTGCGATGCCGGAATCGCCGGTCCACCGATAGGCCACACTTGCGCCGAACCTCCACCGGACAGCACCCCGGCGTCCGCATGACCGCCGATGATGGCGATCGTCTTCACGTTTGCACTCAACGGCAGTTGCGCGTGATCGTTCTTCAACAACACGATGGCTTGCTCGGCGGCATGCTGCGAAACGAGCGCATCGACATCCGCATTCAGTGGCTTGATCACCGGCGGATCAGCGAACAAACCGCCCGCATACATGGAACGCAGGATGCGATGCACCATGTCCTGCAAACGGCTGCGTGGCACCGTACCGTTGGCGAGCGCTTGCGTCAGCGGTGCGCCGAAGCTGCTGCTCATGCTGCCGATGCTGAAGCCGGAACCGAGATCGATACCGGACACCTGGTCGGTGCCATCCAACGCATCGTTCACGCCGTGGTCGGCGCCCCAGTCGGTCATCACCCAACCTGGAAATTTCCAATCGTGCTTCAGCACATCGTTCAGAAGATGGCTATTGGAGCAGTCGTAGACGTGATTGATTTTGTTGTAACCGCACATCACCGAAGCAGGATGGCCATCTTCGATCGCCATCTCGAATGCCAGCAGGTCCGATTCGCGCATCGCGCGTTCGTCGATATTCGAGCTGACGGTAAGGCGATTGGTTTCCTGCGCGTTCAAGGCGTAGTGCTTGATGGTGGAAAGCACATGCTGCGACTGGATGCCACGAATCTCCGCGCCATCCATACGGGCAGCAAGCAACGGATCTTCGCCGAGGTATTCGAAATTGCGCCCGTTGCGCGGCTCGCGCGCGAGATTGATGCCACCGGCAAGCAGCATATTGATGCCCTGCGAATGCGCTTCGCCACCGATCATGCTGCCACCGGCATACGCGATCTGCGGATTCCATGTCGCGGCCAATCCCAACAGGGATGGCAGAGGCGTGGCATCGCCGGCCACGCCACGCACCAACGTCGGCTGCCCATTCTTGTCTTTGCCAACGGGATAGTTGTGCACGCCGATGCCTGCATCGTTCTCCTGCAGGGCAGGAATGCCCAACGCAGGCAGCGCCGGCACATAACCTGCCGTGCCGATGCCGCCCGGTGGCTGCTGGGGAATCATCGTGTTGTAGCTCTGCACCATGTGGTGCATGTCATCCAGCGACATGCGCTTTATCAGCTGGTCGGCGCGCTGGTCCGGCGTGAGCGGTGGCGAAGAGGATTGTGCGAAGGCGCTGGATACGCAGGCCAGCGAGAGTGCTGTCAAACAGAGACTACGCGTTGGCTTGCGTACGAATGGCAGATCCACGACTTTCATCTCAACCTCATTATCGGCAGGACAAGAACCATCCCACAGAGCATGCCACGAAGAAGGTGTGTGTTGCGGCAAGAGCCTGGCAAACCCCAGGCAGATTGGAATGCGACTGGGCTGCCGGTTTTGCGGGAGCACTTACCGCTTGTCATTCCGGCGCAGGCCGGAATGACAAGCAAGGCCTTGGAAGCGCGTATTACTCCGCGTGCTCGACCACTTCCAAACCGAACCCGGCCAACCCGACCAACTTGCGCGGGGTACCCAGCACCCGCAGGCGACGCACGCCAAGATCGGTGAGAATCTGCGCGCCCAAGCCATGTTGACGCCATTCCTGCTGCTGCACTTCCTCCGGCGCCTGCACCGACGGCTGTCGATTAAGGCGACGCAGGAGGGCATCGGGTGTGTCTTCGCCAGAGAGCACCAGCAGCACGCCGCGATTTTCGTCGGCAATGCGACGCAAGGCTGACGTGACCGTCAGGCCCAGGTCATCGCGCTGCAGATGCAGGACATCGGACAAGGTGTTGCGAACGTGCACACGCGTCAACACCGGCGCGCCATCGTCCACATTGCCGCGCACGAGCGCGAAATGCAGCCCATGCCGGATGGCATCGCGATAAGCCACCAGGCGGAACGGGCCGAATTCGGTTTGCACGTCGCCCTCGTACACACGCTGCACGGTTTTCTCAGTTTCCAAGCGATAGCGGATCAAATCGGCAATCGAGCCAATCTTCAAGCCATGCTTCTTGGCGAATATTTCCAGCTCGGGACGACGCGCCATCGAGCCATCTTCGTGCAGCACTTCGATCAGCACGGCCGAAGGCTCCAGCCCTGCCAAAGCGGCCAGATCGCAGCCTGCTTCCGTATGTCCGGCGCGCGTCAGCACGCCGCCAGGTTGAGCAGTGAGCGGAAAGATATGGCCGGGCTGCGAAAGATCCTGCGGCTTGGCATCGGCCTTCACGGCAACCTGGATGGTGCGTGCGCGATCGTGCGCGGAAATGCCGGTCGTTACGCCTTCGGCCGCTTCGATGGAGACGGTGAAGTTGGTGTGATAAGGCGAGGTGTTGTCGCTCACCATCGGGCGCAAACCCAACTGGCGCGTGCGTTGCTCGGTCAGCGTCAGGCACACCAGGCCGCGTGCTTCGCGCACCATGAAGTTGATGTCTTCCGGACGCACCATCGACGCGGCCATGATCAGGTCGCCTTCGTTCTCGCGGTCTTCGTCATCCAGGATCACCACCATGCGGCCGGCGCGGATGTCTTCGAGAATTTCAGGGATAGTGTTGAATGCCATGTTTCTGTTCCTTGGGGTCGTACCCGCCCCCTGTGAGTAGGCGAGGACGGGGATTGGGTTGCACCGCGCTGTCATAAAACACACGCGGGCACCCTCCTCCGATCCCTCACCAGCAAAGGGAGAGGCTAGGAAGGGGTTATGCGAAGCCGTGCTGCTTGAGGAAGGCCTCGTCGATGCGTGGCGTTTCGCCGCCGCCGATCAGTCGTTCGATATAGCGCGCGACCACATCCACCTCGATGTTCACCGGGTCTCCCGCACGACGTGCGTGAAAGGCCGTGTGTTCCACCGTGTGCGGGATCAGATTCACCCCGAAACGGTTACCGGCCACTTCGTTGACGGTAAGGCTGGTGCCGTCGATGCAGATCGAGCCTTTCGAGGCGATGTAGCGCGCGAGCGGTGCCGGCACTTCGAAAGTCCAGCGTTGCGAACGGCCATCGGGCGTAACGGACACGACTTTGCCCACGCCATCGACATGACCGGACACCAAGTGTCCGCCCAGGCGATCGGCCAGACGCAAGGCCTTTTCCAGATTCACCGGATCACCAGCCTTGTGCTTGCCTAGCGTAGTAAGCGATAGCGTTTCGTTGGACACATCGGCGCCGAATCCGCGAGCCTCCAGCGATACGGCAGTCAGACACACGCCGGATACGGCGATGCTATCGCCCAGCTGCACATCGGTGAGGTCGAGATCGGCGGTATCGACATGCAGGCGCACATCGCCGCCGCGTTGTTCCAGCCGCGCGATGCGGCCCACGCTTTGAATAATGCCGGTGAACATCAGCGCACCTCCGCAACGAAGGTGGACGCGAGTTGAAAACGATTGGCAATCATGAAACGTTCTCCACGCAAAAGAATGTGGGAACGCCTCAAGGCATGAGGCAAACGCACAGCTTGCGCGGTGCGTGCTGCCGTCTTCTTTCATCCGGACTATGCGCCAAAGCAATGAACCGCTGCAGCGTGAACCGTCGGCTCCGGCATCTGACCGGATCTGCTGACCTTCCGATGGAACCGGAAGCGCTCGCGGGCTTGTGTCTTGCGACACCTACCGCCGGTGGGGAATTCCACCCCGCCCTGAAGACGTCTTGTTGTGGTTGCCGGCCAGGCCGACCCTGTTAGTTTAGCACCCTGCCGGGGTGTCGCCGTCCAGCGGAGCGGATTGAGCGTTCACGCGCGGGGACGCAGGCGGATTCGCAGATCCTCGCCGAGTTGGCGCTGATCGACGGTTTGTAGCCGCCAGCGGTCTGCCATCTCTGTAAGTACAGGCAGATGCAGCAGGGGCCGCCCGCTGTCGCCTAGGAAGACCGGGGCGATATAGAGCAACACTTCGTCGGCCAGGCCTTCCGCAAGCAGTGCGCCACAGAGCGTGGGACCGGCTTCGACGTGGACTTCGTTGCAGTCGCGTGCGGCCAGTATCGCCAGCACTTCAGTCAGATCCAATGCGTTGCCCAGCTCCGGCGCGATGGCGCATTCAACGTGTTGGAAGCGGCTATCGCTCGCCGTGACGGATGCGGCATGCAGTAACAGGGTGGGTGCCTGTCCATCGGTAAGCACATGGCTTCCCGCGGGCGTGCGCAAATGGCGGTCGAGTATCACGCGCAACGGAGGCACATACGCATGCACCGGATCGCTCTCATCCAAGCGCACCGTAAGGCGCGGATTGTCAGCCAACACCGTGCCGCTACCGGTGAGGATCGCCGAACTGCGTGCACGCCAGCGCTGCACATCGGCGCGCGCCGCTTCACCTGTTATCCACTTCGATTCGCCGTTGGCGAGTGCGGTGCGGCCGTCCAGGCTCATCGCAAGTTTTACCCGCACCCAGGGACGTTTGCGTTCAATCCGACTGAAGAAACCAATATTGAGTTCGCGCGCCGCATCGCGCATCAACCCTGTCTGCACCTCGATGCCGGCCGCGCGCAATTTGGCGATGCCATGGCCATCGACTTGCGGAAAAGGATCTTCTGCGGCGATCACCACGCGCGCAACGCCCGCAGCGACCAGCGCATCCGCGCACGGCGGCGTGCGACCCCAATGCGCGCAAGGTTCCAGCGTGACGTAGGCCGTGGCGCCACGCGCACGTTCGCCAGCTTCGCGCAGCGCGAATACTTCCGCATGCGATTCGCCGGCGCGTTGGTGCCAGCCCTGCCCCAGCACTTCTTCGCCCCTGGCGATGATGCAGCCTACGCGTGGATTCGGCTGCGTGGTGTAGAGACCGCGCTCGGCCAGCCGCAAGGCTTGTGCCATGTGCACATGGTCGATGGCATGGAAGGCGTCTGGACGTCGATTCATGGGCACGCAGTGTGCGCGATCACGCGGCGTTTGTCGCGTCACGGACAGCGGGAGTAGGCTTGGCTTCTTGCAGCTTCCGCTGAGGGCACATCCATGATCCACGAAAGCATTCTAGACACCATCGGCAACACGCCCATCGTCCGCCTTCATCGCATTGCACCGGCGGACATCACGCTGTACGCGAAAGTGGAATCGTTCAACCCGGGCGGCTCCGTCAAGGATCGCCTGGCCATCGCGGTGATCCTGGATGCAGAGAAGAAGGGATTGCTCAAGCCCGGCGACACCGTCGTCGAAGCCACTTCCGGTAACACCGGCGTTGCGTTGGCGATGGTATGCGCTGCACGCGGCTATCGTTTCGTGGCGACCATGAGCGAAACGTTCTCGGTCGAACGACGCAAACTGATGCGTGCCTACGGCGCGAGAGTGATCCTGACACCGGCTGCGGAGCGCGGCAGCGGCATGGTCAAACGCGCCGAAGCGCTGGCGAAGAAGTACGGCTGGTTCCTGCCCAGGCAGTTCCAGAACCCCGCGAATCCGGCCTATCACCGCAGCACCACAGCCGCGGAAATCCTGCGCGATTTCGCCGGACGTCGGCTGGACGCGTTCGTGACCGGCTGGGGCACCGGCGGCACACTGACAGGCGTGGGCGAGATGCTGAAACTCGCGCGGCCTGAAGTGAAAATCGTCACCTGCGAGCCGGCCGGTGCGCCTCTGCTCAAGGATCAACCATGGCAGCCGCACAAGATCCAGGGTTGGACGCCCGACTTCATACCTGACGTGCTGAATCGCAAAATATTCGACGTGGATATCCCAGTCGAAGATGTTGCCGCCCGCGATACCGCGCGTCGACTCGCGCAGGAAGAAGGCATTTTCGTGGGCATTTCAGCCGGTGCGACGGTGACCGCTGCGCTGAAGTTCGCGGAAACGGCGGAAAAAGGCAGCGTGATTCTGGCGATGCTGCCCGATACCGGCGAACGGTATTTGTCGACGTTCCTGTTCGAAGGCGTGGAGGAAGGGTCAGACGAGGTGTGGCTGGAAAGCCTGGGTTAGCCTGCCATCGCATCCTTGTCACGAGGCTACTTCCTGCCTCGCCGTCATTCCGGCGAAGGCCGGAATGACGGCGAGATTAGGATCAGCTTTTGCGCTGATTGCGCTTTACCGCAGCCGCTGCCTCACCGAGCAGCGAAAGCTGCAGGTTCTCCAACCCAGGCAAATCACGCTCAAGCTTTTCGATCTCTTCGCGGAACGCATGCACGTCCTCGAACTTGCGATAGACCGAAGCAAAGCGCACATACGCTACCTGGTCGAGTTTCTTCAATTCGCGCATCACCAGCTCGCCTACATGACGCGCGCTGACTTCACGCTCGCCGCTCTTGCGCAAATCATCGATCACAGCGCGCACCGCCGCATCCACGGCGTGGCTGGCCACGGGGCGTTTCTGCAACGCGCGCTCGAAGCTGATACGCAGCTTGCGTTCGTCGAACGTTTCGCGCCGCTCGCCGCTCTTCACGATGGCGGGCAATTTCAGCTCGGCCGTCTCGAAGGTGTTGAAGCGCTCGCCGCATTGCGGACACTCCCGACGACGGCGCACGGTGGCGCCATCTTCGGCGAGGCGTGAATCGATCACGCGAGTGTCTTCATGCTGGCAGAAGGGGCAATGCACTGTGGCGTTTGCTCAGCCGTAGACCGGAAACTTCTTGCACTGTGCGGAGACCTTCTCGCGCACGGACTTGATCACGCTTTCATCGCCAGGCGCGTCGAGCACGTCGCAGATCCACTGGGTGAGTTCGATCACGTCGGCTTCTTTGTAGCCACGCGTCGTCACCGCAGGCGTACCCACACGCAAACCCGAGGTGACGAACGGCGAGCGCGGGTCGTTCGGCACAGCGTTCTTGTTGACCGTGATGTGCGCCTTGCCAAGCGCGGCTTCCGCGTCTTTGCCGGTGACGTCGCGACCGATCAGGTCGATCAACATTAAATGGTTTTCGGTGCCGCCGGATACGACCTTGTAGCCGCGCTCGATCAGCGTCTTGGCCATTGCCTTAGCGTTCTTTACTACTTGCTGCTGGTATTCCTTGAAAGACGGCTCCAACGCTTCCTTGAACGCGACCGCCTTGGCGGCAATCACGTGCATCAGCGGGCCGCCCTGGATGCCGGGGAAAACGATGGATTGCAGCTTCTTTTCGATCTCCTCGCCCGCGTCTTTCGCGATAACGAAGCCGCCGCGCGGACCGCGCAGGGTTTTGTGCGTGGTCGACGTCACCACATGCGCATGCGGGACTGGATTGGGATAAACGCCAGCCGCAATAAGACCGGCGACATGTGCCATATCGACGAAGAGATACGCACCGACCTTGTCGGCGATCGCGCGGAAACGTGCCCAGTCCATCACCTGCGAGTAGGCGCTGAAACCAGCGACGATCATCTTCGGTTTGTGCTCCAGAGCGAGGCGTTCGACTTCGTCGTAATCGACCAGGCCCTGCTCGTTCACTCCGTATTGCACGGCATTGAGCAGCTTGCCCGAAATATTGACCTTGGCGCCATGCGTAAGGTGGCCGCCGTGCGCCAGGCTCATGCCGAGAATGGTGTCGCCCGGATTGAGCAGCGCGAAGTACACAGCTTGATTGGCTTGCGAACCCGAATGCGGCTGCACGTTGGCGTAAGTGGCGCCGAACAGCTGCTTGAGGCGCTCGATGGCGAGGCGCTCGGCCACGTCCACGTATTCACAACCGCCGTAATAGCGCTTGCCCGGATAACCCTCGGCGTACTTGTTGGTGAGCACCGAACCCTGGGCTTCGAGCACGCGCGGACTGGCGTAGTTCTCCGAGGCGATCAGCTCGACATGGTCTTCCTGGCGGCGGGCTTCGTCGGCAATGGCCTTGGCCAGTTCATCGTCATAGCCGGCGATCGTGTCGGTCTTCGGGAACATTCGAGCCTCGTGGGTATGAAAGGTGGGAGCGGCGGGGTAAGACTTGAAATTGTAATGGTCGGGGGTGTTTACGGCCACCGGCGGGACTTGCGGTGCCGGTTCCGTACATTGTACCGTACAACGTACGAAATAGCCCGCATGGAGAGTAACCGCATGACGTTCGCTCCCTCCCGGCTCGCCTACGCATGGCGCTGGCTTGCCCTTACGCTCTTTCTTGCCCCAACGATGCTTCTAGCCCAAACCGTGACCGGCGTGGGTTTCCACCACATCACCATCAACGACCCCGTCAACGGCGGCGCGATGCCGGGCTGGGTGTTCTATCCAACGACCCATGCACCGGGCGAGACCACCATTGGCCCCTACCACGTCGCAGCGACCCTCGACGCCCCGGCGATCCCT
Source organism: Vulcanimicrobiota bacterium (assembly GCA_903970555.1). Classification (GTDB taxonomy): domain Bacteria; phylum Pseudomonadota; class Gammaproteobacteria; order Xanthomonadales; family Rhodanobacteraceae; genus Dyella_B. The sequence goes on from CAJCJD010000048.1 coordinate 25,612, forward strand.
GGCGCGAAACCGCTAGTGGTGATTTCGCACGGCAACGGCGGCTCGAATCTCGGACACAACGACCTGGCGACCTATCTGGCGAGCCACGGTTTCATCGTCGCCACGCTTGAACATCCCAAGGACAACTTCCACGATGTGAGCGGCGTGGGATACGCGTCGGTGCTGGTTGGTCGGCCGATTCAAGTCAAAGCCACCATCACCACGTTGCTCAACGATCCCCATTGGAAGCCACTGATCGATGCGAATCGCATTGGCGTGGCTGGTTTTTCGGCAGGCGGATACACGAGTTTGATGATTGTCGGTGCCGTGCCGCAATTTCGCCGCTTCATCGACTTTTGCAATCGCTATCCGAATGATCAGGGCGTCTGCCACGACGCTAAGCGACTGACCGCTGAAGCGAAAAGTCACGGACAGACCTTCGAACAAATGGCCGATGGCCTCGAGAGCCAGCTTACGCGATGGGGTGACACCGCTGATCCGCGCGTGAAGGCGGCCTTCGCGATGGCGCCGCTAAGCCTGGTCTTTGATCAAGCCGGTCTCGCGAAAATCGATCGCCCCGTTTTTCTTTACTACGGCCAGAACGATCATGTGCTGATACCGAAGGAAAATGCCGAACACATTCGCCCGCTGATGAAGACTCTGGTTGGCGTGAAGATGGTGCCGCTTGCCGATCACTGGGTGTTCCTCGCCCCGTGTTCGCCGGAACTCGCGAAAGATGCGCACGATATTTGCAGCGATCCGCCGGGTGTCGATCGCGTAAAAGTGCATCAGCAAATTGAAGCCGATGCCCTGACCTTCTTCCGCAAGACGCTTAATGTTCTAACCCCGTAATTCGAGAACCACGTTGCCCAAAGCACTTAGTGAAAGCGAAACCGAAGCTTTCCGCGCGCGCATTTGCAGCGCTGCGGCAAAGCTTTTCGTCGCGGAAGGTCCGGCGGCTGTCACCATGCGCCGCCTGGCCGCCGAACTGGGATGCGGCACGATGACGCTGTATCGCTATCACGACAGCAAAGAAGAAATCATCACCGCAGTGCGTACGCGCGGCATGCATCAGATGGCTGAAGCACTGGAAAACGCATTGGATACGCCGGGTGATGGACGAACGCGCAGTCGCAATGTGCGTGATGCTTACATCGACTTCGCACGTCGTGACACGGCAACCTACCGGCTGATGTTTGAATATCCGGAAGCCAACCGCGACGATCCTGCGTATCGTGAAGCGCACGCGCGCATGTGGCGATGCATCGCTGCGGATACGCAGGTGATGATCGATGAAGGCACGATTGAAGCGGATGCGCCCATTCTCGGCCATCAGGTGTGGGCGGCGTTACATGGCGCAGTGATGCTGGAAATCGCCGGACTATTGCCGAAGGGTTTCGACGCGGCGTCGCTGCATACGCGTACCTTTGCGGCGCTGATGGAGGTGTCGCGTCCGGCATATCTCACCAACAGGCCAGCCTCTTAGGTCGCAAATTTCCCCACGCTACACACATCACACCCTGCGTGCACGGGAGGGAGTGGTGCGACGCATAGCGACGGCACTCACCATCACGTAACTGATGATCATCAGCAGCAACCACGCACCTAACTTCGACAGCGGCACCATGCTCCATGCATGACGTTGCGCAGGATAACGCCATGCGGCGGTAAAGGTGCCAATGTTCTCCGCGAACCAGATGAATGTTGCCACTAGCACAAAGCCAAGCAGCAATGGCATGCGCCGATGCACGTAACGGATACGGAAATAAACCCACGTTCGCCCAAAAAGCAC
>CAJCJD010000049.1 GCA_903970555.1 Vulcanimicrobiota bacterium
CAGCGATTCCGCCTTGGCGCGCTCGTCGTCGAACGTCCCCGCCGGCACGGGTAGCCGGGTAAGGAAACCGATCGCCACGAGCAGGCTACGCATCAGGCCGTTACCCGCGCAGGCCACGGCAAAGGATGTAACGAAGCGTGCGGCACATCGATGCCCGCCATATCGCCATAGCTGCGCTTTTCCACCAGGCAACGCAGCAAACGAATCGCGCCGCCGTGGGTAATCACCAATACGCGCTGATCAACGGCTTCTGCAGCAACATCATCCAGCGCCGCACTCAAGCGATCACGAAAAGCATCGAAAGTTTCCGCGCCCGGTGGCGGATGCGCCACGGGATCGGCCCAGAAACGCCCCAATGCATCGCCCTGCTCTTCGGCAATCTTTTCGATCGGCACGCCCTGCCAGCGGCCAAAGTTGTACTCGGCCAGACGCTCGTCGAGACGCAACGGCAATCCGCGTGCCAGCGCCAACTCACGCGCGAAGGCGGCGCAACGCTGCAGCGTGGAGGCGACGACGATATCCCACGTGCGCCCTTCCACGGCTTCGCGCAGTTGCGTCCAACCGATGTCGGTCAGCGGATCGTCGATCTGGCCGCGGTAGCTGCGCTGCCCCGTATCGCCGTGGCGCAGCAGTTCAATGGACGTCGTCATGCGGTCGATACACCGGCTTGCTCGAACGTGGCCATGCCATTGTGCAGCGCGCAGGCCAAGCGCAACACCGGTAGTGCGATGGCCGCACCGCTCGCCTCACCCAGACGCAGATTGAGATCCAGCATGGGCTCGGCATCCAGCGCGCGCAGCAATCGCGCGTGGCCATGCTCCTTGGAGCGATGCGCGAAGAACAACCATGGACGCACATCCGGTTGAATGCTCACTGCCACCAACGCCGCAGCGCTCGTGATAAAGCCATCGACCAGTACCGGCATGCCGGCTTGGGCCGCAGCGATATACGCACCAACGAGCGCCGCAATTTCGAAGCCGCCCAGGCAACGCAACTGTTCCAGCGCAGTGGTGGCGTCGGCATGCAGCGCCAACGCGCGTTCGAGCACGGTAACTTTATGCACGATGCCGGAGGCATCCAGCCCCGTACCGGCACCCGCCAGGCTCGATGGCGGCTCAGTGAGCAACGCACTAGCCAAGGCGGCGGCTGAGGTCGTGTTGGCGATACCCATTTCACCGCCGATGAAAAGTTGCGCGTTCCACGCCTTGGCGGCTTGCACGCTTTCAGCACCGATCGCCAGCGCTGCTTCAAGCTGCGCGGACGTCATCGCCGGACCCAGGCAGAAATTCGCCGTCGATGGCGCAATGATCGCGCGACGCACGTCGGGGATCTCGCCTGGATCGTTCACCGTACCGAGATTCACGACTTCCAGGTGCGCATTCACGCTACGCGCGAGCACGCTGATGGCAGCACCGCCGGTAGCAAAATTGCGCACCATCTCGCCGGTGACAACTTGCGGGAAGGCGGACACACCTTCGTCTGCCACACCGTGATCGCCAGCGAACACGCTGATCCACACACGATCCACGGCTGGGGTGGATGAGCGCTGCAAAGAAGCCAACTGGATCGCAAGCGCTTCGAGCATGCCCAGCGAACCGGGCGGCTTCGTCAGCTGCTGCTGATGTGCTGCGGCTGTCTCGCGCATGGCCGCATCAGGCTGCGCACATGGTGTGGAGAGCCAATCGAGACTCATGGCAACGTTCCTTTCATAACAAGTGGTATGCCCGCCGCAACAAAGAGCACGCGCTCACTGATCGCAGCGATGGATTGATGCAAGCGGCCGGCCTCGTCGACGAAGCGACGCGTCAACGCGCCCATCGGCACAATGCCCAGGCCGACTTCATTGCTGACCATCAGCACCTCGCCGGGCAAGTTTGGCAGGGCGTCGAGCAATAAAGAACGCTCTTGTTCGAAGCGCTGCGGACCGGTATCGCCAAGCAGATTGCTGAGCCAAAGGGTCAGGCAATCCACAAGTACGCATCGATCCTCTCGTGCGTTATCACGCAACGCATCGGCGAGATGCATGGGCTCTTCCACGCTCAGCCACGACGCTGGGCGACGCATACGATGATGGGCGATACGCGCGGCCATCTCTTCATCGCCAGCTTGCGCCGTGGCGATATAAACCACCTCACGCACGCTTTCGGACGCTAGGCGTTCGGCCAACGCGCTCTTGCCCGAACGGGCGCCGCCGAGGATCAGGGTACGCATGTCGTCATGCCCAACAGCTTCTCCAGCGCAGCGATATCCAGGTGCGCATCGATCGCATCGGCCAGCCGATCGATGCTTGCTTCACGCAAGGCGTGCACATCCACTTTAACGGCATCACGCAAGCCGGCCCACTGCAATAAGGCATGCAAAGCGCTGGGATCATCGAACAATCCATGCAGATAGCTGCCCATGATCTGACCATCCGCCGAGCGTGCGCCGTCGCTACGCCCGTCGTCCAGTCGTGCGAACGGCTCGACCAACGCGGGACCATGACTCACGCCGCAATGGATTTCATAACCGAGCACGCTGGCCTCGGCGAAAGCCAGGTGGCCTTGCGCACGATGCAGCTGTTTGTGCGACTCAAGCGTGGTTTCCAGATCCAACCAACCCAACCCCTCGCTGGAACCGGGCTCGCCCTCGAGACCTTGCGGATCGTGCACGGCGCGGCCCAGCATTTGCAGGCCGCCGCAGATACCCATCACCTTGCCGCCGTAACGCAGATGCCTAGCAATCGCTGCGTCCCAACCTTGCTGGCGTAACCAGGCCAGATCCGCGCGCGTGGATTTGGAGCCGGGCAGGATGATCAGATCGCACGACGGCGGTGCTTCACCGGGACCGACGATGTGCAGATCCACGTGCGGATGCGCGCGCAACGCGTCGAAATCGGTGTGATTGCTGATGCGCGGCAATGCCGGCACCGCAATGCGTAGCGTGGCATCGGGCTTGTCTGCACGCTCGCGCGGCAAGGCATCCTCTGCTTCCAGATGAAGGCCATGCAGATAAGGCAACACACCCAGCACGGGCTTGCCGGTCTCGCGTTGCAACCAGTCGAGCCCTGACTGCAACAAAGCAGGATCACCGCGAAAGCGATTAATGACAAAACCAGCGATGCGTTGCCGTTCGCTTGTCGACAGCAATGCCAGGGTACCCACAAGGTGGGCGAACACGCCGCCACGGTCGATATCGGCAATAAGAATCACCGGACAATCCACCGCCTCGGCGTATCCCATGTTGGCAATGTCGCGATCGCGCAGGTTGATCTCGGCGGGGCTTCCCGCACCTTCCACAATGACCGCGTCATAGGCCGAAACCAGCCTTGTATGCGAGGCGATCACGGCATCAAAAGCGCGTCGTTTGTAATCGTGATAGTGGCGCGCATCCATGTTCGCCACCGCATGTCCGTGCACGATCACCTGCGCACCAGTATCGCTGTTCGGCTTGAGCAGGATCGGATTGAAATCCACTTGCGGTTCGAGCCCACACGCCTGTGCTTGCACGGCTTGCGCACGGCCGATTTCACCACCATCCACCGTGACCGCCGAGTTCAACGCCATGTTCTGCGGCTTGAATGGCACCACGCGCACGCCGCGTCGATACGCCCAACGGCACAATGCAGTAACCAGCGTGCTTTTGCCGGCATCGGATGTGCAACCCTGCACCATCAACACGCGCGCCGTCATCGCATCACCTCAGTTAGCGCAGCATCCAGCCGTTCAAATGCAGCGTCATCGGGAGGAAGCCCGAAGCGCAGGCTCGGTGGCACGTCGAACACTCGGGTGAGAATGCCGCGTTTCGCCAGGGCGTGATGCAGCATCGATGCATCGTCATGGCGACACCACTGGAACAGGCCAGAGCTGGCCGTAGGCGCCAGACCACGCCCTGCCAGCAAAGCTGCCAATTGCCGGCTTGCCGATAGCAATCGCGATCGCGCCTGCGCCTGCCAATCCCGATCATGCAGTGCCTGTTGAAGCACATAGCGTGTTGGACCGCTGAGAGTCCAAGGGCCCAACTTTTCCTGCAAGTTTTCAAGCAGCGCCGATGCCGCACATACGAAACCAGCACGCGCACCGGCGAGTCCGAAAAACTTGCCCACCGAGCGCAGCACGATCAATCCGTCACGGTCTGTATATCGGCAAAGACTTTCGTGCGGCGTGACGTCCATAAAAGCTTCATCAACCAGCAACCAGCCACCGCGCGACGCCAATTCAGCATGCACGCGCAGCAGATCTTGTGGGTCGAAACCGTCGCCGCCCGGATTGTTGGGATGAATTAGCACCAGCACATCCCAACGCTCCAAATGTGCCAGCAATGTCTCGGCGGCATGACGTTCCACGCGATGACCTGCTCGCTCCCACGCATGCGCATGTTCGGCATAGCCCGGCGCGATGATGCCCACTCGCGATGGACCACGCAGTAAAGGCAAAGCTTGAATGGCTGCCTGCGAACCCGCAACCGGCACCACGTGTGGCGCTTCGTAGTAAGCGCGTGCAGCGTCCACCAATCCATCATCGTCTTCAGGCAAGCGATGCCAAGCTGATGAAGGAATCGCGGGCACGGGCCAGCCAAACGGGCTGATGCCAGTGGAAAGATCCAGCCATTGCTCAAGGGGAATGCCATGCTCGCGCACTGCACGGTGCAGGCGGCCGCCATGTTCAAGCATGCGCGCCTCCGCGAATCGATAACACCAACAACAGCGCAACAGCCAACCAGACGATTACACCGTTGCGCAGCAAGCACAGTGCACGAAAGATCGATACAGCATCCGGCGCATCACCCTCGCCTAGTTGGGGGCGATCTTCCCAAACGCCGTTATAAGGCGCCGCACCGCCAAGACGCACATCCAGCGCGCCCGCGCCAGCGGCCATTACCGGGCCAGCGTTGGGGCTGTCCCATTGAGAGGCTTGCGTGCGCCAGCAATGCAATGCGCCATTGAAGTTGCCGCATAACGCGTAAGTGAAAGCAGTGAGTCGCGCAGGCAGGAGATTGAGCACATCATCGATTCGTGCGGCCGCCCAGCCGAAACGTTCGTAGCGCGGCGTGCGATAACCCCACATCGCATCAAGCGTATTCGCCAACCGGAATAGCAATGCACCCGGCGCGCCCAATACAGCGAACCAGAACAGAGCACCGAACACGGCATCGTTTCCGTTCTCGAGCACCGATTCAGTGGCCGCTGCGGCGACCTGGTTTGCATTCAACGCTGCAGTATCACGACTGACCATACGCCCCACCGCGTTGCGCGCCGTATCGAGATCCCCTGACTGCAAAGCTGTCGCCACGGGGCGCGCGTGCTCGCCGAGGCTGCGCAAGCCCAGCGTGAAATAAAGCACGCACAAACCAATGACCCAGGAGATCCACGCAGGCATCGCGCGCTGCAAACCCCACAACACCAGCGGCAGCGGCAATGCTGCCAGCGACCACGCAAGCACACCAACCCATCTCTGGTCCGTATGCATGCGCTTTTCGATCCAACTAACCATGCGACCGAACGCCACCAGAGGATGCGCATGCTGTGGCTCGCCGAGCCATTGATCGAGCAACAAGGCTGCGGCCATGGCAAGAGCGGTGCTCATGGCAGAAAAAGCCGCAACGCAGCAAGCGGATTGGAGGGGAAATAGAAGTGCACGAAACTGGCTGTGAGGCGTCCTTCGCGATACACCGCTTCCTGGCACGGACCATTGTTTGGATTGGTCGCCTGCACCAAGGGCTTCGCATCGATCCAAGCCCGCGCATAGTGAAAGGTGTGGCCGCGCAAAAGCCCTTCCGGCATCTCGACGCTTTGCAAACCCAGCGCAGCCAAGCGCGATTGCAGCACGGCACGACCGGAGAGAAGGCCTGCCATGGGTGCTTCGTTGCCGTTGCGATCGGCCAGCGATTCCAGCGCGAACAGAAGACCACCACATTCGGCCAGGATAGGTTTGCCCGCATCGCGATGCGCGCGCAGCGCCGCGTGCAAATCGTGTCGGGCCGACAAGGCCGCAAGATGCAATTCCGGATAACCGCCCGGCAACCACGCCGCATCGCAATCGGGCAGTGCATCGCCCGCCAGCGGCGAGAAAAAGCGCAGATCGGCACCGGCCTCGCTCAACAGATCGAGGTTTGCCGGATACAGAAAGCAGAACGCCGCATCGTGCGCCACGGCGATACGCCTTCCTTTCAACAGCAATGGAACGGGATCGACAGCCGATGCGTTGAAGGCGACAGGTGGCGGCAATGCGGTCGCGGCGTGTTGCGACCACGCATCGGCCAGTGCGTCCAGATGCACATCGATATCGGCCAACTCTCCGGCTGCAACGAGGCCGAGATGGCGTTCTGGCAACGTCAGCGCCTCATCACGCGGCAATGCACCGAGCCAATGCAGCGATGACGGCAAGCTCTCTTTGAGTAGTTGTGCATGATAGGCGCTGCCGATGCGATTGGCCGCGACGC
>CAJCJD010000050.1 GCA_903970555.1 Vulcanimicrobiota bacterium
CAACGGGATTTCCGTGGAGATCGAGAAGCGGTGCACCGATGTATTTGCCACGATCTTTTTCGTGCTTGCTGCTATCCGGCAACGGCGTATAGATGTAGACGATGATTTCGGAGCTTGGGTTGATCCGCTTAAGCTCGCGAATGAACTCGAACGTGTGCAGAGTTTCCTCTTCCGTGTTTTGTGGAGGCGCAACCATGAAGGAAAGCTCGGGAATGACGCCATTTCGCCGGCACAGCTCGGCGACCTCCAGCGTCTGATCCGGCCGCGTGCCCTTGCGGATCTCCTTGAGCATCTGACCGCTAGGCGATTCCGCGCCAATGTAGGCCATTCGCAAGCGGCTTTTGCGCACCAGTTTCCACGAGCTTTCCGAGAGCTTGAGCAACGCATCGGAGCGGGCGTAGCACCACCATGGCATTTCAAGTTTCGCCATGACTTCAAGCAGCGGAATCATCTCTTCTTCACGATCGAAGAAGTTGTGATCGAAGAACTGGATCGAATCGGCGCCGAGCTCGTATTTCAGGTAGCTGAGATCGCGCTCGAGTCGCGCAGCCGCAGGCAACGCGGTCGTGCCACCAAACATTGCGGCCACGCCGCAGAACGTGCAGCGAAAGCGGCAGCCGATCGCCGCCTGATGCGCGGCAGTGCGCCGACCGAGGAAGGTCGGCGCCAAGTAGCGTCGCGGGTCACCGAGCTTGTCATAGGGCAGCACAAGACCGGTATCACCCAGTGTAAAGCGGCGATTCGGATTGTGAACAATGCTGTCGCCGTTCTTCCACGACAACCCACCAATCTGCGCCAGCTTGGATTCGTCCTTGCCGCTCAGTGCGGCGATGAGTTCCGGAAAGCTTTCCTCGCCCTGCCCCCGGATTGCGTAATCCACATAAGGTGCAGTCAGTGCGGTATCCGTATAGAGCGTTGGGAAATAGCCGCCCCAGATAATCGGCAATGCCGGAAAACGTTCACGGATCATCTTGGAGACAGCGATAGACGGCTCGATCTGCGGGCCACCCATGACGCTAATGCCAACCGCATCAAACGTATTTTGCTCGATGGCGCGCATCGTCTCGCCAAGAAGATCGCGATCCACGTTACCGTCGATGATTTGGCTGCTGCCAGTGCGATCCAATGTCGCGGACAAATGCAACAAAGACAGCGGAAACCGCGCGCTGGAGCGCGATGTGATGGTTGGATTGATCAGCAGCGTGTTTGACGAGCGGGTCATGGCAAGAAGTCGATAGAAATAGAGGAGTTCAACGCATACGCCTTAGCTGAAACACCAATGCGACCGGAACCTGCAACGCAGTGCGATCGAAATGCGCGTCAGTGGGAATGTCGGCGGGATCCAGCATCGGTTCGAGTACCCGTTCGATCTGAAACCCGAGTGCTGCACAAGCCGCATGCCAATGGCTATACAGATGTTGCGTATGCTGCACGGCATAACGCTGGCCGCCGGATTTGAAGTCACGCGTCCAGCCAAGCGCGTGACCAATAGGATGGACGTCGCTGCATAAGACCATGCCGCCAGGTCGCGTCACCCGATGCAGTTCGGCAAGAGGTTGCTCCAGATTCTCAAGATGGCCGATGACAAGGCCGCATATCGTCAGATCCGCCCAGGCATCCGGAACCGGCAGAGCAATCAAGCTGCCCTGCAACAGTTTGATTTCCGCGCTGGCTCGATAGGTGTCTAGTTCCGATTCCGCACGCTCCAGCATCTTGGGCGAAAGGTCCACGCCGCGTACGCGCACGGCATTCCGTTGCAGCGCGTGCACCATGTATCGTCCGCTGCCGCAACCGGCGTCGAGTACCGCATGATTTTCCAACCCAGCCGGCATCAGCTTGAGCATCGCGCGCTCCTCCGCCTGCATCACCGGATTGTGCGCATGCGCTGGATAACTGGATGCCCACAGCGCGTAAGCATCAACGGGGGTTAGCATCGCCGGATGTGACATCAATCGCACCGTGCCTCGATCGTTAGATCGAATTCCTGTTCCATGCCGCCATCGGCAAATTCAAGTCCGGGTTCAAGCGCGATCAACGCCGGCTCTGCCACCGACTTGGCCAACAATTTCGGTTTGCCATCCAGTGTCATCCTCACGGTTTCCACGCCAGTGGCGGCAAACCATTCGGCGAAGTCGGGATCGGCGATCTGAGGAACGCCGTCGCGCACCACGGCGCGAATCTGGCTGCGTTCGATGCCCACCAGGCTTCGCGCCGCATCGCCGCCGAGGTCTTCGACGATCACCAGGTCGGCGTGTGCTCCCGGCCCAAGGCTGCCGCGCGAAGGCATTCGCAAAATGCGGGCCGCTTGATCGGTGACCAGTCCGATCAGTTCTTGAGCACTCAGCTCGCATTGATTGGCGACTTCGCTCAGTTCTGCAAGCAGGTCGCGCGCTCCACTGAGTCGTGAATCGCTACCTAGCGCAAGCCTGCCCGCAGCGTTCAATCGTCTCGGATCAATCGAACGCCCAAGTAGTGCGTGATTGCTGGCGGGACACCAGACAACCGAGGCGCCGCTGTCAATGACGCGATCGATATCCTGCTCGCGCAAACCGACGCCGTGGATCAACACACTGTTCGGAGCCAGGCAACCCAGTTGATCCAACTGCGACAGTTCGTTCTGTGCTGTCGCATCCGTTCCTTCGGCCAAATGGATCAGCCAAGGCCGATCGGGTGCCGTAGCGGTAAAGCTCTGTTGTACCGGTGGACCGTAGCCCGGCCACCCCAACGCGTAACTCCAGCCATAATCGCGCAATAAGGCAACCGGGAATTCCGGCGTGTCGAACACGGGATGCCAGGGATCGTGATGTGCGACGCACGTCGTGCCGGCGATCAAGTTCTTCAGTGCACCGTGCCGCATCCGTAGTGTTTTGGGCACCTTTAAGGCATCGATGACGGCGGGTTGTTCGAAGTGTTCTTGAAACGCATCGATCCAGGCATAGCTGTTTGGGAAAGGTGTATGTGCCCGCAGCGGCGGGACGGCGTTCACGTGTAGATGATCGTGCGCGTTGATCAGCCCTGGAAAAATCAAATGGTCGCGTAGATCGACCTGATAGGCCCACAAAGCAAACGACGCGCCAATCCGTCCGGTTCGAATTGACACGGGGGCGTGCGAAACACCTTCCGGGGTAACCGATGCCGCATGGCACAAGCTAGCGTTTGTCTTTGCCTGCAGAGCGTTCATCGCTCAGCGCCGACGCATCACGATGAGGAAATGGTCGCCCATGTCGCGCAGCAACGGCAGCGCGCCGAAGCGATCGTCCAGTCGTCCCAGGCGTTCGCACCAATCACGGCGACGGCGGTAGTAGTCGACCAAGTACGGCGGTGGCATGAACAGGCTTAGCGCCCGATAGCTTTCCAGCGAAAAATGATCGGAGAATGCCCGATAGAACTCGCGCGGAAGATAGTAATAAGTCCAGATCGTGTGGCGATTCATGCCCACAGCGGTGGCGCCGCGAGCTGCACGAACGCCGGCACGCTTTAGGCGTCCGCGCAACGCGTAGTGCCCTACCTCCCATGGGCAGATCCGGCCGATTACCGAGAAGACAAGCTTGCCGCCCGGCTTAAGAAGGCGCGCGCACTCGACAGCCACAGCACCAAGGTCCGGTGCGCAATTCAGCGGACCGAAATTCGAATAAATGCCGTCGAAGCGCGCATCCAATTGATCGAGCTGCTGCACGCCAAGATGCCGGGCCGTGACGCGTGCTTGCACGCCCGCTGCTGCGGCCCGTGCCTGCGTGCGCTCGACCATCTGCGGCGACCAATCGGTGGCGACGACTTGAAAGCCCCGTTGCGCAAATTCGAGCGCATCGATACCCGTGCCGCAGCCAAGATCCAGGAGATGACCGCCTGCGGGCACTTCGCTGCGCACGGTCTCCCACAAGGTGAGCCGCATGCGCTGGATCAGCTCGTTGTTGCCGCGCGGCCCATCATAATCAGCCGCTACGCTGTCGAAGGCACGCTGCGTATCGAGCAGCTGTGCTTCGTCTAGAGGCACACCTTGTTGCTGCCTGCGAACATTCTGGATGGGCACGGGTGCCTCCTCGGTTTTTAGCTTAAGTTGCCCACCCATATCCATCTGCTCCACCGACACACCTTTTTCGTTGATTCACCCTGTGAGTGCCGACATGGGTCGCATTGGTTGAATGATCCAAACAACAAGCAAGGGCTGCTTCACGAACGTCGGTAGGCGTTTCGCAGCATGGCCGCCACGCCGCCCAGAAAGAATCCGAAGAAAATGCCGGCTCCCCAGGTCAAAGCAAGATTGGGAGAGGCCTGTCTGGATGGCACATAGACGGGCCACGGCAGCGACGTGTCATACGTGTAATTGGGGCTGAGGCGATTGAGAAGCTCGCTTTTTGCCCCCTGCAAAGCACGGATAGCCTCATCCTTGCTTGCCAGCAGCATGGTCGTGAGCGTTGAGTCAGTGACGGCCCTGCTTCCCGCGTCATCCTTGTTTCCCGACAAAGCGATCGTCTGCAGTCGATCCCGATCGGCCAGTGCGCTTTGCAGTTCTGCCTGAATTTCGTCCAAGCGTTCATGCGCTAGCTTTAGCGGTAGCGCTTCAATTTGCCTGTGAATATCCTGTAACTGCGCAACCGTGGCAGTGATCAATTGTGTGGCTTGCTCCTGCGAGCGCGCCCTTATAGTCACCTTGATCAAATTGGCGTAAGGCTCAGGGTCCAGTTTCAGACTTTTTCGGTAGAGATTTGCTTCGGGCGTGTCGATGGAAAAGCCCGCGCTTTTCAATACATCATTTTGAAATGTCAGAGTCTGCATCCGCATGAGCACGCGCTGAAACGGCTCGACTTTCGGATCCTGCCCTACCGGCGCGGGCCCTATTTGCCCGACCTGTATCCAGGCGGTCGCTTCCCACTGGGGTTTGGCAACAAGCGAATAGGCAAAAGCGGCGCCCAGGGCAATCAACAGCCCGATCGCGAACCATCGCCATTCGCGAACGAAGATCCGCCAAATATCGACCAAATAGACATCGTCTTGTTTCATGTTTGAGCTCATTGGAAAGAGTGCGAAGAGGCCGAATGCGCGATAGCCAGGTGCGTATGGCCCCGATCGGCGGAAACCGAATTTGCTGCGTTTCGATTGGGCAGCAGCGATGCAAAGAGCTGCATGAGGAGACAAAGTCCGATAAAGCCGATATTCGTCCACGTGAACGCCTGCGGCGCGAACGGCGACATCACGCATACATAAGCAACGCGCAAGAAAATCAGCAATGGAAACAAGGAGGCAGCCGGACGAAGGCGCCCTACGCTCCATAGCAGCAAGGCATACAACAGCAAGATCGCGAACACCGCGCCGACCGGACCCAGCGCAAGTAGAAACGGAAAGAATTCCGTACCCACGTTGATGTTTGGGGCATCCAGCGGAATGCCGGTTCCGGCCGTGGCGATGGACCCGCTCATCGGCACGATCTGATTGACGAGAAAACTGGCATCGACGTATTGCTTCGCCATCAGGGAGCCGAAGTTGTACGGACCGGCGCTGATATAAAGCAGCAGCCATTTGACGCCCTGTGGCGCAGCGCGATATAGGGCGCTGAACGGCAGCGCGACGGAATCAAGCGAGCCCGATCGCAACATGCCGAGTATGGAAAAAATGCTGCTTCCCGCCACCGCAAGAAAAACGATGGACTTCCATGGCAGCGGCTTTGCCTCGTCACGTCGAAACACGATCACCAGCCCGAACGAAAACAAGGAAGCGAAGATCCGGTTCCTGTCGATAACCAAGATCGGAAAAGCCACGCCAATCGCGATAAGCGCATTGCGAAGCCACCTGCTTCTTGCGCAGAGAAGACCGATGGGAGGAAGCGTCCAGCACATATCCGAGATGTGCCGTATGTGTTCGTGGCCGCCGTCCATCGTGGCGTAAGAAGAAGGATCGTCAATGAGCGGAATGGGAAACAGCGCCAGGTCGAGAAGGCAGAAAAGAATGACCACCCCGGCGAAGGCCAGCACCACAAACGAATCACGCGTACCTGCATATTGGCGCGCCCGAAACTGTGCTAATTCCGGCAGCCTGATGCCCAGCGCAATGTCAGCCAGCATGATGGCCAGCGCCGTTCCGGCGAGCAGAACGATACCTTCAAGATAGCCCGCTGGAAGATCGTAAGTGAGCACCGTGATCCCGCAGGTGAGCAGGATCGGCAACCCCAGATAGCTCGATGGAAGGCGAAGCAGCTGTTTCACGGCTTCTCCAAGAACGGATGCGAGGAATGAAGCCTGAGCCTGGAAAGCAGGACAAGAGACAGATACGCCATCATGTGCAACACGAGCGGCCACAGCCGCCGCTGCAGGAACGAAATCTTGGCACTGATGAAATGCGCTTGCGCCTTCATCAACGTTCTGTATGGTCCTTCGAAAAGCGCAGCTCTACGAAGAGCGACATATCGCGATTCTGAAAGATTGACGATGCGAGCCGTTGTCTGTCGCGTCTTGCTCAGGTTCGCGCCGTGAATGCGGTACGCGCAGACACTTACGTCAATAAATCCTAATGCATCACGGGCCGCCAGGCGCAGGAAAAAATCCCAATCGTCGATACGCAGCCCCTCGCTCCAACGATCGACAGTGTCGAGCGCACTCTTTCTAATAAGTGCAACGGGACCGCCTATGGCCCACTGACTGATGACCGCGCGGCGTATGCCATCGTCAGAGTCATACAGACGTTTGTTGGCGCCGTGAAGATCACACATGCCACTGTCGTACATTTTTTGCCCGTGCTGATCGACAACGATCGAATCGCCGATGACCGCGCGCTTGCACGAGTGCGAAAGAAGATAGCGAACCTGGGCATCCAAACCACCGGGCAACAGGTAATCGTCGCTGGCACCAAGACGTAGAAACTCGCCACGCGCACGTGCCGCCAGTTCGTTCAAGGTCGCGGCGATGCCTCGGTTATTTCTGCGCACGTATTCAATGGGAAGCTCACCGCTGTGCTGCGCTACCCATTCGGCGATACGTTCGCCGGTGCTATCGGTGGATCCGTCATCGATGATGATCAGCTCCTTGGCCGGATAAGGGTCCTCCAACACGCTATCCAGACAGCGCTGCACAAAACGCTCATGATTGAACGCAGGTATAAGCACCGAAACCAGCGGCATGGCTGGCACGCTAGCTGGTGCATCGTCGGCCATCGTCATAGCCTCCCTAGATAACGTCGTGCGACCCACACGTTAAACGCGAGGTAGCAGAGATAATTCACGGCGAATGCGTACATGGCACCGATGAGGCCGAAGTGCGCGGTGAACACGTAGACAAGCGCCAGATAGCTGACTGCAAACACGCACTCGGATACCACGAACAAACGCGTCATAGCCTTGGCTAGCATGACGTAGGAAAGAATGAACGACGCGACCTTAATGACGTCGCCGATAAGTTGCGGACCATACAACGCATTCGCAGAGACGAAATCGGCACTAAAAAGACAACGCGTCACCCAGTCTCTCAACACATAGACCAACAATGCGAGACCAGCGACCGCGGGCAACAGGTAACGATAGGCATTACGCAATTCCAGCACCAGAGATTCGCGATCGTGAGTCGATGCCAGCTTGGGCAAGTAATAAATGTTGATCGCCGTGGTGAGGAACAACAGATAGGCATCCGATACCTTGCTCACCGCTTGCCAATAACCGACCTGCCCCCAGCCGAACTGAACCGCCAGATGATTGCGTACCGCGATGTTGATGAGTGGCGGCAATAAGGCCGAGGTGATTGTCATCACCGAAAAGGCCGCGAGACGCAAGGTCATTTCGCGGTCGAAACGCATCCGGAGCACGCCCCGCTGGAAATACGGGCTTCGCCACCACGATGGCAAACCGACCAGTAGCCACAACACCTGGCTCACGACCAAGGCCAGTAACGCACCATAAAGATGCAGCCACTGCGACAACCACACCACCATGACGATGCTGAAAGCCGATCCCAGCACCTGGATGAAGGCAAGCCTGCGCACATCCATGAAGCCGTTGATCACCGCGAGCATGTAGTTGACCATCGCGATGCCGAGCTGCGCAACGGCCAGTACGCGAATCAAACTTTCATAGCGCAGATCGCCCAGCAGCCACACAGCCATCTGTCGACTGAGCAACAAGGCAATGCACCCCATCAGGATAGATGCGCACAGCGCATACCAAAGCGCTGCCGCAAGAAGACGCGACAGACGTTGCGCATCGTGGCGATATTCGGCAACGTATTTGACGATGCCAGCACTTATGCCGCCGCCGGCCAAAACGGCCAACAGCGACATCAGGCTCATGAATTGCCCCAGCTTTCCCACACCCTCCGGACCGGCAAACCACGCCACCAGCTTGATGACGACAAGGCCCGCGACCAAGCGGGACGCGGTGGCCATTGCGGAATAGAAACTGGCGCGGACGATGTTCATGCAGGACATTCGAACGCTTGGCAGGCCTCAACGACCCGATCGACAGCATCCGCGCACAGCGTGGGCGCCATGGGCAGGCTCAACACCTCGTTATGCAGACGCTCCGTCACTGGCAAATGAGCATTCCGCAAGGAGGCGTAGGCCGGCTGCCGATGCGGAGGTACCGGATAGTGCACCTGGCTTTGAATGCCGCACGCATGCAGGTGTTGCTGTAACGCGTCGCGATGCGCGCAGCGAACCACGAAGAGATGCCAGGCATGCTCCTCCTCCTGAGCAACGGACGGTAACGTTATGTGCGGATGATGAATACCTTCGCGATAGCGAAGCGCCACACGACGACGCCATGCAATGTCCTCATCGAGATAACGCAGCTTCACCCGCAACATGGCTGCCTGTATCTCGTCGAGTCGCGAATTGAGGCCTTGGAAGAGATGGTGATACTTCACATCGGAACCGTAGTTGCGCAATGCTGCAACTCGCTCGGCCAGCGCTTCATCGTCCGTGACGACCGCGCCCCCATCACCCAGCGCACCGAGATTTTTTCCGGGAAAGAAGCTGAAAGCTGCCGCATTGCCAAATGCGCCGGCCTTTCGTCCATCACGCATGGCGCCATGTGCCTGCGCTGCATCTTCGATCAGCAACAAATTGTGCTTACGGGCCAACGCCGCCAAAGCCGGCATGTTCGCCACTTGGCCATAAAGATGTACCGCCATGATTGCGCGCGTGCGAGGCCCAATCGCCGCTTCTACACACGCTGGATCGATATTGAAGCTGACTGGATCCGGCTCCACCGGAACGGGTACCAGCCGATTTTCGGTTACGGCGAGGAAACTGGCTATGAAGGTGTTGCCCGGCACGATGACCTCGTCACCGTCGACGATGGCGCCAAGTTCTTTGTAGCCGCGCAAAATCAGCGCCAGGGCGTCGAGTCCATTTCCCACACCTAAGGCGTGACGCACACCGATATAGTCGGCGAACTCGCGCTCGAAGCTCCTCAATTCCTCGCCGAGCACATACCATCCCGAGTCGATGACGCGGCCGGCAGCCACTTTCAGCTCATCGGCATATCGCGCATTGACTTCCTGAAGACTAAGGAACGGGATGTTCATCGAAGCGACCACTCGTAAAAATCATGCACGATGGCGCGTGCACCGAAGTACTCCTTTTGCGCGATCAGCCCGCTGTTGAGTTGCCTGCCGCCCTGCTCGGTCGAAATACCGAAGCTGAAATAGAGTCGATTCGCGTAAGTGCCTGTAATCAGTTCCGCTAGCAAAAAATTTAGCGCGTTTACTTTTCGCCCCTGCTCCGATGCGGCCATGTATTGGACATGCACCGCATTGCCGAAATCGTAAATGACCACGCCCGCCAACACTGTGGCTTCGTCGCGGGCCTCATGCAGCACGATGTGCGCCGGGAAACGCGCCTGTAGCAAGGACAGTTCCTGCAGACTGTGGGTGGGAGACACATTGTGTCTTTGTAGCGCGACGGTGAGCA
>CAJCJD010000051.1 GCA_903970555.1 Vulcanimicrobiota bacterium
GGCCACGGTCAGCGGCACGACGCAATCAAGCGTGCCGTATTCGCAAGCGGTGACGGCAACCGTGACGCAACAATACGTCGCCGGTCGCATCAACGTCACGCAATATCTGCAATTGGGCCAGGAGTACGGCTACAACGCCACGATCACGCTCTACCTGTGCGGATCGACCTGGACTGATTCCGCCAGTTGTGGCCCGATGTATTGATCACTCGCTGCGCGGGCAGGCAGTCATCCTATCGACGATTGGATGGTGCAGGGCGTTTAGCGCTCTGCATCGCCTGCCTCGCCTGATAGATACCCCAGATCCAAACGACTATCAACGCGATCAGGCAAAGCATTCCCAAGCCGACGTAACGATGCACCAGCGCGGCTTGGCTCCAGCCGTATGTCTCCAACAGGCGCGCCGGGTCGGACAGGCCGACGCCTTCTATTTCACCGACAGGAATATCGGTGTAATCGTGCATGGCAGTCCACCAGGTGGAAAAAGTATCGACGAAGGAAGCCGCGCCGATGACGAGAAATCCCCAACGTAGCGAGCCCTTGTAAAGCTGCGTCTGTTTGCCATAGAAGAAGGTACTCATGAGCAACGTACCGAATATCATCGCACCGGCATCGCCACCGAAGGTGATTAGCGCGTGTGCTGTGTTCGTCTTTAACAGCAGCGTGCCAATGAACTGTAAGCCCAGCAGCACAAACCCGGCTATCATGAGACCACGATTGCCAGCACGGATAGCCCGCACGGTTGTATAGAGGATGGCGGCAGCAACGATGATCGGCGTCAACAGACCGCGATCCTCAGCGGTATGCGTGACCCATAACATCGGCACCGAAGCAAAACCGCATAGCCAGGCCGTGACTGCATGCCCCGATTCGTGCAGCGGCATCGACAGGAAAGTCCGTTGCAAAAAATGACCGAGGCTGAATGCATGAAACAGTACGCCGAGAACCAGCACAGTCGGCAAGGCGAACAGGCAAAATTTCCACTCAAGAACCGGATCGGCGAGCAGGGGTTCATCATAGCCATGGACCAGTAGCGACTCCGGCGAAATCTCTTCGGCAGGCTCCTCGACCTTGGGAACATCCTCAGGCGCACTGGCACGACCATGCAGGCGTATCGCCTCCGCCTTCGCATAGATGGCGCCGCACTTCGGGCATTTGGGGCCTGGTGCAATGGGGGCTTCACACCAGGGGCATCGTTCGCTCATGCGGAGGATCTCCACTAGCCATTTTTCAAATCACCGAAATTGCGAGTTACATCGACATATTAAAACCGGCGATGAAGCTATCCTAACTCAACCAAAATATACCAGATCGCGAAGCCACGCTAATTGACGATCAACGAATGCGCAATCCCCGTAGCGAAATCGATGTCGATCAAGCGCCCCAAGCTATCGCCAAAGATGGCGTGGCGCTCGAACAGGTTCACCAGCGGACGCTGCGCACCAAGCAAGGTCAAGTCGGCGCGGATGGTGCCGGCATGCACATCGACGATGCGGCAGCGGGCGCGATAACCGTCCGAAGTCAGGATGGCCAGCCAGCTGCCATGCACCTTCAGGACCGGGCTACCCTTCAGTTCGCCTAGCGGCAAGCGGAATTCACCGAGCTTGCCAGCCTTGCGGACCAACAGCGCGCTATCTTGTTCATCGCCCATCAGCGATATCTTGAGCGGTTCGGCATGTTGCGCGTACAGCATGGCGCGCACGTCGGAATCGAAGGGCGCCAGGATGTCGCGCTGGTTCAAGCGGCGGCTCGGAAGGATATAGCGCCACTGCTGCAACTGA
Organism: Vulcanimicrobiota bacterium; assembly: GCA_903970555.1. Classification (GTDB taxonomy): domain Bacteria; phylum Pseudomonadota; class Gammaproteobacteria; order Xanthomonadales; family Rhodanobacteraceae; genus Dyella_B. Next base: position 1,782 of record CAJCJD010000051.1, read on the forward strand.
CCATCAGGCTCTTGCAGCAGCAGTGCTTGCCAGTTATGGTCTTCGACGAAACCGACGATCTTGCCCGGCAAATCGGCGATCTGCCAGGTCGGATAGAGACGGTCGGAGGTCGTGTCCAATGCGACCAGGCGATTTTCCAACACGACCGTCCAGGTGACGCCGTCATAGCAATGCGCCCAGTAACGCAGCGGCAGCGAAATCCAGTCTTGCACACGCGCCGTAACGAGGTCTAGCCGGGCGATGCGCAACGTGCTGTCGCGCTGTGCCAATGCCAAGGCGCGCCGACCGTTTTGCGCGATCACGAGGTGATGCGCCGGTACCGGATAATGCGCCAGCGTACGACCGCGCTGGTCGACGCGCAATACGCCGCTTTCGCCCAGCGCCAGCAGGTATTGACCATCCGCCAGGAAACGCGCTTCGCAGATCGGTTGCAAGCCGCGCTCGTCCATCTGCAAGACCAACGGCGTCTTGCGTTGCATCAGCCCCTCTTGCTGCGGCAGTGCCTCGAAATTCAGCGTCGGCAAATCCGCCTGCAACACTGGCGCGTCGGCCAGGGTCATCAATTTATCGAAGGCGCGTTTGTCCAGTTGATTCAAGCCGGCCTGCCGTTCCGGCAAGAGGACGCGCAACAATTCCGCCGCCACACGCTTGGTTGCCGTTGATGATGTGTCCGACATCAGGAAGGCGCGCGCCAGGTTGGCACGATCCATGGCGGCTTGTTCGCCTTCGGCTTGCAGCAAAGTCTCGATAGCCTTGACGCTGGATTCCAAGGTTTCCGGCATCAACGCCAGCTTCAGTGCCAGCGCCCGCACACCCAGCGTTCCGCCTGATTTTTCCGCTTCCAACAACCATTCGCGCGCCAAGTGGCGTTCGTCGGCGAGAGGCCAGATTGCCGCCACCGCTTCGGTCAGGTTGCCTTGCGCGGCGAGATGCTGCGCCCACAACTTGCGCAAGCCCGGTGCTTCGGCTGCACGCGTTTTTTCCAGATACATCACGGCGGAAGCAAGACTGTTGCTGCGCCGTGCGATGGTGATGACACGTTCGACATTGCCCACCAACCACCACAGGCGTACCAGGGTATCCGGTGGCAAATCAAGCATCTCCGCCAGTTCGGCGGCCTGCAAAAAGCGTTCCTTGCGTTCCAGATAGGTGACGGCTTCCATGCCGGACTTCAGCAATTCAGCCAGCACGTACACGGCTTCGTCGATGCGGCCTTCGCGGTCGAGCCTTTCGAAGGTCTTGCGATACAACTGCCGCAAGTGCGTATCGAGTCCCGGGCCCATACCGATGGTCGAGGTGACACCGCCCGGACGTGTGATGTTTAAATTGTCGCGCCGCCCAGGCACGCCATAGGCCTGCACTGTTTCAGCGCCACCCTGCGGCGATTGCAGGGGAATGGCGTGACGCAAAGCTTCGAGCAAATCGCCGTCTTCAAACATGTCGAGCATGCGCCGCATATAGTCGGCCTGGCGCTTGCCCAACAATTTGGATACGCCAGTCATCATCGTCAATTTGGCGATGGCATCGTTCAAACGGCGCGCCCAAGGCGAAAGCTGCTTGGGTTGGGCTGTGGTGCCGCCATTACTCCTCTTGTCTGTGCCATTGGCATCTGTACCTATTCTTACCCCGGTAAGCTTGGCCAGCAATCCCAATAGCCCCAATGCTGCGACACCGGCGCCAACGGCCAAGACCGTGCCCAAGCCTTTTCCTTTTCCGTCACCTTTGCCTTCTTTGGCCAAGGCAGCATCGCGCAGGAAAGCTTCGCGCGCCTCGGAAGGGGGAGGAATGGCATCGCCCAGAATTTCGCGCACGGACTTGGACTTTTCCACGCCGTCGATGACGATTTTCTCCGTGCTGACCGGTGGGCGCAGCGGTTCACGCACCGGGATATGGCGCAAATCCAGCCAGATAGCGGGATCGATGCGGCGCGAGGGATCGAGTCGGCCAAATTCAGCCTGGGCATCGCGCACCAAGCAAACCATACCTTGCGTACCTGCACCGGGCAAGCTGCTGCGCTCCTCGCTGGTCAAGGGTGCGCTGGAGAGCAGCCCCTCGACTTCACACAAGGCAGCACCATCGAGATCGTCGCAGCGGCACAGTCGCGCTGCAGGAAACTCCAACACGTAGCCACCCAGTTCGCGGTACAGCTTGGCACCAGCTTCCCAATTGCGGAAGATACGACGACGCGCTTCGTCTTCACCGATCAAAGGCACGTCGAACCATAGGCCGCGCACCTCACGCACGCCGTCGAACAGCGGCCGCTGAATGTTATCGCTCATGTTCTTCGCCTCCTGCAATCACGTGCAGCAAGGGCTGCTCCATATCGAGACGACGCACGAACATTTCCCTCTCATTGGTAATCCAGGCCAGGTGTCCGGCATTGGCGCTCCAGGCAACCTGGGCAATGCCAGCCGGGCAGTCGACCACATTCGTACGTCCCTCTTTGCCGACGCGATAGATTTTCTTGCGCCCCGCCTGCAGCACCAGCAGGTTTTGACTGCCCTCGACATGGGCGGGATTGCCGGGTCGCGTCGGTGAATAAACGCCGATGACGGTGCCGCCATCCGGCAAGGTGATGATTTGCGTACTCTTGTCGTTACCCAGCCACCATTCCGTGTCATTGACCTGCACCGCGAGCACGCCATGCCCTGTGCCACCTCCGAACCACCCGCTGCCACCACCGAAGATGACGGAACGGCCGATCAGCGGTACGCTACCGACCTTCTGCGTTTGCATCGAAACCATGTTCCATCTGTAGATGCGCGTATGGTTGTTCTCCAGCTTGGCATACGTGAGCATGTTGCCGAACTGGGCGACACCGAGCACATCTTCCGCGATCATATCGAAAGACGGCGGACTATTACGTACATCGACAAAACTCCAGGCTACCAGGGTTTGCCGCTGATCCAGCAGGCAGACACGCGCCACCCGCCTCCTACCTTCCGAGATCATGTGGTGGAACAAGGGCAGCCAACGCCCCAGGCCGACGGGTGCTTGCAACACGCCATTGTCGGGGCGCGGAGCGCGGTCGCCCGCACCGCCGAAATTCGTACCCTCCAGGCCGGAAAATACCATTTCCGAATCCTTGGCCGCGAGCAGGCCGACGGCTTTCTTGTGCACGCAGGTCCCGAGCACGTTGCCACCGGCGAAGGGCTTATGCAAGCGCGCCTTGCCCGGCTTGACGCGCGGCGATTGCGGCACTTGATAGACGGCGATCCCGCCATCGAGCTGCGGCACGGCGAGGGAGCCCCCGGTCAGCGAAAAGCGCGGTGCCTGCTTCAGCGATGGTCGCCCTTCCATGTGACGTATGCGTCCTAGCGGAGCAAGCGGTTGGAAGGGGTCGCGCAACAATCGCACGGCTTGTGCCGGGTCGGGCAATGGCAGTACGGCTTCGCGGCGCGAGCGACGCTGTGTCAGTTCAACGCGCAAGCGTGGCTGCAACAAGTCGCGTGTGATGCCAATGCGTGACGAGATCACCTTCGGCGCCAAAGCACAAGCACGAGTTCCAGCGACCAGCCAGTTATCGGAAGCGTCGGCTCCGGCTGTTGCCAGCGCCTCACCCCACTGCGTCAGATCGGCTTCGCTCGCCGCATTGAGCGTGCGCGCGCCAAACAGCCCGCGCAAGCCAGCCGCACCGACCTCTGCCGTCAGCTTGCCCGGCATTTGCAACACGCCCCACAGGAATTGCGCACCGGCTTCTTCGGCACGACGCGAGAGCAGGATAAACATGGCCAGATGCGCCAGGCGCGGCTCACCCAACTGCGCCGGGCCGACATCGAATAGCGCGATGCACAGGCGCGAACGCTTGTGCACCGTCGGCTCGGGCCCCGTGAACAGCAATTCATTGTTGGCGGCGCGACGCAGGAATTCGTCCGGCTCGGCATCGGCAATCAGCCATTCGCTCATCAGCATGCGCTCGTAATTGCCGCGCAAGACGATGTCGCCGACGCCAGCCCGTGCATCTTGTGCGTCGCGCGCGCTGCTGCTCAACTTGCCGACCAGCGGGTCGAGGCGCAACAAGAGCGCGCCAACCGATTCGACCAGATCGGGAGCGAGCAAGGTGAGCCAGATGCGCCAGGGCTCAAGTTGGACGGGAAGCTGCATTGAAGTCATTCAAATTCTTTATCTAGCCAATCCAGGAGCGATGCGGTCAGCGTGATGGGGCGATCGAGCGGCAATATCTGTTCCGGCTCATGCCACAGCAACAGCGGCGATTGTTTCAGCCGCACAGTCAGCGCCGTTTGCAGCAGGTCAGTGGATATGGCCGGTGCAGCCAGCATCGGCAACCACAGCGATGGCGCACTGGGATCGGGTGCGCAATACTGCACGCCATCGACCCAGGGCAGGGCATCAGCACGACCGATCAACAGCAGAAACCCGCGTGCCGCAACCACGGAGAATGCGGCCAGCGGCACGTCCAATCCATCCTTCAGACGTGCGATCACGCGGCGCGCGACTTCGCCCTGCGCCACTAAACCGGTCGGCTCGCCATGGCCGGATCGCTCACGCCAGGACAGGATCATGCGCGCGACGCCGCACCAAGCACTTCGCCCACGCCCGCCACCAAGGCGGCGCGACGCTTGGCCAAATCTACCGGCAACTTATCCGCAGCGAAATTGGCATCGATTTCGCGCAACAAGGCTTCCGCCGAGCTACGGAAATTTTCGGCACGCGGCGCCTGCAACAGCGCATCGGCCGATTCGACCAGACGCGCCACGCGTGAGCGCGGCTGTTGCGCCGCTTCTTCGACGACAGCATGCAACAAGGGATGCTGCGCATCGGCCAGCAATTCGCGCAGGCATTCGCGTGCGCCCTGTTGCCCCGCCAATGTAGGAATAGCGTAGAGCAGGGGCCACAGGTCGGCGCGCTCAGCGACACTGCGACCAGCAAGTACAGTCGCACCGGCGACCAGTTGTTGCGCCTTGACGATGCGGCGATCGGACAACTGAATATCGGCTTGACGCAACTGGCGTATGGCGTGCGCCAGATCGCCGCGCACTGTCGTCATATCGACCAGCGGTACGGCGCGATTGAGCACGTCGAGGCTGCTCAATTCCGCACGCGGTGCCACCGTCTTGCGCCCGGCTTGCCAGCCGCCGGCCAGCAGATCTTCCAGTTGCGGGTCAGGCACCGGCTCGACGAATACGTGCAGCAAGAAGCGGTCAGCAAACGCCGCCAGGCCTTCGTCTTCCGGCAAACCGTTGGCAGCACCGACGCACACGCGCAACGGACAGCGTATGCGCGTATGGCCACGACGGAATTGACGCTCATTCAACACCCCCAGCAGCGTATTCAGAATCGCGGTCGAACCGAGGAAGACCTCGTCGAGGAAAGCGATTTCGGCTTCCGGCAACATGCCGCTGACATCGGTCTCGACCTGGCCTTCGCGCAATTTGTTCAAATTGACCGGGCCGAAGATTTCCGACGGTTCGGTAAAACGACCCAGCAGGTATTCGAAGTAATTACCTCCGAGGCTTTGCGCAACACGCCGCACCACCGCGCTCTTGGCAGTACCAGGCGGCCCAACCACCAACAGATGCTCCTGCGATACGGCGCCCAGGATCATCAACTCAGCCAGATGTTCACGACCGATCAAACCCTCGGTCGCTTCACGTATGGCTTCGCGCAGGCGCGTTGCCGCTTCTTGTATGGAATATGTCATCGGGGTATCCGAAAGGTTTGTCTGAGAGCGAAGGGAGCACGTCTCCTCAATCCGCGTGAATGGTCGGCAAGAATTGTAACACTTGGTCACCGGAAGAATAGAGCTGGCGCTGTATCCGAGCCACGGCTCTATTCAGGCTCGTGTAGTGTGTTTCATAGAAGTTAATAGAAGCCGTTTTAAAAAGGGCGACGAAATCTGCACTTGCCATGGCTTCGTTGATCTCGGCCTCGCCGAGGCCCAGCCTGTCTTTTTCCTTCATCTTGAACAGGAATATTTGCTATTTAAAATAATATTTTGTTAAGGAATACGTTTACACCCTGTAAATATCGTGTCTGCAAACGGCGAGACGCCGAAACCGCTCCGCTTCATAGTGACGCCTCGATAGAATCTGAAAAGGAAAGCAATGAAGAGTTTGGAAAACAAGGTCGCCATCGTGACTGGCGCGAGTTCCGGCATAGGCATGGCTGCTGCAAAATTGTTTGCGAGCGAAGGAGCCAGCATGATCGTAGTCGCACGCCGCAAAAACGAATTGGATGCGCTGGTCGCACATATCGCAGCGGCAGGCGGCAAAGCCATCGCGATTGCAGGAGACGTGCGCGACGAAGCGCTTGCACAGCGTGCGGTCGAGGCGGCCGTCAATCACTTCGGTGGGTTGGATATCGCCTTCAACAACGCGGGTGCGCTGGGCGAGATGAAGCCGGTTCACGAGCTATCCCGCGCAGACTGGCAAGATACGCTCGACATCAACCTGACCAGCGCCTTCCTCGGCGCGAAATATCAAATCCCGGCGATGATCGCACGTGGCGGCGGCTCATTGATTTTCACCGGTACCTTCGTCGGCTACACGGCAGGCCTGCCCAACATGGCGGCCTATGCGGCGAGCAAGGGTGGCTTGTTGGCGCTCGCGGCGGCCATGGCATACGACCATTTCCACGACCACATACGGGTCAACACGGTGATCCCGGGCGGCGGCGGCATCGTCAGCGGCATGAGCGTGGGCCGCGTCGGCGGTGACCCGGCGAACCTCGCCCGCGATGTGCCCGGCACCGCTGCCGGCCGCGTTGCTACCGGTGACGACCTGGCCGCCGCCGTATCCTAC
>CAJCJD010000052.1 GCA_903970555.1 Vulcanimicrobiota bacterium
GTTTTTCGTCAGGGCAGGATGCCCTGTCGAAAAACCCCGTAATCCCTCCGCGCACTTTGCGGGCACGACGCCCGCAAAGCGCGCCCTCGGGGTGCCCTTTCTTTGGGTTACTTTTCTTTGGGCACGCAAAGAAAAGTGACTCGGCCCGAAGGGGCCGAAAGCCCTTAAGCATTTAGCCACCTCGCGATAAAACAAAGCCAAAGACACGGGGTCCCGGCTTTCTCCGGGACGACGGCGAATAAGCAATATCGCCACTTACTTCAGTTGCTTAGCCATCAACTCCACCAACCAATCCACAAACACCCTCAACCGCGCCGGCATCTGCCGCTGCGACGTATAAAGCACCGTCACCGGCAACGACGGCGGCGGCACCAACGGCAAAATCTCCCGCAGCGACCCATTCGCCAGCGCGTCTCCAACGCGATACCGCGGAAACTGCGCAATCCCCAACCCTGCTTCGCAACAACCCAAATACGCTTCCACGCCACTGACCGTGACATGCCCCGGCAAGATCACTTCTCGCCGTTTGCGACCCACCATGAATTCCAGCGGTTCGCAGCGATGTGTGGTCGGCGAAGCCCAGTTCACCGCGTAATGTCCTTGCTGCAGATCGGCCAACGATTGCGGCATCCCTTGCTTGCGTAAATACGCAGCACTGGCCACCGTGACCTGCTCCAATGTGCCAACGCGCCGGCTCACCAATCCGGAGTCGGATAACTTGCCGACACGCAGCACACAATCGACGCCTTCGCGCAACAGATCGACAAATCCATCGCCGGTGCCGATATCCAGTTCGAGTTTCGGATAACGCGCGAAGAATGCCGGCAACGACGGAATCAACCAGAGCCTGGCCATCTGCGCGGGCAAATCGACACGCAAACGTCCGCGCGGCTGCACAGTAGCCTCACGAAAATCCGCTTCGACCGCATCCATGTCCGCCAGCAGTCGCACGCAGTGGCTGTAATACGCCTCGCCATCGCGGCTGGTGCGCACGCGCCGTGTGGTTCGCTGCAGCAACTGGGCGCCTAACCGCGCTTCCAGTCGCTTGATCGTGTGGGTGACGGTGGCGCGCGGCAGGTTCAGGTCGTCTGCCGCGGCAGTGAAGCTGCCCAGCTCGACGATCCGGGTGAACAGGCGCATGGCATCGAGGCGGTCCATCGATTGTTTATCCAGATGGAATGGTGATGCTCATTATTGAGTATTTATCGAAGCCATGCATCGGCCGAAGATGCCTAACCCCCAACCGCGAGGCAGCAGCATGCAGACACGCACACTCGGCAAGAACGGACCTATCGTTTCGGCTCTCGGCCTAGGGTGCATGGGCATGAGCGAGTTTTACGGCCAGCGCGATGACGCCGAATCGATCGCCACCATTGACCACGCGCTCGATCGCGGCGTGACCATGCTCGACACGGCCGATATGTACGGCCCGTTTATCAACGAGGAACTGGTCGGCAACGCCATCAAGGGAAGGCGCGACCAAGTTTTTCTGGCAACCAAGTTCGGCCTCGTGCGGGATGCGTCCGACCCAACGAAGCGCGGCGTCAACGGCCGCCCCGAATACGTGCGCGCGAGCTGCGACGGCAGCTTGAAGCGGTTGGGTGTGGATCACATCGATCTTTACTACCAGCATCGGGTGGATGCAAACGTGCCGATCGAGGAAACCGTCGGCGCGATGGCGGATCTGGTGGCCGCCGGCAAGGTGCGCTATCTCGGCCTTTCCGAAGCCTCCGCGCAGAACATCGAACGCGCCAGCAAGGTGCACACGATCACCGCGCTACAAAGCGAGCTGTCGCTGTGGACACGCGACCCCGAAGAAAACGGCGTGCTGGATGCTTGCCGCAAACTAGGCATTGCGCTGGTCGCCTATTCCCCGCTCGGTCGCGGCTTTCTCACCGGTGCGATCACCAAAGTGGACGATTTCGATGCCGATGATTTCCGCCGTGGCAATCCGCGTTTCCAGGGCGAGAACTTCGCGCGTAATCTGCAATTGGTGAAGCAGGTGCAGCTACTGGCACAAGAGAAGGGCTGCACACCTGCGCAATTGGCGCTGGCTTGGGTGCTGGCTCAGGGCTCGGATATCGTGCCGATTCCAGGCACCAAACGCCGTTCGCGACTGGACGAGAATCTCGACGCACTCGATGTGCATTTAAGCAAGGACGAACTCGATTCGATCGAGCGCATCTTCCCGGTCAGTGCCGTGGCAGGCGAACGTTACGCGCCCGCAGGCATGGCACACGTCAATAAGTAACCCTATATCCGCACGCCCCTCCCCACGAGAGCATCTATGGAATACCTACGACTTGGTTCGACCGGGCTGCAAGTCTCGCGACTTTGCCTTGGCTGCATGACGTTCGGCGTGCCGGAGCGCGGCAGTCACCTGTGGACGCTCGATGAAGAGAAAAGCCGGCCGCTGATCCGCGAGGCGCTGGAGCTTGGCATCACTTTCTTCGACACGGCCAATGTGTATTCCGATGGCACCTCGGAGGAAATCGTCGGGCGCGCGCTACGCGATTTCGCACGACGCGAGGACGTGGTCATCGCTACCAAGGTCTTCAACCGCATGCGCCCGGGGCCCAATGGAGCCGGTCTCTCGCGCAAGGCTATCTTTGCCGAGATCGATGCCAGTCTTAAGCGCCTCGGCACTGATTATGTGGACCTGTACCAGATTCATCGTTGGGACGACGAAACGCCGATCGAGGAAACACTGGAAGCGCTTCACGAGGTGGTGAAATCCGGCAAGGCGCGCTACATCGGCGCGTCGTCCATGTACGCGTGGCAATTCGCCAAGGCGCTGTATCTCGCACGCCTGCACGGCTGGACGCCTTTTGTGTCGATGCAGAACCATCTCAATCTGCTCTACCGCGAAGAAGAGCGCGAAATGCTGCCCTTGTGCACCGATCAAGGCATCGCGGTGCTGCCGTGGAGCCCGCTGGCCCGCGGTCGTCTGACGCGTGACTGGAATGAAACCAGCGAACGTCAGCAACGCGATCAATACGGCGAGCAACTCTACGGCGCCACGCTTGAATCCGATCGCCAGGTCATCGATGCGGTCGGCAAGATAGCCGCGGCACGCGGCGTTCCCCGCGCCCAGGTGGCGTTGGCGTGGCTGCTGCACAAACAGCAGGTCACCGCGCCCATCATTGGCGCGTCGCATTCAGGCCATCTCACCGATGCGGTGGCCGCGCTGTCGCTCCATCTCAACGAGCAGGAACTGGCTGCGTTGGAGGCGCCGTACGTTCCACATGCCGTCGCGGGGTACCAGCTTGCGGGTCAGTCGCGCGCCTGAAAGGGCGCTCGTCCGCCGGGGCGCGCGGGCGGGTAAAATGGCGCAATGAGCACTCCCGATCATTCCCCGCTCGGCAAGCACACCGTCTACGCCGACCGTTACGACCCCAGCCTGCTGTTTCCGATTCCGCGCCAGACCAAGCGCGACGAGATTGGTGTGCACGAGCCGTTGCCGTTCTACGGCATGGACATCTGGAACGCCTATGAGCTGTCCTGGTTGGACATGCAAGGCAAGCCCGTGGCGGCCGTGGCGGAATTCCATGTGCCGGCAAGCTCGCCCAACATCATCGAGTCCAAGTCGTTCAAGTTGTATCTCAACGGCTTTGCGCAGGAACCGCTCGCCAACGCGGCGGCCCTGAGCGCGCTGTTGCAGCAGGATCTTTCGCGCGCAGCGGGTGCGCCGGTGATGGTGCACATCCGCGCGCCGCGCGTGGCGCAGCACACGTTCGCTGATCTGGCTGGCGAATCGATCGACGCGCTGCCGGTGAAGATCGACGACTACGGACCGCCGAAAGCCGACTACCTTCGCACCGATGCATCAAGCGGCGTGATCGAGGAAACGCTGGTCTCCGATCTATTGCGCTCCAACTGCCCGGTCACCGGCCAGCCCGATTGGGGCAGCGTGCAGATCGCCTATCGCGGCACGCCGATCGATCGCGAGGGCTTGTTGCGCTACCTGGTGTCGTTTCGCACGCATAACGAATTCCATGAACAATGCGTGGAACGCATCTTCACCGACGTGATGGCGCGCTGTACGCCGCAGCAACTGAGCGTTTACGCGCGTTACACGCGTCGCGGGGGCCTGGACATCAACCCCTTCCGCAGCACCGACAAGCACCTGCCGGACAATGCTCGCGGGGCGAGGCAATAAGTTCACAAACCGGTAAACTCTGCCGCCCTGGTCATCGGCACTTCAGATCGATGGCGCTAGCCTTAACAACTGGCTCCGAAGCCGCCAGCCTCCGGTTCTTTCGTTCTCACATTTCGGAATCCCGCACATGAAACTCTCCGCACGTTCCGCCGCCCTATACAGCGTCACGTTTGCCGGCCTGCTGGCGCTCAGCGCCTGCGGCAAGAACGAGCAGCAGTCGGCGAATCAACCGGCGCCTTCCAGCACCGCGCCCGCCGCGGCGAGCACCGCCGCCAAACCGGCCGCCGCCAGCACCGCTGCACCGGCAGCTGTTGCACCGGCGTCGACGGCTCCCGCAGCTCCGACAGCTCCCGCCCCGGCCAGCACCACCGCGCCCGCCACCGCTGCAGCAGCGCCGGCAGCCAGCGATGGGTTTCAGGTGAGCACCATCACGCTCGGCGACACCGTCACTCCCGATCACAAGGTGCGTAAGGAAATCACCACCTTCGCGCCGAGCCAGAAGACCATCTACGTCAGCGTCGACACCAGCGGCAGCACGCCCGGTGCCACGCTCAATGCCAAGTGGAGCTACCTGGAAGGCAATGGTCAGCTGGTAACCAGCACCAGTCAGTCGATCATCGCCGATGGCCCGGCAACCACCACGTTCCGCGTGGTGAATCCGAACCTGTGGCCGGAAGGCAAGTACAAGGTGGATATCTCGCTCGACGGCAAGCAGGTCGCCAGCAAGACCTTCGAGGTCAAGAAGAGCTAAGTCGTACCGACATAGATGTACACCGGGGCGCCCCGATGGGCGCCCTTTTGCTGTGGGATAGGTTCAGAACGAATAAGCCGTCCACAGTCCCGTAAGTTATTACCTGCAATGCCCGGTATGGCACCATCGCTGTCCCGGGAAATCGAGAGGCAATCGCAGCGTGGAGCAACAAGGCGGGGCCGAAGTCCTTAGCCAGGAAGATGCACTGAGCCGGCCAGGCCCGGTGTGGTTGCGTCGATTCGGCGGTCCGGCTTTGTCGGTGTTGATGCTGTGCCTGGCGTTGTGGGCGCTTTATCGTCTGGCTGGCGAGGTGAGTTATCACCAGGTCGGCGAATACATGCATCGCCTGCGGCGCGGTCGCCTGGGTCAGGCGATTGTGTTGACCGCGCTCGGTTACGCGGTGATGCCCTTGTACGACTTGTTCGCGCTCAGCGCGATCGGCCGCAAATTGCCGCGCCCGCGCGTGGCGCTGATCTCTTTCATCAGCTACGCCTTCAGCAACACGCTGGGCATGGCGATGCTGGTATCCGGCTCGATCCGTTACCGCTTCTATATACAGGCGGGCCTGTCGACCATGGAGGTCGCCAAAGTCGTGCTGTTCTGCACGATCAGTTTCTGGCTGGGTCTTTTCGCCATCACGGGCGTCACGCTGTTGCTGGTGCCGATTCCGCCCGGGCTGCCGCTGGCGCACGCGCGCTTGCTGCTCGGCGCGGTGCTCTGCGGCATACCGCTGCTGTGGTTGATCGGTGGTGTCGTGTTTCGTCATCCGATCAAGCTGTGGCGTTGGGATGTGCGCTTGCCGCCCATCAGTATTGGCCTGCGGCAGATTTTCGTCGGCGCGCTGGACTGGGGTTTGGCGGCGTTGGTGCTTTATGCATTGATGCCCGATGCGTTGGTGCTGCACTTCGGATCGTTCCTGGCGATTTTCGCGCTGGCGCAAATCGCCGGACTGATCAGCCATGTGCCGGGTGGCCTGGGCGTGTTCGAGGCGGTGATGCTGGCCGGCTTCGGCGCCACCGGCAATCACGCGCTGTCGGCGCCAATCCTTGGTGCCTTGGCTGCCTATCGCGGCGTGTACTACTTGTTGCCGCTTTGCGCCGCCACTGTCGTCGTCGTCGTGCGCGAAGCGCGCGGTTTGCGTCAGGCAGCGCTGCTCTCGCCGTGGTTCAACGGTTTGCTGCCGCCGTTCTTCGCTGGCCTCACGTTGGTATCCGGCGCGGTGTTGCTGTTTTCCGGTGCGACGGCTGCGCTTCCCGGGCGCATGGAGTTGCTCAGCGATCTGTTGCCGCTGCCGGTGCTGGAGGTGTCGCACTTCCTTAGCAGCGTGATCGGCATGTCGCTGCTGATTCTTGCGCGCGGCCTGCAGCGTCGACTCGACGCGGCTTACTGGCTCACGTTGGTGCTATTGATCGCGGGTGCCGTGGCGCAGTTGCTCAAGGGCATCGACTACGAAGAAGCGGGCCTACTGATTCTGCTGGCGATGGCGCTGGCGCCTGCGCATCGTCTGTTCTATCGGCGTGCGTCCATGTTCGATCTCACCTTTTCGTTCGGCTGGATGCTCGCTTGCGCGACGGTGCTGGGCTGCACGGTGTGGCTGGTGTTCTTCAGTTATCAGCACGTGGAATACAGCCGCGACCTGTGGTGGCAATTCAGTTTCTATCACGGCAACGCGCCACGCGCGCTGCGCGCACTGGTAGGTGCCACTGGCGTTGCCTTGTTGTTTGCGCTGACCACGCTCATTCGCTCGGCGCGTCCACGCCCCACCTTGCCCGACGAAGCGGAACTGATTCGCGCCCTTCCGCTGATCAAGCAATTTCCCTCCGCGCAGGCGCACCTCGCCTTGATGGGCGACAAGAGTCTGCTGTTCGATCCCGATGACAAAGCCTTCATCATGTATGGCATCGAGGGGCGCAGCTGGGTCGCGATGGGCGATCCGGTGGGGCGCGACGATCGTGCTCGACAAGAACTGGTGTGGACCTTCCGCGAACGTTGCGAGCGCGGCGGTGGCTGGCCGGTGTTCTATCAGGTGACCCAAGCCGACCTGGATCTCTATCTCGAAGTCGGCATGAGCCTGCTGAAGATTGGCGAAGAAGCGCGCGTGTTGCTGGAGCACTTCAATCTCGATGGCAAGTCGAAGAAGACCCTGCGCGGCACCATCAATAAGTTGAACCGCGAAGGCTTGCGCTTGGAAATCGTGGCGACCGAGCACGTGCCCGCACTACTGCCACAACTGAAACCTATCTCCGACGCGTGGCTGCGAGACAAAAAAGTCCGCGAGAAAGGTTTTTCGCTGGGCGCCTTCGACGAACGCTATCTCTTGCGTACACCGATGGCGGTGGTGTGGCAGGACGACAAACCCGTCGCGTTTGCCAACATGTTCCTCAGCGAAAGCATGGAAGAAGCTTCGGTGGATTTGATGCGCCAGCTGCCGGATGGCCCCGCTGGCCTGATGGATTACTTGTTCGTGGAGCTGATGTTGTGGGCCAAGTCGGAAGGCTACCGTTGGTTCAATCTCGGCATGGCGCCGCTTTCAGGCTTGCAGAGCCGGCGCCAGGCGCCGCTGTGGAACCGGTTTGGCGCGCTGATCTTCGGACGTGGCGAACGCTTCTATAATTTCCAGGGCTTGCACCGTTACAAAGACAAGTTCGATCCCGAATGGGAGCCGCGCTACATGGCGGTACCGGGAGGCATCGCGTTGCCAGTGGTGCTCACCAACGTCGCCAGCCTGATTTCGGGCGGCCTTACCGGAGTCGTGCGTCGATGAAATTCCGTGTTATCGCTGTCGTTGCAGTCGTAGCGATCGCCGCTGCCTTGATCATCTGGAAACCGCTGCCGCGACCGAGCCTGGAAGATGCTACCGTCAAATTGGCCGCTACCGCGCAGGCACCGGCCGGTCATGATGACGTACTTGCTGTGTTCTATTCGGGTGATGGCGGTTGGCGCGACCTGGATAAAGAGGTCGGCAGTCGACTGGCCGCTCGCGGCATACCCGTGCTCGGCATCAGTTGCCTTGCCTACTATTGGCGCAATCGCTCGCCGGAGGAATCGGCGCAAGATCTCGACGCGCTGATCACCAAATACACCGCGCAATGGCATAAGCAAAAAGTTTGGTTGATCGGCTTCTCTTTCGGCGCAGACGTGGTGCCAACGATCGTCGACAAACTGAGCCCGGCGAACCGTGCACGCATTTCGCAAGTCGTGTTGCTTTCACCCAGCCACGATGTGAACTTCGAGGTCGAGCTCGAAGGCTACATGACCGAGAACTGGCTCAAGACACACACCAAGGCATTGATGGAGTGGATCAACCCCGTTCCACACTTCCCTGCATTACCGCGTATCGACGCGCTGCAAAACAAACCACCGGTGATTTGCTACTACGGCCACGACGATAGCGACGACACCGTCTGCAACGACTCGCAGCTGCCCAAGTGGGTGAAGGTGTACGAGATGCCGGGCGACCATCATTTCGACTACAACTACGACGGCCTCGCCACGCGCATGATCGGCGATCTACCAAGCGATCAAGCGCAAACAATTGCGCATTAGCGTTGCGACACACGACGCGCTAATAGCAATCCAACACAAGCATCACACAACCGTCGCCACGCCTTGCGACGGCAGGCAAGTGTGCATCTTCATCATGCTGAACACCAGCAACCCCCGTGCACGAACTTCGCACGAATGATTCACGCAAGAATTGATCGAATTACTAACGCACCGTGTGAACGCGAAGGTGCACCGCACTCCTTGCGATACCTACGATCATTCCAAGAGGTACTGTCATGAACGAAGACATGATACGGGGCCAGTGGAAGCAACTTTCCGGCAATATCAAGCAGCATTGGGGAAAACTCACCAACGACGACCTCAAAGTTGCAGAGGGAAGCGCCGAATATCTCGCTGGCAAGCTGGAACAGCGCTATGGCATGGCTCACGCCGAGGCCGAAAAGCAAGTGCGCGAATTCGAGCGCCAACTAAGTAAACACCACAACACGCATCATTGATGCACTGACAGGCACCCCGCACCGGCACGCGCATAGCCAAGCGCGTGGGCTGGTGCGGGGCACGGGCGCATACCAACTGCTGCGCGCCATCGCTTGCAGTCAGGGGTCTCAATACTGAGGCACGGCACTTCTTTTCGAACGTAATCACGCCCTTAGTGCATAAGCACTAGGCGGGCTCGTGTACGCGCACTAAACGCTTGCACACCTTGCAAAAGGCGTATAGTCAATACGTTCACGTGACTGAACCGCTTCATCATGTACGTACATTTTAGGGACATATCGTTCACGGATCGATTGATCGAATGGATGGCGTCAGACGCAAGACGTCGGCACTCCGAATCGATCAGCACGAGGTAATCGTTATGAACCAGGACACGATCAGCGGTCAGTGGAAACAGATCAGTGGACAGATTAAGAAGCAGTGGGGCAAGTTGACTGACGATGATCTGAAAGTCATCGAGGGCAATGCCGAAATGCTGGCCGGCAGGGTGCAGGAGCGTTATGGCGTAGCGCGCGACGAGGCTGAGGGACAAGTGCGAGAGTTTGAAGAAGACTTGAGCATGAGCCGCCAGAAGACGAACCGTCGCCCTCATTGATTGGCTACATGGTCCTTCGTGGGCCGTTAACACGGTTAGTACGTTATTGAAGAAGTTCCCGCTCGTCCCTCCACCAGGAGACTGACATGCTTTATTGGGCTGCCGTATTTTTTGTTATCGCCATCATCGCTGCCGTATTCGGCTTCGGTGGTATCGCCGCCGGTGCGGCTAGTATCGCCAAGATTCTGTTTATCGTATTTATTGTGCTGTTTGTGTTGTCGTTGATCTTCGGCGGCATCCGACGCGGCGGGCCACGTCTCTAACGCCATCGTCCGACCGATTGCATAGCCATCTGCCGCCGCGGCGTCCATGGACGTCGCGGCGTGCTTTTTTCGGCTTTCATGCGTGCCGCATGCGAACCTGCTAGATGCTGCGAAAGATGGTGAGCTGATCGATCTCCGGCGTGCTCATAGCTTGCAGCCAGGGTTCTTTTTCAACGATCAATGTGCAGGGCCCGAGTGTGCAAACACGGATCTGGCGATCGGCGGCCTCCCGTTTGAGCCTATCGAGCACATCGCGCAAGATCGTGCCGGTAAAGGGTGTGTAGAGATAAAACACCGTGCCGTTGGAAAAATCGGCCAATCGCGCATCTTGCTGGATAAATGTCACATTGCTCACGTTCAACGCAAGCGCACTCTTCTTGGCGCACGCAACATAAGCCGCTTCAAGCTCGATGCCGATGCACTGTGCAGGTGTGCAAATAGCGGCTAGCAGTGAAACGTGACCCAGGCCGGAGCCGAGATCGATCAGCACATCGCCGTTCTTGAGCTCCGCGTGACGAATCAGGTCAAATACGTAGCGTGCTGGCGTTGGTTGATAGAACACCATTTCCGGCGCCAACGACGCAATGCTCTCGTCGGGCTCGTCGAACTGCAACGTACCGCTGACCAGCACGTCGAGATAGTCGTAGCCGACGCCGTTGAGTTGATCGAGCGGGCGCCCGACTTCGCTCGATGCGGTCGCCCATTCGTATAACCCTCCATCCCCGTCGCCTCGCTGAATCTTGCGACGAATGGATTCGTAAAGCTGGCCGTTGATGGCTTCCAGCTCGGCGGATATCGCCTGAGCCTGGCGAAGCAGCGTCGATTCCGCCTCATCCTTCTCATCTGGCGTATAGATAAGACACGCTTCAAGGCGATCGAGTGCCTCGATGCGACGTTGCAGTTGATCCGGCTCGCGCAACGAACGATCCTGTTCAAGCTCCTTAAGCATCATTTCCAACGACATAACCGGCATGAATCAGCAACCTCTGTATCCAGTCGCGCAGCATGCGCCGCATCCGCGCGGTCATCAATAAGAATTCAATGGAACATTCATGGCCCAACGTCTTTTGATCCGACCCGTGACAAAAGCGGACTTTTCTTCCTGGCTACCGTTGTGGGACGGCTACAACACCTTTTATGGAAGAACGGGGCCGACCGCGCTACCGACGGAAATCACGCAGTCGACCTGGGCGCGCTTCTTCGACGCCTGTGAACCGATGCATGCTTTGGTTGCCGAAAGCGACGGCAGGCTGGTTGGGCTGGCGCACTATCTTTTCCACCGCAGCACCATTCAGCTCGAACCGATCTGCTATCTGCAGGATTTGTATACGCGCGAATCAGCCAGGGGCGCGGGCGTAGGACGCAAGCTTATCGATGCCGTTTATCGATGCGCCGCCGACGCAGGATCTCCGCGCGTGTATTGGCACACGCATGAGGCCAATGCGACAGCCATGCAGCTCTATGACAAGGTTGCCGACAAATCAGGCTTCGTGGTGTATCGCAAAATGCTGTGATGCAGTCGATCGGCTCACGCCAGCATACTGCGCCGCAGCCATTCCGCCAGCTGCGCCAACACCTGATGACGGCCTGTCTCGGTCTCATTGAACAACTCATGGAAGAGCGTATCGAAGAACCGACTAGTGAGTTGCTTCGTCGCCCACGCACCGGCCGCGAAATCGCGACTACCGGAAGGGTCGACCAATCGATCACTGCCGGCGACCAGCAATAAAGTGGGTGTGCGCAAACGCCAGGCATCGGCGATGCTGGTGGCGCCCGCGCGGAAAATGAAATCGGCCATCCGCGGCGTGACCTTGCCGCTGCATAGCGGGTCGTTGCGATAGTCCTCGATCACCTGCTTGTCGTGCGACAAGCCATCCAACGCCAATCCGTTGCGAAGTGGCAAGTTGGGCAACACGCGAGCCAGAACACGGGCCAACTGACGCAGCCATGGCGCTTCGTAAGTGCGCAACGCTGGCGATGAGAGAACCATTGCAGGCGGCTCAATGCGACCATCGAGCACGGTACGCAATGCGACCGCGCCACCCATGCTGTGTCCAAGCAGCAGCGGCAATCGCCCGAGGCTGGCGGCATAACCTTTGTAGACGTTCGCGAGGTCTTGCAGCAAATCGTTGCTATGCCGCAACGCCGCGCGTTGACCGGGCGTGCGGCCATGACCGCGCTGATCGTAGCTGCGCACCGCGTAACCACGTGCCAGAAACCATCGCGCGAGTTGCTCATAGCGCCCGCTGTGTTCACCCAGGCCGTGCACAATCAATACGGCATCGCGCGCTGACGGATTCGGCCAATCGCGCAGAAACAACTTTTGGCCGTCCGGCATGGTCAGCCAGGTCGCCTCGGCTCGATCAGCCGCATGACTGTTTCCCGCCATTGAATGCGCTCGGTCGTGTCGTTCCATAGGATGCCCTGTCCCCCTTCCCGCCTACCTTACCTTCGCGCCGCCGCACCGGGAAGCTGCGGCGGCGCATAAGGCCGCAGGATTCCACCGCCATCGCCGGTGTGCCAGCCCCGGCAAGACGCGAACTGCGTCACAGAATCGCGACCTTTCGACCCTTTCAACAGGGTTTGTGCTCAAGGCGCCTGCCCCGTCGCCGATGCCCCTTACATCCACCTCGTTTTGCACCAGTCCCTATCGAGTACTACGAATATGCGTTACGTCCTGGCTTCATGCATCGTCTGTGTCACCGTGATGACGACATTCTCGGCTCGCGCGGCGGATTCCCAGCAGGCTTTGACGCAGTCGTCGGTGCAGGCCGTTTCGCGCATTTCAGGCTCTGTCGTTCACACCACGATGCAGCCCGTCACGCAATCCAACTCGATTCCCCAGACCGCTTCCGCCGTCGTGCGTGCTGCCGCCAGCGAACCTGGTGATCCCCAGAACATCACAGCCGTTTGCCTCACTTCTGGCTCTAATTCGGGTCGGTGCGGTGCAACGGTTGTTCCGACATCTGCAGCAGGTACCGGTTGCCAGGAAGGCGGTCGATACAATGGTGAAGAAGGCGCTATCGACGAACCAACGTCCTGGTGCCATGGCCGCGCCGAGCCGGTCTATACGCATGCGCCGCATGTGGCAATTTGCGATGTGGATGACGTAGGTCTTTCGGGATGCCTGGAGAAATACGCCTCGTCCCTGGTGAAACGTCCCGATGCAGCAAAGCATGCCTATCAGGTTGACGTTGGCGATCATGATGATGCGCATCGCGCGATAACTGTGCTGGTTACCGCTAAGCAAACCGATCACGATGCGGAAAAGATGGCGCTGAACAGCATCGCAAGTGCGCCACGTGCCTCGACAAATTAGTTACACGCCATGCTTTAAGTCGTGTCGCTTGGCGATGCCGCTTCAAATAAATTCGGGTGCGGAAACCATTGTCGCCACCTTCGCCATCTTCAACCGCGTCTTCGGGAAGCGGCTTTACCAATTGGTGCTTGACCCAAGGCAAGCGATGCCTCTTGCAACCCTTTCTTGAGGAAATCGATAAACAAGCGAGTTCTCGCCGGCAGCAGACGCGTTTCGGTGAGGGCATGCACTTGAACCGGCGCCAAGCTCCATTCGGGAAGCACACGGCGCAATCGCCCAAGCGCCACTTCCTCACGAACAAGTTCATCGCTCAAGCCAGCGATGCAAACGCCCAGCGTGGCCAACGAGCGACTCAAGCCAACACTGTTCGTCGCAAAGCGCGGCTCGGTCATCACATCGACGGCTTCTTCGCCACGATAAAGCGTCTTCGGCACGCCATGCTGCTTCATCGCACCCTGCGCAAGGCATAACACGTGATGCACCAAGTCGGTGGGATGCGTGAGCGGTGGCGCTTGCTTCAGATAGCTCGGCGCCGCGTACAAATAGCGCGGCAGTAAAGCAATCTGACGGGCAACCAGCGTCGATGGTGCAGTCGGTGGCGGCCCAATGCGAATGGCCAGATCGAACGGATCGGCCTGCAAGTCGACACGGCGCGGCGTTAGATCGAATTCGAAGCTGATCAGCGGATAAGTCGCTGCGAAGTCCTTCAGGACCGGCGCAAGAAAGCCGGTAGCCAATTCGACCGGCATCGAAACCCGCAACGTACCGCTTGGCCGCTCTGCCACATCAAGCAGGGATTCGTGCGCAACACGCGCCTCCTCCACGATGTTTTGGCAGCGCTGGAAATACACCTCGCCCGCGCCGGTGAGTTCCACCTTGCGCGTGGAGCGATGCAGCAGTCGCAGCCCAATCAACTTTTCCAGCTCCGCAATGTGCCGTGAGACGGTCGAGTTCGGCATATCCAGCGCCTCGGCCGCTTTGCGAAAGCTCTTGGTCCGCGCTACTTCCACGAACACACGCATGTAATTGAGCAACTCCAAACCTATTGCCCCATAAATGGAATAGTAGATTCAAATATACGCCTTTATCTCCTCGATGGATCAATGCAGGATGACACCACTTCCCCAAGCCAGGAATTCGTCATGGACAAGCTCTTCAGTTCAACCCGAATCGGCCCCTATACCTTGCGCAATCGCCTGGTGATGGCGCCGATGACCCGCTCGCGCGCCGATGACGCCACCGGCGTGCCCTCCGAGTTGGCAGTGGCCTATTACAGCCAGCGCGCCAATGCCGGCCTGATCATCACCGAAGGCACCTACCCTTCACCCACCGGCAAAGGTTATGTGCGCACGCCGGGCATCCATTCCGCTGCACAGGTCGAAGCGTGGAAATCCATCACCCGCGCAGTGCATGCCGAAGGCGGCCATATCTTTCTGCAATTGATGCACACCGGCCGGATCTCCCATCCGAGCATGCAACCGGATGGCGCTACGCCCGTTGCTCCCTCGGCTATCCAACCCGCGGGCAAGGTGTTCACGGCGACCGGTCCGCAGGACTTCGTGATGCCGCGAGCGCTCACCACCGATGAAGTCGGCGATGTCGTGAACGACTATCGTCGCGCGACGCGCAACGCGTTGGAAGCAGGCTTCGATGGTGTCGAGCTGCATGCTGCGTCGGGCTATCTGCCGGAGCAATTCCTCTCCTCCAGCACCAATCAACGCACCGACCGTTACGGCGGCTCGATCGCTCATCGTGCGCGCTTCATCCTGG
>CAJCJD010000053.1 GCA_903970555.1 Vulcanimicrobiota bacterium
GTGTAGGTTAAACGCATGGCCAGCAGCACCCGCCGTTGGAAATGGATCGCCAGCCAGTCGGCGGCGCGAAATAGCCGATCGACGGTCGTTTTTGCCTCGGTGGCTTTGTCGCCGTGTGCCGCGTCGATTTCCTCGGCGTACTTGTCGCAGTCCTCGTTGAATTCGACCATGTGTGCAAACATTTGGCGGAATTCAGCCGGCATGTCGTTGTCTGCCGCGCCGGTGTCTGCCGCACGCCACAACGTCTGCAGTGGCTGCAGGCCCGCGGCGACGGCGCCATCGGAGCCGTCGCGCGAGCAGACAATGTGATACAGCAAACTTTCATCACTTCGGCCAAGCACGTGGCGTGCATTTCGGCGCCGTTCGATCAAGCCGGGCATGGCTCCGCCGAGGTGGTACCTCACGATCTGCGCGGTGCCGCCTAGCCGTCCTGAATCCTTGCCGTCCCAGATGGCAAGCAGGATGTGACAGTGGCTGGCTATGTAGACGCCTGCTTTCGCATACTGGCGATCGCGCGCCAGACTTTGCGTGCCAACCATCGGCCACGATTGTCCCCTTACGGGAGGCAGCTGCACGATCTCGGCGTGGCTGCAAAGTATGTCGAAATTCGCCCGCACTGTAGGGTCATCGAAGTCGTCTTCGTAAAGAGCTCGCGGCAAGGGCAGAGGGGCGATCAAGTGGGCGCCGCAGTCAAGCGCTTCGTAGGCCACTAGTTGATCGCCACCTTCAGCCAATGCCGACAGCACAA
Organism: Vulcanimicrobiota bacterium; assembly: GCA_903970555.1. GTDB lineage: Bacteria > Pseudomonadota > Gammaproteobacteria > Xanthomonadales > Rhodanobacteraceae > Dyella_B. The sequence goes on from CAJCJD010000053.1 coordinate 749, forward strand.
CTAACGGCAACTTTGGAAAGTCACGTTGGAGCTGTGCGAAGAAGTTGCGTACTTGTTGCCGGATTGGCTCAATCTGCTGGGTGGGAATGTTGCGATGGCTGGTAACACCGACGACCAAGGGAGTCATGGCGGCTTCCGGGTGATTGAAGGTATTCACGAAGGGAAGAACACGATCTTCAGGACACGCCGCCCGTAGGAGGCCACCGCTGCCAACCTCCTCACGGGCGAGATAGTCAATCACTCTTAGCGGGCCTCACTTAGTTGTTTCTGACCCATGGCAACGTAGTTGTATTTGGTAGTGGTTTTTTTGCCGGTGCCGATTCCAGTTCGTTCTTGTCGTCTTGCTTTTCATTTTCGTCGGCGGCCGGCTCGTCCGGCGTGCTTTCGTTTTCATTGCTGATACTCATCATGACAGTCTCCAATGGCTAGGCCTGAGGCCTGCGTTGACGCTTCCTTTCGGATTTGCGCGATGACGCTAGTAGCGACACTCAATCGAGTGGAGCGCACATCGCACTGACATGGCATCTAATTGTTTCTGACCCATGGGTTTGTCGTAGTACCTTTTGGCGTGGTGGCTATCGTTTGATAGACCACGCCACCGACCGTGGCGCGTAGTATGTAAATCCACGTTCCTTTCGTACTAGGCGCGTTGTTGAGGTCGGTGATCGACAATACGTTGCCTGCTGCGTTCAGTGTAGGGCCGCTAAAAATGGAGGAAGGTGGCGCTGTGCCTACCCAGGCGAAACCGGGATTGGCGTTGGTGAGTGGAACGAAGGTTCCACCGGACGCGTTGCCGCTCAGCGACCAGGTTATGGTTTGCGCAACCGAACTTTCGTTGATGACGTTCAAGCCGTTCAAATCAACCACATCGAGGCTAGTGGGTGGGTTGGACGTATTGAGCGTGACGTTGAGATTGTTTGGCATGATGTGCTCCTGTTCATTGAATGGGAAAGTTCAAGTTGAAGGGCATCCCATTGCTGATCCACGGTGACACGGGTTATTTGCGTTCATTCACTTCGGTCGTGGCCAACAACTTTTGCTGGAATTCCGAGTTGACTGGATAATCGATTCCGTCTCGTTTCAATGCGTTCAACAGCGATACGTCCCGGTAACCGCTGTTCCATAGCTTATGAATCACTGGTTGTGCGCCGTCTTTGTTGTCCGATGCCAATAGGGCTTGCGCTTGTAACGCCAGAAGGCGAGGGTCGTTATTGCCATTTTTCACGGCGGCTATCATCGTCAGTGCATCGGTGCGGAGTTTTTGCGCGGCCTGCGCATCGCTGGTTACGGAGGCAAGCAACAAGTTGGCCGAAAGCGATGCAAGCAACGTGGCGCGGTCGTCGGGCTGCTCGGCGCGGAGTGGTTCAAGTATTCGCAGTGCCGATTGCACTTGATCCCGCGCGGCATCGATATGGTTGGCGGCAAGCGATTGTTCCGCTTGCTCGATTTTTGTTTCGGCGAATTCACGTTGCCAGTCGCTATTGGTGGGATCCTGCTTGGTCAATGTGATAAAGATCGCCAGTGAGCGAGTGATTAATGCATTTGCTGCAGGAAGTTCATTCTGTAGACGAAGCAGTTTGCTCAATTGCGCACCATAGAGTGCGAGATGTTCCTGGAAACTCGTGTTGTTTGGGTCCACGGTCATCAGCTGATTGGCAAGGTCTACAGCTTGCTGGAGGTTGCGCGTGCCAGTTTGCATGTCTCCGGCCAGGGCGAGCGTGCGGCCAAGGATCGCTCGCACGATCTCCATGCTTTCGCGTTGGTTGTTGTCGTGGGGATCGCTTGCGGCCAACGCAGACTCGATCTTGTCGTCGTCCTGGTACTGCGCAACGGCTGTGGCGAGATCGCCACGCATGAGCGCCATCTTGCCGAGATTGTTGTGCGCAATTCCCAGACTCGACATCCATTCCGTATTTTGAGGTTGATCCTTGACGAGCGTTTCGCACAGGGTGAGCGTGTCGAGGTATTGCTTAGTGGCCTCATCCAAATGGCCATTGGCCTCCAGCACATGGCCGACGTCGTTATCGATCGTCGCCAGCTGGAATAGGAGCTGCGGATCTTCCGCGGCGTGCTGTGCTGCGCGTTGCAAGACCTCCTGCGCTGAGGTGTATGCCTGTTGTGCGGCGTCGAGCTGTCCTTGGCGCCAATGGTTCATGCCAATGAAGGTCCAGATTTCCGAATAGGCCAGCTGCCTTGGAATGTCCTCGGGTGCGGCGGTGGCGCGTTTGGCGGCGATGGTTAAAGCCAGCTGATACGACGCCATCGAGGTCGAGAGGTGGCCTTGGTCCATTCGTACGCTACCGATTTTCTCTAGCGCTTTGGCACGTTCCGCCAGTGCTTCGTCGGTGACATCAGTGGTCGGCAGCGATTGGAAGTAACTCATCGCGTGATCGTCGACAGCCTCCATGATGTCGAGGCGGGATACCTGCGCCAATTTGTCGTTGAGGTCGCCCAGCATGAAACCGATCAGGTTTTCAGCTTGCTTCTGTCGACGTATGGCGGCATTGCGTGCAATGACTGCATTGATCGCAAGGGTGGTGGTCACGGCCATTACGATGAGCGACAACGTTGCGAGCGCCGCCATGCGTCGAGCTCGCCGTTGCAGCTCGCGACGCTTCAATGCGTCGAAATTGACGTCCAGAACGCCGGCAATCAATTTCAATTTGGCGTTGGTTTTTCCGTCTTTGCCCGGTCGCGCGTCGGCGGCGATTGGTTCGGTGCGTACCTGGCTCAACATATTGTCGGAACCCAGCTGATAACGCAGCGATGGCGCGAAGCACTCCTCGGCTTTACGGCCGGCCAGATCGCTTGCATTAGGCTCGCCATCGACGATCAAGCAAAAGATGCGTTCGCTACGGCCGAGTCGTTTGAATGCCAACGCTTCTTCATTCACCCAATGAGAGGTAGCCGCAGAGGGTGAGCAGATCACGATCAGATTGGCGGATTGCTCTAGCGCCTCATTGACCTTGCGGCCAAGATCGGTGGCTGTGGCCAGTTCGTCACGGTCGCGAAAGATGGGAGAGAGGCGTTTGGGAATAACGCCGGATGCCGTCGTCTGGCCGACAAGACGTTTCGGGATCGCATATGTTTCCAGCGCTTTATGCAACCAGCCAGCCCACGTCTTGTCACGATGGCTATAGCTGATGAACGCGCGATACCGGAAAACCGGTGTCGTGGAGACATTCGTCATGACGAACCGCACTCCCGCACGAAGATACGCCTTCTTTGAGAAGGTCCGTATTTACCGGGCGGTAGCCAAGTGGGGTCGACTGTTGATCGGAGGCGGCCCCTCAGGCAGAACCAGCGTAGCACTTAGATTCAGTCGTGTCGCACTGTGGAGGACCGTGGCAGGGCAGCGGTGCCTTCTCGTCGACGGCGCCATTAATACGACTTAACGGTATTTTTCACCGAACCAGCATCTTCCTGAACTAAGAGGCCGGATGATGGTTCTGGCCTAAGGATTTAGGCCCTTCACACGTGTCGCTGCGTAACGTTGCCATAGATAGATAGGCAATCCAGCGAGTAGCAGGACGGCGCCCCACGACAAGGCTTCGCCGCCCGTCCCGATCAGGGCCCATACGCTGAAGACAAGCGCGCCGATCGCGACCAGTCGCCGCCACCAGCGCGCGCTTTTATCGATTCGCCACCAGGCAAGCACGGTCACCAGGTAGGGGAGCAACGTCGATGCGGTGGACAGCAGAATGGTGAAGGTGAAGAGCGCCACCAGTGTGCGGCTGTAATTGGAGACAATGAGCGCGCTCGCCAGAACGCTGCTGACGAGCAGGCCAATCCATGGCGTGCCGCGTTTGTCGAGACGGGCGAAGGGCTCCGGGAATAAGCCATCCTGCGCAGCGGCCAGCGTCGTCTGCGCCTGCAGCAATACCCATCCATTGAGCGCTCCAAAACAGGAAATGGTGGCGACGACGCCGATACCGATGCCTGCGGCATTGCCCCACACGCGCCGTGCCGCTTCGGCCATAGGCGCGGCAGAGTTGCGCAGCACATCGGCCGGAAGCATCCCGACGACGACCGTGCATGCCAGCATGGTGGCGACCCCGGCCACTGTCATGCCGATCACCGTAGCGCGTGGAACGGTGCGCTGCGGATCGCGGACAACGTCGGTTGGCACCGTTGCTGTTTCCAGGCCTAAGAAAGCCCACAGCGTCAACGCGGCAACGGATGTGGTCGCGCCGATCAGCGGTAGACCACTTGGATTGAATGGCTCAAATGCACTCAGGTGCACCCAGCCTAAGCCGAGAAGACCAAATACAACCAAGGGTACGAGTTTGAGCAGCGTGGTCACGATGGCTGTTCGACCCGCTTCGCGTACTCCGGCCAAGCTGATTGCTGTGCAAAACCACAACGCTGCTAGTGCACACAAGGCGCCACGCATCGGCGTAGACGTAGCCGCGGGCCATACCGAACCTAGGCTGCCGGCAAACGCCACGGCAATCGCGGCATTCGCGGACCAGACGCATACCCAATAACTCCAGCCCACCACAAAACCGACAATGTCACCAAATGCGCGGCGTGCGTAGGCGTAAGCGCCGCCATGGTTGGGCACAATCTGCGCCAGCCATGCGTATATCAATGCCAACATCAGCGCACCGCCAAGGCTCAATCCCCAGCCGGGCAGGCTTGCGGCGCCGTAAGGCGCTAGCGCTGCCGGCAACACGAATACGCCCGAGCCGATAATGTTTCCGATGACCAGTGCGATCAACATCCATTGCCCAAGCACTCGTGGGCCGGTACTCATGCGTTGGCGAGCGACTCGCGATAGGCGCGGCGCACGATTTCGTGAAAGTGATGCACGGCGTTCTCGCGTAGCGGATTCAAGCGCCCGGCTTCGTAGGAGCCGGAAGCCAGTCCGCGCTGTACGTCCTCGCAGATCGTGACATCTTCGTCCTGCACTTCATCGCTGAACGCGACGTCTTTCGCTCGTCGGGCTTGCGCCCCGGGGCTACCGTCCGGCGCGTAGTAGAAATCGAACTCCACGCGGCAGTGATCGACGCCCAGCGGAAGCACACGGTTGGTCTGCAAACGGCCGGGAAGAATGTTGAGCATCGCGTTTGGATACAGGAAGTAATACAACGCTTCGCCGCTGCCGTAGAGGTCGTCGCCGCTCTCCAGTGGACTGAACTGAAACGAATACCACTCGGCGGTTTCGGTGATATAGCTGCGGTAGTCAAGCAGGCTGTTCAGGCCTGGATGGATGTGCGGTACGTGGTAACCTTCCAGGTAATTGTCCACGTAGACTTTCCAGTTGCAGGCCACGTCATAGCTCGCACGGTGGTGAAACTCGTAGTTGTGCAACGTGCGATGAGGGCCGAGGCGCGCATCGATACCCGCGACAAAATCCTCGAACGGTGGCGCTTCGCCGATCGCGACGAAGACCAGTCCTTGCCACACATGCACACGGACTTCAGGAAGGCGAATCGTGGCCGGATCGAAGTCCGGTGTGCGGCCCATCTCCGGTGCACCGCGAAGCACGCCATCCAGCCCGTAAGTCCAGCCGTGATAGCGGCAGCGCAAGCTTTGCGCTCCGCGTCCATCGCAGCTGGCGATGGGGCATGCACGATGCCTGCATACGTTGTGGAAAGCGCGAATGTTTGATGCATCGCTGCGCACGACCAGCAGCGGTAGTCCGGCGATTTCGGTGACGACATGATCGCCCACGCCAGCCAATTGAGACTGATGGCACACCAACTGCCAGCTGCGCGAAAAGATCGTTGAAGCGTCCAGCGCGGGCATGCGCGCGTCGGTATAGAAACGTGCCGGCAGCGTCAGTGCGTGATCAAGTTGTTGCGGTGCGAGAGCGGCAGGAGAAAGGAGCTCGGTCATGATCGTGTTTCGCAGCGGCGATGCCCGAGTATTCATCGAACGAGGCACGATGAATAGGGGCTTTTGTGCGAAACGGGAGCTAAGCAGACACATGTCCGGCGACTTGCAGCACGAGCCGCGGGTCGCCCATCACCCTGTTATTGAAGTTTGGATGCGCCGGATGTTTGTTTCGAAGCATCCGCCGCCATCTCTGGCGTGGCAGGGGTCTTCTTGCCTTCACCCGGCCGTGTCCAAACGGCCACATAGTCCACGATCATGGCGTGCCCTGGCTCGGTATCGGGCGTGGGCGTCGGCTTCCATCCGGCCATCACAAACGAAAAGCCACCACCCACCGCGACATCCAGCAACAGGAAGTAGCCGTGCTGCTGTGTGAGCTGGCGCCACGTCTCCGCGGGAAACTGATTTTCGGCAACCTGGTTGACCAGTTGCCCATCGACGAACCAACGCAATTGCTCCGGCGTCACGCTGCGATTCCACTCAAAGGTGAAAGTGTGCGGACCGGCCGTGCAAGCTTCATGAGGACAGGGCAGGTGGCTGCCGATGCCCATCGGCTCGCCGCAGGGGCCGCCTGGGTTGATCCCGCAGTGAAGGATGCCCCACACGGCGTCGAGTCCATTGACGCTTTCCATGATGTCGAACTCGCCCGACTGGGGCCACGCCATGGTCGTGCGGTAATTGCTTCCCAGCGCCCAGAATGCGGGCCAGTAGCCCAGTGCTCGCGGGCCGGTGACGTCGGGCATTTGAACGCGCGCTTCCATGCGCAGCATGCCGCCTTCGGGCGCGGTGAAATCGTCGCGAACGGTTTCAACGCGGCCCGACGTCCACTGGCCGCTGGCATCTCGTTGCGGAACGATCAGCAGATGACCTTTTCCATCCAGATGAATATTCGCGGGGTCGGTCGTATAGCTTTCGACTTCGGAAGTGCCCCAATTGGCGGGGCCGTTCGGATAAGAATGTCCCGTGTCGATATGCCAATTGCTGGCTGAAGGCAGGGACCCGGCCGTTCCGGAAAAGTCATCGCCCCATTGCAACACCCAGCCGGGCGGAGAAGGAATGTCGACGGCGAAGGCGGGGCTGGCGAAACCAATCAAGCCGGTCAGCGTGAAAACGCCTGCTGTGACAGCGACGGCGCGTGTGATGCTCTTTTTTATCTGCATAAACTTCAGCTGTCACGGACCAGATCTAAGGTCAAAAGCGTAAAACGGAGGAATTGCCCTGGCGGGTATGTTTAATGTGTTCGGCTTCCAGAAGCAAATCTGTAGCTTAGGTTTACTGCTGCATCGCATCCGTAAGGGGCTGCTGCTGGGCCGCAGGCAGCGAAACGCCGAGGATTTTGGCGATGGTGGGTGCTACCTGCAGGTTCGTGATGTGGCCCAGATCGACACCCTTGCGGATGTGCGCGCCCGATGCGATGAAGAGCGCCTCCATATCGCTATCGCTGTTGAGATAGCCATGCGCGCCGCGCGCGGGTGTCACATCCTGCTCCACTGGCTCAACTGTGCCGTCTGCGAAGGCGTAGCCTGGTTTCGCTGCCAGATACAGATCCGGTGCTTGATCGGTTGAGGCCGTCGAGGGGATGCCCAGTTTTTGTGCCTCCTCATTTGTGTAGACAGCGGCGATACCGGGGAGATGCTCGAAATAGGCCTTCAATTTCGGTACCAGCGTCGCTCGCTTTGAAGCATCTCGAATGTACAGTGAGGCCTCACCACCCTCCGGCTGCGCCCATACGTCGCCTCGATAACTTCCATCTTGCAAGCGCAGCAGCCCTTGCTGGACGAGCGCGGCATTCGCACGAATGATATGGGTGTAGCTTGCGAAGCCATGATCGGAAGCGACAATAAACGTGATGCGATCAAGCAAGCCAGCCTGGCGCGCCGCGTCGATCAATCGCGCAATGGAAGCGTCTGCATAGCCAAAGGCTGCGTAAGCAGCGGGCGAAAGCGCGCCGTATTGGTGCTGCAAGCTGTCTGTCTGGAGCAGGTGAAAAAGAAGCAGGTTCGGTGTATGCCGAGTAAGGATGTCGATTGCGGCATCCGTCCACACTTGGTCTCTCCACGCAGGGCTACTGTTTTCGCCGAACGTGGCAATCTCGTCGTGCGTGACGAGCCCCTGCGCGATCAGGTCATGCGCGACAGGGCCATCCACATCCGGGTTCTCGGCAAACTGCCAGCGCACGTCCTTTGCGCCAAAAATCGCCACCCAATCCACTTGGCCTGTCATCATTCCCTTTTGCGCCAGCGCGTCGTAGAGCGTGCGCGCGTGTACGAGTTGTTCTTTAGGCACCCAGGGCTTTACGTCGACAATGCTGTGATCGGAAGGAAAAGTGAGCAGGCCGTTGAACAACACGTGGTGCTCGCTGGCATTCACTCCGGTGATCAACGCCGTGTGATTTGGCCAGGTGATGGTTGGATTGATGGGCAACATGGCCTCGGCGTACGCGCCGTTAGCTTGCAGCATACGTAAGGTGGGCATGGGTAGCCGCGGGTCTTTAAGTGCGCGTGCCGGGAAGCCATCGATGGTGATTAGCACGACGATGGGCCCCTGATGCGCGGCGGAGCCGTCGTTGGACGCCTGGGGAGCGGCCGCACTCGATTGGGCGTATAGGCTTGCGGAGCCGCTCACTATCGCCGCGAAGAAAATGGCGACGGCCAGAACTTTTTGCATGGTATTTCCTGAATACAGCTGCACACGTGGTGCCGAACAAGAAGCTTCGCATTTTTCCTTTGCCGGCCACAATCTTTCGAGCTGAAGAGGGCTCGAAAACGTGACTTTGACACTGGCAGTTAGGGTGTTTACCCTTGCTGCAGCAACGAAACATGCTTAGGGCCGGTAGTTTCCTGTAACGATTCGCTTCATGCGGCGGGGAAATGTCATGCGGATGACTGGCGTGCCGGCGCTGATGCGTAGCGAGCGATTTCTTGCGCTCAGCCTCCTGACGACATTCGCTTTCTTCGCGTTCGGCAATACGCTGCTGGACGGGTTGTCCAACATGTATCGCCTGGCCCTGATTTTCTTCTGGCTATTTTCGGTGGTACTCGGCTCGGCATTGGCCGTCGTGCGACATGCGGAACGGCTCGCTGAGCGTTTTGGTGAGCCTTATGGGACGCTGATTCTCACGCTTTGCATCACGTCGATCGAGGTCGTCAGCATCACCGCGATCATGTTGCATGGAGCGAACAACCCGACGTTGGCGCGAGATACTTTGTTTGCGGTAACCATGATCGCTCTCAATGGCATGGTTGGATTGTCACTGCTGCTGGGCGGGTGGCGATACCGTGAGCAGTACTACAATCTTCATGGTGCGAACACATACTTGGGCGTGATCATTCCACTGGGTGTGCTTTGCCTGGTGCTGCCGGATTTCACCGTCACGACGCCTGGTCCGACGCTTTCCGATGCGCAGAAAATCTTCGTCGCATTCGTGTCGCTTGGACTTTATGTCGCGTTTCTATTCATGCAGACGAGCAGGCATCGTGCTTATTTTGCGGTACATCATGATCACAACGAATCGCGCGTCGCACGAGTCCCTGTTGCTGACATATCTGTTTTACGCCATGGATCATTGCTGGCGATTTACATGATCCTGGTTGTGTATCTGGCCGAAAAGCTCGCGCCTCCCGTTGATTACGTAGTCGAGACGATGGGCGAGCCTGCTGCGCTGGCGGGGCTGACGATGGCGGTCTTGGTTGCCACCCCAGAACTCATTGGCGCGGTGCGCGCTGCAGGCCGCAACAATTTGCAGCGATCCATGAATATCTCTCTGGGCTCGGTACTCTCGACCATCGGATTGACTATTCCTGCCATCATCGTGATCAGCGAAGTGACCGGACACTCCATAAAGTTGGGGCTTGAGCACACCGACCTGCTTCTTTTCGTGCTGACGCTGACACTATGCATGGTTACGTTTTCCAGCGGACGCACAAACATACTTCAGGGTGGCGTGCACTTGATCATTTTTGTTGCTTATTTGTTTCTTATTTTTCAAGGTTAGGGCAATGGACCGCTTTATTTGCGAGTTCAATTTGGCTTCTCATGCGTGTCAAGTACAACGATTTCTTCTTTGTGAAGAATCCTGTCTTTATCGCCGATAAAATTCAGTTCGTATTTGCCGGGGCGAAGATAGAGGTCGCCCGACGGCGTACCTTGCGTACTGCTGTACATCGCTATGTGTGACTCGGAAACCGATAGTGGCACCTGGTCGAGCAACAGGCGGTCTGCCGGGATGGCGTCCGGCCCTTCGTCGCTATAACGAGCTTCGACGAGGCAGGGATAATGCGCATGGCAGTTGTCGGCATCCACACGATGCGCATGGCGTAGCGCGCCAAGACTTAACCAGGTAGGGCGACCACGTACGATTTGCTCGGGCGGGAAAAACACGTTCACGTCGTAACCTGGCCGCAGTGACCATGGCTTGCCTGTTGTGTCGACGAATGCGATCGGTGCGTCGGGCCGCAGCTTCTTCATGACGGCCGTGTAGTAGGGATGGTCATCGTGTTCCATCGGATGCGGATACATCATGGTTTGCTCGACCGAAAGCATGGGAACACGGGTGAGCGTATATAGATGTTCGGCCATGGATCTACCGCCGAGATAGGCACCCGATTTCACGGTGTGTTCGTAGCCGGCGTTGATCACCAGGCGTGCGTTGGGATCATGTTCGAAGACTTGTTCGTAGATACGGCGGGCTTGCTCGGCTTCGCGCGCGTCGCCACTTCCCGCGCTCGACGTTGCTTCATAGGCGATGACCTTGAAGCCGAGCTTGAGAGCAGTACGCACCATTTCGGCGTAAATCGGTTCTCCCGTGTAGAAACCGCTGTCATCAGTAGGGTAACCGCGCGACGCCAACTTGGTGTCGCTCTGGACGAGCGTTTCAGCCGCGAAATAGTTGAAGCCTTCCTTGTGCAAGACATCCAGCAATTGCACGGTCAGGCTGCGCGTCAGGGCGATATTGTGCGCTTCGTTGAAGAGCACGATGCGATAGCTCTTTGCAAGCTCTGGGATGGCCGTTACAGCAGGCTTCGCCACGTAACCGCCCTCGGTGAGCGGTGATGGGTTGTCATCAGGTTGGGGCGGTTGTGCGATCGAGAAACTTTTCATTGCATCGGGATAGTCCCCGAGAAAGCTCTGGTACCAACTGACGTACTGCCCGAAGATCAGCCGGAACGCCGGTGAGTTGTCGCTCGCATAAGCTTGGCGCATCGCCACGTACTGATCCATCAATCCCTTATGGGCGCCGGCTTCGGCCATGAGCTTGTCGGATTTGGCCGCTGCCGCTGCTTGAAGTGCCTGCCATTCGGCAGCCGATTGGGCGCGACTTGCCGTGCTTGCCAAGGCGAGCCACAACGTACATCCGCTTATGATGGCAACGTGGCGCCGAGACATTTTTTAGCCTGTTTTAACGCGGCTATCCGTCGCGATCCAGTTTACCTCCCAGGTCTTGCCGCCGTCGTCGGAAAAAGCCTGCTCGAAGTGGCACGATTCCGGCGTGATATCGGAGATGACGAATCGCACGAGAATGGCGCGGTCGTTAAAGGTCTCCTGATCGATAAATTCGCCACGTCCGTTCTTGAATTCTCCAATCGTGGGAACGCCGAGCGCGCCACCACGGCTACTAGCAACGTTGAGGCTCCATTGATGGGCTGCGGCGTTGTACAGGCGAAGGGACAGCAGTTCGAGGTGTCCGCTAGGGCCGTCGACTTCCAGTTCCACCAGATTTGCGCGGCCATTCCAGACTCTGCGCACCACTGTCGTCCCGTCATAGGTGGCCCACGTGTGGGAACCGCTCAAAGGGTGCAGGAGACGCGTCAGGTGCGTTTTCCATGTGCCGATTTCGAAATCGAAATCGTGTTGACCGTCTCGGTAGGTGGCAGAAGCTTGTTCGGTGTTCGACTGCGCCAGTGCGTGGATCGGATAAAGCGCAAAACTCGCCGCGCAGATGGCGCTGAGCAGGCCCAATATTCTGTACGTTGCCATGGTCTAACCCCTGACTAGAAGCCAGGTCCACGCTACGCCAGACGCATGGCTATCCAAATAGCCACTTTGACGTCGCGTGACATAGCCATTTAGGTTGCCACATCATTGATAATCTGTGGATCTGTTGGACTGTTTAGGAATATCCCATGAAATCACGCGCCGCCGTCGCCTTTGCACCTGGCAAACCCTTGGAAATTGTGGAGATCGACGTTGCGCCGCCTCGTGCGGGCGAAGTGCTGGTCAAGATCACGCATACCGGTGTCTGCCATACCGATGCTTTTACGCTGTCGGGCGATGACCCCGAAGGCATCTTTCCGGCGGTGCTGGGTCACGAGGGCGGCGGCGTAGTGGTGGAGGTGGGTGAGGGTGTTACCACGCTCAAGCCCGGCGACCACGTCATTCCGCTTTACACAGCCGAATGCGGCAAGTGCAAATTCTGCCTTTCCGGCAAAACCAACCTGTGCCAGGCGGTGCGTGCCACACAGGGCAAGGGGCTGATGCCGGATGGCACCACGCGCTTCTCGTACCAGGGCAAACCCATCTATCACTACATGGGCACCAGCACCTTCAGTGAATACACCGTCGTACCAGAAATATCGCTGGCGAAAATCGATCCCGAAGCGCCGCTGGAGAAGGTTTGCCTGCTCGGTTGCGGTGTAACGACGGGCATCGGAGCGGTGCATAACACTGCCAAGGTCGAAGCAGGTGCCACCGTTGCGGTGTTCGGTTTGGGCGGCATTGGACTGGCGGTGATTCAAGGCGCCGTGCAAGCCAAGGCTGGGCGAATCCTGGCCATCGACACCAATCCGACGAAGTTCGACTTGGCACGTAGCATGGGGGCGACCGATTGCATCAATCCCAAGGATTACGACAAGCCGATTCAAGAGGTGATCGTGGCGCTGACCGATGGCGGCGTTGACTACAGTTTTGAGTGCATCGGCAATGTCGATGTCATGCGCGCGGCGTTGGAGTGTTGCCACAAAGGCTGGGGCGAGAGCGTCATCATCGGTGTGGCCGGCGCCGGTAAGGAAATCAGCACGCGTCCTTTTCAGTTGGTGACCGGGCGTGTGTGGCGCGGGAGTGCTTTTGGCGGCGTGAAAGGACGGACCCAGTTGCCGGGCATGGTGCAGCAAGCCATGCGTGGAGAGATTCAGCTCGATCCCTTCATTACGCACAAGCTGCCTCTGGAGCGCATCAACGAAGCCTTCGACCTGATGCGCGAAGGCAAGTCGATTCGCACCGTCATCCACTTTTAGTCGCGTGAGCACCATGCCAATCGAACGCATTGAACATCGTGCCTGTTTTGGTGGCTGGCAGGATGTCTATCGCCATCGCTCCGCTGTGCTTGATTGCGACATGCGGTTTGCGGTCTACCTTCCGCCGCAAGCGGCTAAGGCGCCGGTGCCGGTGTTGTACTGGCTTTCAGGCCTCACTTGCACGGAACAAAACTTCATCACCAAGGCGGGGGCGCAGCGGTACGCGGCGGAGCAGGGTGTCGCGCTAGTCGCTCCAGATACCAGCCCACGCGGTGAGGATGTTGCCGATGACGATGGGTACGATCTTGGCAAGGGCGCGGGTTTTTATGTCAATGCCACCACGACGCCGTGGTCGCGCCATTACCGCATGTACGACTATGTCGTGCATGAACTGCCGCAGCTGGTTGAAGCGCAATTGCCTGTGACGCATGTGCGTGCGATCAGCGGGCATTCCATGGGTGGTCACGGCGCACTGATCATCGCGCTGAAAAATCCCGGCCGTTACCGCAGCGCATCGGCGTTTTCACCAATCGTTGCACCGTCGCACGTGCCATGGGGCAAGAAAGCGCTCTCGACTTATCTGGGCGATGACATCGAAGCGTGGAAAGCCTATGACGCCACCGAGCTGATCAAAACGGCGCGCGAAAGGCTGCCGCTTTTGATCGATCAAGGCGATGCCGACGAATTTCTGCACACTCAGCTTCAGCCTGGTCTACTAAAGGCTGCGGCGGACGCGGTAGGGCATCCTGTCATTCTTCGCATGCAGTCTGGCTACGATCACAGCTATTACTTTGTGGCCAGTTTCATCGGCGAGCATGTTGCGTATCACGCAACAGCGCTTCGAGCGTCATAGAAATAAATGCGAGCCGCATCGGCGTTGCCCACGCCGATGCGGCTGAGCACGTGATCAATGGCCCAGAAACGACTTGCCCTGCTTCAGTATGGTGTCGCAAACCTTCGAGGTGATCTTCGACTTCATGTCGCTTGATCCACCGCCAACGTTCGCCAAGTCCACGCTCTTGCCGTTGCCCGACTGCAGAATGCCCTTGGAGCCGCTCAGATAGCCCGAATCGCTATTGGAGTGGCCACCCATCTTGCCCATGAGTTGATTCTGGATGCCGGATGCGCCAGAGCCGCCGCCGAGGTAGTTGTTCTTGACGCAATAGCCCAACAGGCCGGCTACGTTCCCCATGCTTCCCGATGACATGGAACCGCCGCCGCCAGGCATCATGCCGCCGAGTTTGCCGCCCAGGCTGCCGAGATCCTGCGCGTTGCAGGCAACGCTGAAGGTGATTGCCAGACATGTTGCCGCCATTCCGACGATACGCGTTTTCATGAGCGTCCCTCCCTATGGAGTGTGCATTCAACACCCAAGCTTGTTAGGGCGATTATCCCCTTCTTGACATTTCATCGTGACGCTCCTATGCTGTGTTCCAAGGCATCAGGGGACACACGGGCATGGCCAAGAACGCACCGATTCACCAGCTCAGCATCCGCCAGTTTGAGGCGATGTTCCCGGACGATGACGCGTGCAAGGCGTTTCTTGTAACGCAACGCTGGCCGACTGGTGTGTGCTGCCCGCGATGCGGCAGCTTGGCCGTGAAGGAACATGGCACCAAGCCCTTTCATTGGGTTTGCTACGACTGCGCGACTGATTCCAGCTACCGTTTCTCCGTGACAGTCGGGACGATCTTCGAGAACACCAATATCCCGCTGCGCCAGTGGTTCCAAGTGATCCACCTGATGCTCACCAGCAAGAAGGGTATGAGCGCCTTGCAAATCTTCCGGCTGCTCGGCTTCGGCTCCTACAAGACCGCATGGAGCATGTGCCATCGCATCCGTGCTGGTATGGCTGACGAAGACTTCCAGCAGCTCATGGGCATCGTCGAAGTGGACGAGACCTACGTGGGCGGCAAAGCCAAGAACCGGCACAAGGACAAGCGCGGCGGTCCCGGTGGTACGGGTTCCGCTGGCGGTACGGGTGGCACGGGCAAAGCTATCGTTATTGGCGCCGTGCGTCGTAAAGGCAACGTCGTTGCTCGCGTTATCCAGAAGGCTAGCGGTGAAGCTCTGACGCGCTTTGTTCGTGAAGCCGTATCGCAGAAGGTGAGCCTGCTCTGCACTGACACGCACAGGGGCTATGCGCCGTTGGGATTGGACTATCCGCATGGTGTTGTGAACCATACCGCAGGGCAGTATGTGGTGGGTGCCATTCATACGAACACCATCGAAGGTTTCTGGTCGCTGTTCAAGCGCGGCATCATGGGCTCCTATCACAAGGTCAGTGCCAAATATCTTCCGCTGTACGTTGCTGAGTTCCAGTTCCGTTACAACAACCGCAAGAATCCCGACATCTTCCAAGCGGCCATTCAGGGGTGCTGAGCTGCTTGGCACTTACCGAAGCAGATGCCGCACAAGCATTCATTTTATAATTTTTACAGTCAGAACTAGATTCGTTAGATCACCAGCAAACGTAATGACCGCAAATCGTTGCGTCGAAATTTTTACTTCGTATGAGGGAAGAGCCGCCCCGTTTCCGTCGATTGCAAGCTGCCCGTAGGTAGTTGGTGTGTCGAACGAGACAAACAAATTCCAAGTAAAAATTGTTTGTGTGGATAACGGCTTTATTGCTGCATCGAAGCTATCAATCTGGATTTGGTTGCGTACGACGTACCAACTTATATTCTCAGTAGCTACATGGATGGGCCAAACGTTTCCAGATGCGAACTGAATCTTCGCCGATGACGGTATGAACACCGCCGCTCTATTCGTTTCCGAAGGAGGCGTTTTTGTACTCCCGAAGATCCGTTGCGCTAGGACCAACAACCCGGCAGCGACAAGGCAAATCAAAGGCGCATAGTTCCAGGCGCCAGTTAAATCTAGCGCCGGAAATTTTTTGACTAGCGCCGGCGTGCCGGTCAAAGCCTGCTGAGCCGCTTGTGTGAGGCCGGCTATCACTACCGCGCCGACCGCAAGAAAGTTAAAGTCCAGTTTGAATTTGAACGGCATGGCAGCTCCCCTTTGGGCAACGACCGCCCAACGAGAAGCATAAACCTGCCGCTCTCAATGTCAAGTTCGGGATAATCGCCCTTGTTAGGGATGCGTCAGCACCTTTCTGTGCCCTGACTTCGGGTCAGTTGATCGATGCTTTCAGTGCCTTGGTCACCTCGGTGGCGATGTCGTCCTGGATCATCAATTTATCGTCCCAGGTGCGGTCATAGGTTTCCGACCACACGACGAATCCGTCATCGGCACGCACCAATCGCGCGGCGACGCGCAAGGTATTGCCCGATTTGCGCACGCTACCGTCGAGGACATAGGCCACATCGAGCGACTTGGCCACCTGGGCCACGGTAACTTGCTTGCCTTTGAAATAGAACGACGACGTTGGCGAGGCCACCTGCAAGGCATGCGATTGGCTCAGTTTGTCGATCAACTCTTCGGTCATGCCGTCGGCAAAGGGCTCCTCGTTCATCGTATCGGTTAGATCGAGAAACGGCAGCACGGCGATGGATTTTGGATTCGGCACCGCCGCGACCACGGTTTTGGCCGGCAAGGTCGTGTGAGGTTGCAGCAAAAGAAAGAGGCTGAGGCAGCCCGCGGCGAGAAGCACGCCGATGATCAGTAGTCGCGTATAGAGACGAGAGGCTGAACGCACACGGGGCGATTCGCTGGAGCGTGATCCAAAGGCGTCGTTGGCAGCGGTCTGCGCCGTAACCGGTGTCACGGCCGGTTGATCGGTCAGGCTGACCGCGGCAACCATTCGATAGCCGCGCCGAGGCACGGTGGCGATGTAAACGGGTTGCTTTGGGTCATCGCCAAGCAATCGGCGTAGCCCTGTCACTGCTTGATAAACCGAGTCTGGCGTAACGATGACGCCTTGCCACACCTGATTGAGCAGCTCATCGATGCTGACCACATGCCCGGCGTTCTCGGCCAGGCACAGTAACAAGCGCATCGTGCGGGCTTCCAGCCGGACGGTTTCATCGCCACGTGACATCTGCCCGGACATCGGGTTGACGGACCAGTCTCCGATGCGGAACGTTGCCTTGGACGATTGCCCCGGACCAGACGACATATAACCCCTTGTTTTATAGAGGTGAACGAGTAGCGGGCGATCTTCGCATCTGCGCCCGAAGGCGGCAACCGCCTATTGGCATACGGTTTTTCAGAGATCTTCAGGGTGTTTCAGAGCGCTTTCAGGACTTTCCTGTCGCTGCGTGAGCACAGTGCCGCATCCGCTGTTCGTGCCTTCAACCGCTCACCACAGGAGTTCGTCCGCATGATTCGTCGCACCATTTTCGCCGTCGCAGTGTGCTTTGCCTGCGCTCCTCTCTATGCCACGACCTACACCCTCGAATCGCAGCATACCCAAGGGGTGGTCCGCTGGAGCCACCTGGGTTTCTCCAATCCCACTGCGCAGTTCACCATGGTCGATGGCACACTGGATTTCGATCAGGCCGATCCAACCAAGTCGTCCGTGATGGCCACGATTCAGTTGGCGCACTTCAGCAGTGGCGTGCCGGATCTTGATGACAATCTGCGGTCAGTCGATTTTTTTGACACGGCAAAGTTTCCGACCGCAACGTTCAAAAGCACCATGGTTGAGAAGGGTAGTGCCCCGGACAAACTCAAAGTCACCGGCAATCTCACTGTGCGTGGCGTCACCCGGCCGGTAGTGCTTGATGTGACCATCAACAAGGTGGGCGTCAACATCCGCAGCAATTTGCCTTCGATAGGATTCGAAGCGACCACAACGCTTAAGCGCTCCGATTTTGGTCTGGGTATGTTCGTTCCCCAGGTTAGCGATGAGATAAGCGTTCACATCACGTGCCAGGCTGACGAGGCAAAAGCATATGCGAAGCAGTTGAAAGCAGAAGCGGAGGAAGCAGCCGAAGACGCCAAGACCGCCGCGACTAAAGCTGCAGCAGCCGAGGCTGCCACTCAGAAATAACCATGACCTAAGGTATCCCTCAGATGGCCTGTCATTCCGGCGCTTGCCGGAATGACATCGGCACATAACCTAATCATGCGAGACGAACCAACGTAACCCTGCATCGCACACGATCCTGTAACACGGAATGTGATTAAGTGTCGGGCGGTTATAAAAGGAGATCGGGTGTCATGAGTGATCCATCGACAGCAGGGTCGGAGACGCCCATCAAGACGAGCCTGACCGGTTACGACCTCGTCAACAAACCCCTGTTGAATAAAGGCATGGCCTTCAACGAGCGCGAACGTGGCATTTTCCGCTTGCACGGATTGTTCCCCCCGCATATCGCGACCATGGATGAGCAGATCGAGCGCCGGCTCAGGGTGATGCGTGCGTTCAGTACGGACTTTGAGCGCTACGCGTTTTTGCGAGATCTGCAGGACACCAACGAAACACTGTTCTATGCGGTATTGGTTCGCCATCTCGACGAGCTTCTTCCGCTTGTTTACACGCCAACGGTGGGCGAGGGATGTCAACATTTCAGCGAAATATGGCGCAAGCCGCGCGGCATATTCCTGAGTTTTCCGAACAAGCATCGTATTCGCGAAATCCTTGCAGATCCACTTTTTGATCGCGTAAGAGTGATTGTCGTGAGCGATGGCGAGCGCATCCTTGGGCTGGGTGACCAGGGTGCCGGTGGCATGGGCATTCCGATCGGCAAGCTGTCGCTGTATACGGGCTGCGCTGGCATTCATCCCGATCTGACGCTGCCGATTTTGTTGGATGTCGGCACCAATAACCGTGAGCGGCTCGATAACCCGCTCTACATCGGCTGGCGTCATGAGCGCGTTGTGGGTGCCGAATATGATGCCTTTGTCGAAGAGTTCGTTGATGCGGTGGCGGAGCGCTGGCCAAATGTGTTGCTGCAGTGGGAGGATTTCGCGGGTTCGAATGCGAGCCGTCTGCTTGCCAAGTACCGCGACAGGCTTTGCACGTTCAATGACGATATCCAGGGCACGGCAGCTATCGCGGCTGGCACGTTGCTGGCAGCCATCAACGTCACCGGCGTCAAGCTGACGGAACAACGCATCGCGGTGCTCGGTGCGGGATCGGCTGGTTGCGGTATCGCATCGTTGTTGCTGCGGGCGATGATCGACGCAGGTCTCAGCGAAGCACAGGCGCGCAAATCCTTTTTCCTGGTCGATCGCAACGGGCTATTGGTTGAAGGCATGGAGGGCATCACGCCTGCACAGGTTCCTTTTGTGCAACAACATGACGCCGTCAGTGGCTGGTCACTCGATAAACCCAACCAGATCGGGCTGCTTGATGTTGTGCGCAATGCCAAGCCCACCGTATTGATTGGTGTGTCGGGACAGGCTGGTGCATTCACTGAGCCGGTTGTTCGCGCGATGGCACAAGGTGTCGAGCGTCCGGTGATCTTCCCGCTGTCCAATCCAACCTCACGTAGCGAGGCGATCCCGCAACAGTTAATCGAATGGACGGAAGGGCGCGCGTTGGTGGGAACGGGCAGTCCATTTCCACCGGCGCAGTGGCAAGGCAAACTCATCCCGATCGATCAGACCAACAACTCGTACGTCTTTCCGGGTGTTGGTCTTGGCGTCTTGGCTGTCAATGCAAAACGCGTGACGGAGGCGATGTTCATGGTGGCCGGCAAGGCGGTGGCTAGCATGTCGCCGACCGTGCATGATCGGAATGGACGCTTGCTTCCACCGGTCGATCAGCTGCGCGCGGTCTCGATGGCTGTGGCAAAGGCCGTTGCGATTCAGGCTCAAGCAGATGGCGTTGCCGAAGCGTGCGACGAAGCGACGCTGAACCAACGGATCAATGCCATCGTGTGGGAGCCGAAGTATCGTCCTTACGAGTTGGAGGATCCATCGTAGAACTGCACAGCACCAATCACATCGGCAATGCCGTCGTTTTCTTCACCGTTCGCAGCGCCAACGTCGATTGAACGCGCACCACGCCCGGAAGCTGGGTCAGGATTTCGGTATGGATACGCTCAAAGTCGGCGGAGTCCGCGTAGACCACGCGCACCATGTAGTCGGCGGCACCTGCTAGCAAGCAACATTCGGTGACCTCCGGGTGCCGCTGAATGGCTGCTTCGAATGCATCGAGCGCGGCGCGGCCTTGCTGATCGAGTGTCACCAGTACGAAAGCCGTGCCGGGCAGGCCGGCGACCTTCTCATCGAGCAACATCACATAGCGGGAAATCAGGCCGCGCTCCTCCAGCAGCTTCACGCGCCGCAGGCAAGCCGATGGCGAGAGATTGATCTGTAGGGCGAGCTCCATATTGGCCAGTCGCCCGTCCTCCTGGAGGAGTCGGAGGATGGCGCGATCGCGGTCATCCAGGGTCTGATCGTTATTCGTCATGAATTCTATGATATCGAATTTATTTCGCATCTGATACGAAATATTGACCGCCAAGCCTGTCTAATAAGCGAGAAATTGTGCAATATCTCGATCATACTGCGGTCCGCGCGGCGCCGGGCGGGCCGGCGCGCGACCAACCCTTGAGTGAGAGAAATCTAGCCATGCGCATCGGTGTGCCGAAAGAAATCAAGAATCATGAATACCGCGTGGGCCTCGTCCCCTCGTCTGTGCAGGAACTGGTGCACAACGGCCACCAGGTACTGGTGCAGGCCGATGCTGGTGTGGGTGCGGGCCTGACCGATGCCGATTACATCGCTGCTGGCGCCACGATCGTGGCCGGCGCGGACCAGATCTTCGCCGAAGCGGACATGATCGTTAAGGTGAAGGAGCCGCTGGCCGTCGAGCGCAAGAAGCTCCGCAAGGGCCAGATCCTCTTCACCTATCTGCATCTGGCCCCCGATGCCGAGCAGACGCGCGATCTGATCGCCTCGGGCGCCATCTGCATTGCCTACGAGACGGTCACATCGGCCAACGGCTCGCTGCCGCTGCTGACCCCTATGTCCGAGGTGGCTGGGCGTCTGGCGCCGCAGGTTGGCGCGCATTCGCTGGAGAAAGCACAAGGTGGCCGTGGCGTATTGCTCGGCGGCGTGCCTGGCGTGCCGGCTGCTGAAGTGGTCATCCTGGGCGGTGGCGTGTCCGGCACCCATGCGGCGACCATCGCCGTGGGCATGGGCGCGAAGGTGACGGTGGTCGATCGTTCGGCCGAGGTTCTCAAGCGCCTCGCCTCGCAATTCGGTACCTCCATCTCGACCGTGTTCTCCACCCGTTCGGCCATTGAAGAGCTGGTGCGTCGCGCCGACTTGCTGATCGGCACCGTGCTGGTGCCGGGCGCAGCGGCACCGAAGTTGGTGACGCATGACATGGTGCGCACCATGAAGCCGGGTTCGGTCATCGTCGACGTGGCGATCGATCAGGGCGGTTGCGTCGAGACCTCGCATGCCACCACCCATTCCGACCCCACCTACGTTGTGGATGGCGTGGTGCATTACTGCGTCGCCAACATGCCTGGCGCGGTGGCCCGCACGTCGACGTTTGCCCTCAACAGTGTGACCTTGCCTTTCACCCTGGCACTTGCCAACAACGGCTGGAAGAAGGCGCTTGCGCAGGACGTGCATCTGCGCAACGGCCTGAACGTGTTCGAAGGCAAGGTGACGTGCGAACCCGTCGCGCTGGCCCATGACCTGCCGTATGTGAAAGCGGAAACCGCCATCGGCCTGTAAGGCGATGCGCAACGTGGCCTCCCTGCTGCTTCGGCACGGGGAGGCTATTTTTTTGCGTGTGATCCGCTCACGGTGCCGAACTGCAACGTAATCGTTAGAGCGATTTGCAGAAAATGCAGTTATTCCTTATGCACCACGATCGATGGAATGTGCACGGTATCGAACCGCCGGATGCAGATTCTTAGCGCCGCACTCGATCCGGCAACGGCAAACAAAACAGGAAACAGGTAATTGTGATCGACGCGGGTAAGCTCCAGCGCCATCACGATCGCGGTGATGGGCATGCGCATGGATGCGGCGAGAAAGGCTGCCGCGCCGACAATTGCAAATGTGCCCAGCGGTGCTCCCGGAAAGATGTGACTCCAAAGGCCGCCGGTAACGATCGCGAGCATGGCACCGATCGACATCCCCGGTGTCATCAATCCACCGACGGCTCCCGCTCGCAAACTTCCCAGCATGGCCAGCAGTTTCAGCACCAGCAACGTCGCTGCCAGCGAAACGCTTACGCCATCTTCGAACCCCAATTGAATAGGACCCTTGCCATTACCTAGCAGCTGCGGATAGAAAATCGCGGCCAGGCCAACGATGGCGAACGCCAGGACGCAAAGGGGAATCAAGCGCCAATCGCGCGGAGCTTTGGCGTGCGCTGCCGTGGTCAGTCGTGAAAATCCGTAAGCGGCGAATCCGAACACAGGACCGATCAGAATCGACCAGGCGAACAGCGAGTTGCTGAGTTCGAATGTCGGAACCGTGTACTGCGCATCGTTGCCGAGGCCGATCCATGCCACCGTGGCTGCGATCACCGACGTAAGCAGGGCAGGGATCGCCGCTGCCGTTGCAAATGTGCCCAGCAATACTTCCAACACGAACAACGTACCGGCGAGCGGCACGTTATAGACGGCCGCCAATCCCGCTCCCGCGCCGCACGCCACCATGATCCGGCTTTCTTGCGGCGTGAGCCCAATGCGGTGTGCGATCCAGCCTGCCCACGTCGCTCCCAGCTCTCGCGGCGCCGATTCGCGGCCCAACGGTGAACCCAATGCCACGGTGACAATCTGCAGCAAGACATTGGCTAGCGTCGCGGCCACCGGCGTGCGCGGATCATCCGACTTGAGCGCCTGATTGATGCTGATCAGCGGCTTGCCAAAACGGTAGAGCGCCCACCAGCCCGTTCCTGCAATACCACCGCATATCAACAACACGCCGACACGCCGATGAGGGGAGGAAGCTATAACTCCCTGCAGGAAACTTTGCGTGCTTTTCAACGTGTGCATGCTGTACCCGTAGGCCACATGCTGGATGAAGTGCAGCAGCAGACCCAAGCACATGCCGCCCAAACCCGCTCCA
>CAJCJD010000054.1 GCA_903970555.1 Vulcanimicrobiota bacterium
ATGGCAACTACCCGCTTCCAACGCTGATAACCGCCACGCCTTGTGTCTATACAAAAGGCGCTCGGCGCCTTTTTTGTTTTTCCGAGAACGTTCCCATGATCGAGATCACGCTACCCGACGGCAGCAAACGCCCCTTCGACCATCCCGTCACGGTGCAGGACGTGGCTGCCTCCATTGGCGCCGGCCTGGCCAAGGCCACCCTGGCTGGCAAAGTGGACGGCAAGCTGGTGGACGCCAGTTTCCCCATCGACCACAACGCCAGTCTCGAAATCGTCACCGAGAAAAGTCCGGAAGCGCTGGAGATCCTGCGTCACTCCACGGCGCATTTGCTTGCGCAGGCCGTGCAGCGTTTGTTCCCGGGCGCGCAGGTCACGATCGGCCCGGTGATCGACAACGGCTTCTATTACGACTTCGCCTACGAGCGCCCCTTCACGCCGGACGATCTGCTAAAGATCGAGGCGGAGATGGAAAAGATCGTGAAGGAACAACTGCCCGTAACGCGTAGCGTGAAATCGCGCGACGACGCCGTGAAATTCTTCCGAGGCATCGGTGAAGAGTATAAGGCCGAGATCATCCAGAGCATTCCCGCGAATGAAGAGCTTTCGCTCTATTCGCAGGGCGAATTCACGGATTTGTGCCGCGGTCCGCACGTGCCGAACACCGGCAAGCTGCGCGCATTCAAGCTGATGAAGGTGGCTGGCGCGTATTGGCGCGGTGATTCCAACAACGCGATGCTCACGCGCATCTACGGCACGGCGTGGCTCAGCGACAAAGATCTCAAGGCCTACCTGCATCAGCTGGAAGAAGCCGAGAAGCGCGACCATCGCAAGATCGGCAAAGCGCTGGACTTGTTCCATCAGCAGGAAGAAGCGCCGGGCATGGTGTTTTGGCATCCGAACGGCTGGGCTATCTGGCAGGTCGTGGAGCAGTACGTGCGCGGCGTGTACCGCAGCAGCGGCTACCAGGAAGTGCGCGGTCCGCAGATTATGGATGTGAGTCTGTGGAAGAAATCCGGCCACTGGGACAACTATCAGGAAAACATGTTCTTCACGGAATCGGAAAAGCGCACCTATGCGCTGAAGCCGATGAATTGCCCCGGCCACGTGCAGATCTACAACACCAGCCTGCATAGCTATCGCGACCTGCCGATCCGTTACGGCGAGTTCGGTGGTTGCCATCGCAACGAGCCGTCAGGTGCCTTGCACGGCATCATGCGCGTGCGCGCCTTCACGCAGGACGATGGTCACGTCTTTTGCACGGAAGAGCAGATTGAATCGGAAGTCACCGCATTCCATCAGCAGGCCATGAAGGTATATGGCGACTTCGGTTTCGATGACATCGCTTTGAAGATCGCCCTGCGCCCCGACAAGCGCATCGGCAGCGATGCTGTGTGGGATCGCGCCGAGGATGCCCTGCGCGCCGCGCTCCGTTCAGCTGGCGTGGAATGGGAGGAGCTGCCGGGCGAGGGTGCCTTCTACGGTCCCAAGATCGAATATCACATGAAAGATTCGATCGGTCGCGCCTGGCAGGTCGGTACCATGCAGGTGGATTTCATGATGCCGGAGCGTTTGGGCGCCGAATACGTCGACGAACATAGTCAACGCAAACATCCAGTTATGTTGCATCGGGCGATTGTCGGCTCGATGGAGCGCTTTATCGGTATCCTTATCGAGCATCATGCAGGTAACCTGCCACCCTGGCTGGCGCCGGTGCAGGCACAAGTCTTTAGCATTACCGACGCGCAGTCCGATTATGTCCGTCAGGTAACGCAAACCCTTGTCGACAAAGGCTTCCGCGTACACGCCGATTTGCGCAACGAGAAGGTCGGCTATAAAATCCGCGAACATACGCTTCAGAAAGTTCCCTACCTGCTTGTGGTCGGCGATCGCGAAAAGGAATCGGGCACTGTCTCCGTGCGTACACGTTCGGGCGAAGATCTGGGCAGCATGCCGCTCGCCAGCTTCATCGAACGCTTGGAGGCCGAAACGCGGCGCTAATGCCGCTCGGCCGAATTCAACATCTTCTGGAGGATAGTGGTATCGCCACCACCGAAACTAAGGGCAATCGTCGTAACCATGAGATCCGCGTACCGCGCGTGCGTGTGATCGGACCGGATTCCGAGCAGCTCGGCATCCTTACCCGCGACGAGGCGCTGCGTGCTGCCGAAGAAGCGGGGCTCGATCTGGTCGAAATCCAGCCGAACGGCGATCCGCCGGTCTGCCGCATCATGGACTACGGCAAGTTCAAGTTCGAAGCCCAGAAGAAGGCCCAGGCCGCCAAGAAGAAGCAAAAGCAGGTTGAAATCAAGGAAGTGAAGTTCCGTCCGGTTACGGACGTGGGCGACTACCAGATCAAGCTGCGCAACATGCTTCGCTTCTTGGAGGAGGGCGACAAGGTCAAGGTCACCATCCGCTTCCGCGGCCGCGAAATGTCCCACCAGGACCTTGGCCAGAACCTGGCCAGGAAGATCCAGGAAGATGTGGGCGAGAACGGCGTCATCGAGTCCTTTCCCCGTTTGGAAGGGCGCCAGATGGTGATGATGATCGGTCCCAAGAAGAAATAAGGCTCCGCCTTGACCCTCTCTCCGCAGGGGAGAGGGTCGCTCCAGGGCCGTCCGGCCCGACTCAGCCCTTCAGGCAATCATTCGGCGTTTGCGGATGCGGGCTGGTGTTACCCCAGCAACCCCCGTATAATCGCCGGTTCGACCCGCAAGGAAGGGTCGTGAGCCGATCATGGCAGGACGGAAAGCGTGGCCTCTGAGGTCGCCGCCAGATCAGTCAGAAACCGGGGCCGCTCTCATTATCAAAGCGAACCCCATCAAGGAGCATTCCCATGCCCAAGATCAAGACCAATCGCGCGGCGGCGAAGCGTTTTCGCAAGACCGCGTCCGGCAAGTTCAAGGCCGGCCACGCCTTCAAGTCGCACATTCTGACCAAGAAGTCGACCAAGCGTAAGCGCAACCTGCGCGCCACCAACCACGTCAAAGCTTGCGACACCAAGGGTGTAGCACGCATGTTGCCGTATCTCTAAGGCGGAGGACTAAACCATGGCTCGTGTAAAGCGTGGCGTTACCGCCCGTCGTCGTCACAAGAAAATCATCGGCCGTGCGAAGGGCTACTACAACGCCCGTCGCAAGGTCTTCCGCGTTGCCAACCAGGCCGTTATCAAGGCCGGTCAGTACGCCTATATCGGCCGCAAGCAGAAGAAGCGTCAGTTCCGCGCCCTGTGGATCGTGCGTATCAATGCTGCCGCCCGTCAGTTCGGTCTGTCCTACAGCCGCCTGATCAACGGTCTTGCCAAGGCCGGCATCACGGTCGACCGCAAGGTGCTGGCCGACATCGCCGTGCACGACATCAAGGCGTTTGGGGCCATCGCAGAAAAGGCGAAGGCCAGTCTGGCCGCTTGATCGTCAACCACTGACGATATGATGTGAATCAAGCGGGGAGAAGGCCAAACGCCTTCTCCCCGTTTTTGTTTCTGTGAATCCAAATTGGAATCGCACCGATGGATGATCTGGATAGCCGCGCCACCCAGGCGTTGGTGGAAATCGACAAGGCCGACACGCTCGACGCGCTCGATGCGCTGCGCGTGGGGTTATTGGGTAAGAGCGGCGTCGTCACCGCCGCGCTGAAGGCGCTCGGTGCGCTGTCGCCGGACGAGCGCAAAGCGCGCGGTGCCGAAGTGAATCGCGTGAAAGAGCGCCTCGCCGACGCGTTGGCTGCACGCAAGCAGACGCTGGAACAGGCCGAGTTGGATCGCCGCCTCGCGTCCGAGAAACTCGACATCAGCATGCCCGGTCGCGATGGTGAGCGTGGTGGTATCCATCCGATCACGCGTGCATTGGAACGCATCGCTGCGATCTTCGCGCGCCTCGGCTATCAACGGGCCGATGGTCCCGAGATCGAAGACGACTGGCACAATTTCGAAGCGCTGAATTTCCCGCCGCACCATCCGGCGCGCGCCATGCACGACACCTTCTACTTCGGTGACGGCCGCCTGCTGCGCACGCATACCTCGCCCGTGCAGATTCGCTCGATGAAAGGTCGGCAGCCGCCGATTCGCATCATCGCGCCCGGCAAGGTCTATCGCAGCGATTCGGATCAGACGCATTCGCCGATGTTCCATCAGATCGAAGGTCTGCTGGTGGATGAAACCTCCAGCTTCGCCGATCTGAAAGGCACTCTCGCCGAATTCATTCGCGCCTTCTTCGAACGCGATTTCGAAATGCGTTTCCGTCCCAGCTATTTCCCCTTCACCGAACCCTCGGCCGAAGTGGATATTCGTTGGGACGCTGAAGACGGTTCAACGCGTTGGCTCGAAGTGCTCGGCTGCGGCATGGTGCATCCCAACGTGCTGCAAAACTGCGGCATCGATCCGGAGCGTTACACCGGCTTTGCTTTCGGCCTTGGCGTGGAACGCTTCGCGATGCTGCGTTACGGCGTCTCCGATTTGCGCGCGTTCTTCGAGAACGACCTGCGCTTCCTCAAGCAATTCGCCTGATTCGCGTCTAGGAATCGACAAATGAAATTCTCCGAAAACTGGCTGCGCGAGCTGGTCGAGATCAAGGCCGACCGTGCCGCCCTAGCGCATGCGTTGACCATGGCCGGGCTGGAAGTGGAAGAACTCACACCGCTTGGTGAAAACCTGAGTGGTGTCGTGGTGGCCGAAATCATCGCTGCCGAAAAACATCCTGAAGCCGATCGCCTGCAAGTGTGCAAGGTCAATGCAGGCTCCGGCGAGCCGTTGCAGATCGTTTGCGGCGCACCCAACGCACGCGTCGGCATCAAGGTGCCGCTGGCGATGGTCGGCGCGAATCTGCCGGGTGGCATTGCGATCAAGGCTGCGAAGCTGCGTGGTGTGGAATCGTTCGGCATGTTGTGTTCAGCCAAAGAGCTGGGCATCGACAACGATGCATCCGGTTTGCTGGAGCTGCCGCAGGATGCGCCGGTCGGGCAACCGCTCGCCACGTATCTCGGTTTGCCCGATGCCAGCATCGAGCTGAAGCTCACACCGAATCGTCCCGACTGCCTTGGCTTGGTAGGTCTCGCGCATGACGTTGCCGCGTTGTTCGGCAGCGCCGTGAAAGTGCCTGCGCAAGCTGATGCGCCCGTTACGGGAGCAGGGCATCGCGGTATTCGTCTCGAAGCCGGTGCGGATGCGCCGCGCTATCTCGGCCGCATCATCGAAGGCATCGACCCTGCTGCACGTACGCCGCTGTGGCTTGCCGAACGTTTGCGTCGCGCCGGGTTGCGTCCGATCAGCGCGGTGGTAGACGTCACCAACTACGTGATGCTGGAACTTGGCCAGCCGCTGCACGCTTTCGATAACGACACCCTCGAAGGTGACATTGTCGTGCGCCATGCACGCAACGGCGAAACGCTGAAGCTGCTCGACGGCTCCGAGGCCAAGCTCGATAGCGGTTTTCTGCTGATTGCCGACGACAAGAAAGGGCTGGCCGTAGCCGGCGTGATGGGCGGCTACGATTCGCGCGTCACCGACGCCACGCTCAACATCTTCCTGGAGTCCGCGCACTTCGCACCGGCAGCCATCATGGGCCGCGCACGCAAGCTGGGCATGCACACAGATGCCTCGCATCGCTTCGAGCGCGGTGTCGACCCCGAATTGCCTCGCCGTGCGCTGGAGCGCGCTACAGAGCTGCTGCTCGCCATCGCTGGCGGCAACGCCGGCCCGGTGCTGGTCGCCGAGAACCCGGCCGATCTGCCCAAGCCTGCCGCCGTCACCTTGCGCCGTGCGCGCCTGCGCCGCGTACTAGGCGTCGAGGTGGCCGATGCCGAGGTGGCGCGCATCTTTACCGCGCTCGGTATGCGGGTGGAGACGATCGCCGAGGGCTGGCGCATCACCGCGCCAAGCAGCCGTTTCGATATCGAGCGGGAGGAAGACCTGATCGAGGAAGTGGCCCGCATCTACGGCTACGACAACATTCCCACCACCACGCCGGCCGGTGCATTGGCTCTGGCGGCGGAACCGGAAGCTCGTCTCAACGAACTGGCCGTGCGCGAACAAATGGCCGCCCGTGGCTACTACGAGGCCGTGAACCTTGCCTTCGTCAGTCAGGTGTTGCTGCAAACCTGGGGGCTTGAGGCGGACCTGGTTCCGCTCGCCAACCCGCTCTCGGCCGACCTGGCCGTCATGCGCCCCTCGCTGTTGCCAGGCCTGATCGAAGCGCTTTCGCACAACCGCGCTCGCCAGCAAGAGCGAGTACGCCTGTTCGAGCTCGGCCGTGTTTTTCATCAAAACGGGTTCCTCCACAAAGACCCGGCCATCCATGGCGGGACCCCTCAACAAAGCGGCGATGCCCCGGTGGAAACGCCCAGCCTCGCCATCGTCGCCAGCGGCAACGCACGGGCGGAGCAATGGGGTGAGGCTGCTCGGCCGTCGGATTTCTTCGACATCAAGGGCGACCTGGATGCCCTGATTGCCTGGGGAGGCGAACCTCAGCGCTGGTCCGTACACGCCGATGGGCTGCCGGCCTGGCTTCATCCGGGGCGTGGCGCCCGCGTGGCGCGTGACGGGCAGACCGTCGGCTACCTGGGGGCCCTGCACCCGCAGTTGGCCAAGGCACTCGACCTGGGGCCGGATGTCCACGTGCTGGAAGTGGCGCTGGAACCCTTGCTCGGCCGCCGTCTGCCCAAGGCCCAGCCAGTGCCACGTTTCCCGGCCGTACGCCGGGATATCGCCGTGGATGTTCCTGAACAAGTGAGCTGGTCACAGATTGAGCAAGCCGTTCGAAACAGCCTAGGCGCAGCCCTGGTCGAGCTGCGTTTGTTCGACCGTTACAGTGGCAAAGGGGTCGAAGCGGGCCGAAAGAGTCTCGCTATGGGCTTGATTTTGCAGGACGCTTCACGCACCCTTACTGACGACGACGCGGATCGCTGCGTTCGAAATGCGGTGTCTGCGTTGGAGGCGGCATGCGAGGCAAAATTGCGAGGGTAAGATGGCGGCGCTGACAAAGGCGGAGATGGCCGAGCGCCTCTTCCTCGAGGTAGGCCTCAACAAGCGTGAAGCTAAAGAATTCGTGGACGCCTATTTCGAGGTGGTCCGCGAGGCGTTGGAGAGGGGCGAACAGGTCAAGTTGTCAGGATTCGGCAACTTCGATCTGCGGCAGAAGAACCAGCGACCGGGTCGCAACCCCAAGACGGGCGAGGAGATTCCGATCTCCGCCCGCCGTGTGGTGACGTTCCGGCCAGGGCAGAAACTCAAGGTGAGAGTCGAGGGCTATGCTGGATCAGGGGAATAACACCGAACTGCCCGCCATCCCGGCCAAACGCTATTTCACCATCGGTGAGGTCAGCGATCTGTGTGGGGTGAAGCCGCATGTGCTCCGTTACTGGGAGCAGGAATTTCCTGCGCTCAATCCGGTCAAGCGTCGCGGCAACCGTCGGTATTACCAGCGCCACGACGTGCTGATGATCCGTCAGATCCGTTCCTTGCTCTATGACGAGGGCTTCACCATCACGGGCGCCCGCGCCCGGCTGGAAGGTCCGCAGGCGCGGATGGAAGCCAGCATGTCTCACCAGATCGTGCGTCAGGTGCGCATGGAGCTGGAAGAAGTGCTGACCCTGCTGCGCCGATAAGCCGTTAAGGCTTTCGGGGCTTTGGCCCTAGCTGTTACACTTTCCATCTTTACCGCATCCGTCGGGGCGTAGCGCAGCCTGGTAGCGCATTTGCCTGGGGGGCAAAGGGTCGTGGGTTCGAATCCCGCCGCCCCGACCAATTCGGTGAAGCAGAAAACGGCGCCTCGGCGCCGTTTCCTATTTGTGGGTTTGGCGCCTTGGCGCCATTTCCCATGTGAGTTCCCCGCGCCTCGGCGCCGTTTTTCGATATGGACATCCGTCGATCCGGACATGTGCCCGTGACGACGACGCGCTAGTCTCACTGCCAGTGTTTCCCACTGCGCCGATAGGAGATCCGCCGATGCCGTCGAATACCTGCCATCCGAACGCCCCGCACACGAAGCTGAAGGCTCCCGACTGGTACATCTCGTCGTTGATGATGGATCGTGCGCTGGACGCCATCCTGCGACGGGTGAAGAAATTCGACCGGAATCACGACATCCCCTATCTCGCCGGCTATAGCCAGGATGGCAAGACGATCTACATCGACCGTCATCTGCCCAAATCCTTCACCTTTCGCGGACGCACGATCGAGGTGGATCGCTTCCTGATTCTCCACGAAGAAGTGGAGAAGACGCTGATCGATCAGCTCGGCCTGCATTACCTGCATGCGCATCAGATCGCTACGCGCGCCGAAGAAGCCGCCGTGCACGCACAGCGCATCACCTGGCAGGCTTATGACCGCTTCATGCAGAAGTACGTCAAGGCCATCGGCGACAAACGTCTGGTCAAGGTGCCGGCCGATCTTGATCTCAAGCCTTACCGCGACTACCACGATTACGACCTGCTGCGACAGATGGAGCAGCATATGGAGCGCTCAAAAGGAACCGCCGCTAAGCAGAAGGCCGAGCTGAAGAGTTACGCCGTCGCGTTCCGTGAAGAGCTACGCAATCAGCATCGTCATGAGCTACATGTCGAGGTGCCCTCGGAAAATCGCCGCAAACCGGCTGCGAAAAAGTCGAAGGCTGTCAAAACGAAGTCGGCTAAAACCGGCAAGGTGGCAGCGAAGCGGCGTCCTGCCGCTAAACGGGCGAAGTAACGCGCTTTCATAACGGGACGATTCCATGGAGTCGCCATTCCGGCAAAAAGCTGGAATGGCGGACAGCGCGGGAAGACTAAGCTGCCTTGGCGATCTCCGATGCGGAATTGTTCTCGCTAATCTTGAAAAACTCCACGCTTTGCACCAGCGAGCGCGCACGTACTTGAACCGTATCTGCTGCCGCCGCTGCTTCTTCAACTAGTGCAGCGTTGCTTTGCGTCACCTCATCCATTTGCCGCACCGCGCGATTGACCTGTTGAATGCCCGTGGCTTGTTCGAGACTTTGCGTGGCGATGGAGCCCACCGTTTGCGCAACGTTGTCCACGCTATCCAGCAGCTTGCCGACCATCGATTCCGCCCGGCTGATCATCTGTGTGCCGCTTTCGATAATCGTGACGGATTCTTCGATCAACGATCTGATTTCGCTCGACGCTGTGCGTGAGCTACGCGCCAACGACTGTACTTCAGCCGCAACGATGTTGAATCCTTTGCCTGCAGCGCCCGCACGCGCCGCTTCCACCGAGGCATTCAGAGCGAGGATGTGTGTCTGTGTGGCGATGCGATCCATCATCTCGGTGATATCGGTGATGCGGCTCGCAACGCTCTGCACCTGCATCATCGCGCCAACCGCCTCAGACATGGCTGCGCCACTTTCCCGGGCGATACCGGAGGCCGTTTCGGCAAGCCGGCTGGCCTCATAAGCACGCATGGCATTGGCGTTGACGCTATCGGTAAACTCCTGCATTGATGCGGCCGTTTCTTCCAGGGCAGCAGCTTGCTCGCTGGTGCGTGCGGATAGGTCCTGGTTTCCGCTGGCGATTTGCTGCGTCGATGTGGAAATTTCGGTCGTGCCATTGCGAATGGTGCTTACGACATGTCGCAGCTGTCCGTTCATCGCGCCGAGGGCCGTCAAAAGCTTGCCGGTTTCGTCGCGGCTCGTCGCCACAACATGCGTCGACAGGTTTCCATCCGCCACAGCCTGCGCCACTTTTACTGCACGGCCGATCGGCGCGGTGATGCTATAGGCGAGCAGCCAGATGAGCGCGGCGCCCGCGGCTATGGCGCATAAAGCGACCGAAACGAGCAACACGCATGCATCACGATAGGCAACGCTGCTCTCATCGTCGATGTGACGAGAGGCGGTCATCGCGTCGCGCTTCATCGTTGCAACAAGATTATCGATGGCCGCGGTTGGCGCACGGTCGATGCCTGCGACCATGCTGTCGACGACATGCACACTCTTTTCGTCATGGCTGTCGTAATGTTGGATCGCGGCGAGATACTGGGTTCCAAGCTCGGCATGTGTGGCAATCGCCGTGTCCACGCCCTTGGTATCGATGCCGAGTCGGGTCATTTGCTCTTTCAATGCAGCAAGATCTGCATTGACCGTATTGCTTTGTTCGACAAAGGCATCGTGATATTTCGTGAAGGCAGCGGTGTCGGCGCCGCGAAGCAGCAAATCCTTCCACTCTTGCACTTGTTTCTTGAAATCGACCTGGGCCACTCGCGCCGTGTCGACGGCCGATGCGAACATGGCTGTTGTCTGCGCTGAGCGGACCTGCAAGTCGTGAATGCGCGCCAGTCCGCGCCAGCCGCCGAAACCAACAATGAGTGTGGCGGCCAACATCACCAAGCCAAGTAGGGCAAGCCGAACGGCTATACGTAAATCGCGAAATCGAAAATTCATGGAAAACCACCGCAAAAAATACTGTCGAGCATTGTTTAGCTATCGACAGCGACGCGGTTTGGCTTAAATGGATGCGCCGCCAGACCGCGCAAAAAGCGCGGTTTTGGGCGGCTGGACCATGCGGGGAGCGGGTATCAACGCTCCGCGAGACTCCGTTGATCTCAGTAAAGAACGCGCGTCCGCAGCGTTCCGGGAATCGCAGCCAGCTTGTCTTTCAACGAAGCGGCTTGTTGTTCGTCGGCCGAAACATCGATCACCACATAGCCAACTTCAGCATTGGTTTGCAGGAACTGTGCGTCGATGTTGATGTTGCCGGCCGAGAACAATTCATTGATGCGCGAAAGTACGCCGGGCACGTTGCGATGAATATGCAGCAACCGGCGGCTGCGTGGATGCTCCGGCAACGTAACCTCGGGGAAATTGACTGCGGACAGTGTCGAGCCGTTATCGCTGTAGCGCACCAGCTTGCTCGCGACTTCGATGCCGATGTTGTCCTGGGCTTCGAGCGTGCTTCCGCCGATGTGCGGGGTAAGGATAACGTTGTCCATGCCGATCAGCGGTGAGACGAACGGATCGTCATTGCCTTTCGGTTCCACCGGAAACACGTCGATAGCCGCGCCACCAAGATGCTGCTTGCTCAAGGCATCGGCCAATGCATCGATATCGACAACGGTGCCGCGCGATGCGTTGATCAGCAACGCACCTTTCTGCATCTTGTCCAACTCGGTCTTGCCGATCATCAGTTTCGTCGAAGGTGTTTCGGGCACGTGCAATGTGACGACATCCGCACGTTCGAGCAAGTCGTCCAAACTGGCCGCAGCGCGCGCATTGCCGAGCGAGAGCTTGGATTCGATGTCATGGAAAATCACGCGCATGCCCAGGCTTTCGGCCAACACGCCGACCTGTGTGCCGATGTGGCCGTAGCCGACAATGCCGATGACCTTGTCGCGTGCTTCGAAACTGCCTGCGGCGGATTTCGTCCAGCCGCCGCGATGGCAAAGCGCATTGCGCTGCGGAATGCCTCGCAGCAGCATGATCGTTTCGGCGATCACCAATTCGGCCACGCTGCGCGTGTTGGAGTAGGGCGCATTGAAAACGGGAACGCCTAGCCGTTCGGCTGCGCCGAGATCAACCTGATTGGTGCCGATGCAGTAGCAGCCCACGGCGATCAATCGCTTGGCATGCTCCAGTATGTCGGCGGTGAGATGCGTGCGCGATCGGATGCCGATGATATGTGCGTCGGCGACACGCACCTTCAATTCATCCTCGGGCAGCGATTTGGCGTGGTACTCGATCTGGCTATAGCCGGCGCGCTGGAAAACTTCCACCGCGGTACGGCTGACGCCCTCGAGCAGCAGCACCTTGATATCTTGCTTGGGGTAGGAAGTCTTCATGGCCGGTCGGTGTTTGGATGTCCAAACACTATGCCAGATTTTGTCGCGATGCAGCACTAGACGCCCGCACGATGCACTGGCACGCTGGGGGCTTCGCCTCCGGAGTCGTCATGACCGATCAAGCCCTCGCCGATCTCGGCCGCCGCCTGCCCGAACTGCGCCTACTCACCGACGCGGGTGATCTGGAGCATTACGGCCGCGACTGGACCCGGCGCTGGACGCCGGCGCCGCTGGCGATTGCGCTGCCGGCCTCGGTGGAGGAGGTGCAAGACGTGGTGCGCTGGGCCAACGAGCACAAGGTGGCGATCGTGCCGTCAGGCGGCCGTACTGGCTTGTCCGGCGGGGCGGTGGCAGCGCGTGGCGAGCTGGTGCTGAGCCTTGCACGGATGAATCGGGTGCTGGGGTTTGACGCCGTGGATCGCACTCTGACGGTCCAGCCGGGAATCGCGCTGGAAGCCGTTCACGAAGCGGCACGCACGCACGGGCTGATCTACCCGGTGGATTTCGCGGCGCGCGGCTCATGCTCCCTCGGCGGCAATATCGCCACCAACGCGGGCGGCATCCGGGTGATTCGCTATGGCAACACGCGCGAATGGATCGCCGGGCTCAAAGTGGTGACCGGTCATGGCGAGTTGCTGGACCTCAATCGCGGTCTGATCAAGAACTCCAGCGGTTACGATCTGCGCCAGTTGATGATCGGCTCGGAAGGCACCCTCGGCATCGTGGTGGAAGCCACCTTGCGCCTGACCGAACCGCCGCCGGCGTCGCAGGTCATGTTGCTCGCGCTGCCCAATATGGATGCACTGATGCAGGTATTCGCGCTGTTTCGCGAACACCTGTCGCTGCAGGCTTTCGAGTTCTTTACGGATATTGCCCTCAAGCACGTGCTGGCGCATGGCGCGCAGCGCGCTATCGACGGCGAACATCCGTATTACGTCGTCACCGAGTTCGAGGCTCCGGACGAACGCGCGCAGGATGCAGCGATGGCTGCGTTCGAAAAGGGTGTCGAAGGCGGCCTGATCAGCGATGGCGTGCTCGCACAGAGCGATGCGCAAGCGGCCGCGTTATGGCGATTGCGCGAAGGCATCACCGAGAGTTTGGCGCCGCATAAGCCGTACAAGAACGATATCTCCGTGCGCATCGGTGCGGTGCCAGCGTTTCTTCACGACATCCAGACGCTGTTGGCGCGCGAGTACCCGCACATCGAAGTGGTGTGGTTTGGTCATATCGGCGATGGCAACCTGCATATCAATGTGCTCAAGCCGGAGGCACTCTCTGATGCGGATTTCATCGCGCAGTGCGAGCACGTGACCAAATTGCTGGCCGATACCCTGCATAGGCATGGCGGTAGCATTTCGGCCGAACATGGCATCGGCCTGGTAAAGCGTGCCTATCTCGAAAGCACCCGTAGCGCGTCCGAGATTGCGCTGATGCGGGGCGTGCGGCAGGTGTTCGATCCAAACGGCATCCTTAACCCCGGAAAGCTGTTCATCTAAAGCCTGGCTGGGCGGCTGGCCGCCCCCTGACTTGGGTTGTGCGGCATTCCGCACGTACCATGTGCCTCCCGCCTACAGGTTCTTCAGTCATGTCCCAGGAACGCCGCGCCCTGTATCCCGAGATCGAACCCTACGAGGTCGGGCAACTCAAGGTTTCCGAATTGCATACACTCTATTTCGAGCAAAGCGGCAACCCGAACGGCAAGCCGGTGGTGTTCCTGCATGGTGGTCCGGGCGGCGGCACCAATGCGAAGTGCCGGCGGTTCTTCGA
The DNA here is from genome assembly GCA_903970555.1 of Vulcanimicrobiota bacterium. GTDB lineage: Bacteria > Pseudomonadota > Gammaproteobacteria > Xanthomonadales > Rhodanobacteraceae > Dyella_B. The sequence continues at coordinate 13,522 of CAJCJD010000054.1, forward strand.
TCCGGCGGTCTATCGCATTGTGTTGTTCGATCAGCGTGGTTGCGGCAAATCCACGCCGCATGCGGAACTCATCGACAACACCACCTGGCATCTGGTCGCCGATATCGAGCGCTTGCGTGAGCACTTGGGCATCGCGCGCTGGCAGGTGTTTGGTGGTTCATGGGGTTCGACGCTGGCGTTGGCTTACGCGCAAACACATCCAGACAAGGTGACGGAGCTAGTGCTGCGCGGCATTTTCATGCTGCGACGTTCGGAGCTGGAGTGGTTCTACCAGAAAGGCTGCGACGCGCTTTACCCGGATGCCTGGGAAACGTATCTGGCCGCGATCCCTGAAGTCGAGCGCGGTGATCTGATGAGTGCCTATCATCGGCGTCTTACCAGCTCGGATGCCAAGACGCGGCTGGACGCGGCGCGTGCGTGGTCGGTGTGGGAGGGGGCGACCAGCTTTCTCTATCAGGACGCGGGCTATATCAGCAGCAGCGGCGAGGACGAATTTGCGTTGGCGTTTGCGCGTATCGAATGCCACTACTTCGTCAATGGCGGCTTTTTCGAGCACGACGATCAACTGCTGCGAAACGTCGACCGCATTCGCCGGATTCCGTCGGTGATCGTGCAGGGTCGTTATGACGTGGTGTGCCCGATGCGTAGTGCGTGGGATCTGCATCGCGCATGGCCAGAGGCTGATTTGCGCGTTGTGCAGGATGCCGGGCATTCGGCTTTCGAGCCTGGGATTGCGCATGAGTTGATTGAGGCGACGGATAAGTTTGGGCGTCGCTAGATCCGTACGATCTGCCGCTGTGCTTGCACTTTAGCGAACCGTCATTTCGGCGACGGCCGGAATGACGGTTCGCAAGAATGGATTTCCAGTCTGCAAGCAGCCAGCTCAATCCACCGACGGCAATTGCTTCGTACCAAAGATCTTGTCCCCAGCATCACCCAGGCCAGGAAGAATGTAACCGTGCTCATTAAGTCGCTCGTCGATCGAGGCGGTGTAAATCTCGATATCCGGATGACTGGCCTCGATGCGCTTGAGTCCTTCGGGCGCAGCCACTAGAAACAGCCCCTTGATCCGTTTGCAGCCGGCGGCTTTGAGCATGTCCACCGTGGCGACCAGCGTTCCCGCAGTGGCCAGCATGGGGTCGACAATCAGCGCAATGCGCTCGTCCATGCGGCCAGTGAGCTTTTCATAGTAAGTAGTCGGCTGCAGCGTCTGCTCGTCGCGCTGCAATCCAACCACGCTCACCTTCGCTGCCGGAATCAGCTCAAGCACACCAGGCAACATGCCCAGTCCTGCGCGCAGGATCGGCACGATGGTGATTTTCTTGCCCTTGATCTGCTTCACGCGCACGGGGCCGGCCCAGCCCTCGACCTGTGCTTCGACAGTTTCCAGATCCTTGGTGGCTTCATAAGTCAGCAGCGAGCCGACTTCGGATGCGAGTTCGCGAAATTCCTTGGTGCTGATGCCGGCCCGTCGCATCAAACCAAGTTTGTGTTGGATCAAAGGGTGCTGGACTTCGACGATTTTCATGCGGCTTCAAGGCAATGGAGAGATGCAAGTAAGCATAGCCGCAAACGAAAAGGGCGCCGCCCATGTGGCGACGCCCTAGAGCTTCGGAATGGAATGAAGACCTCAGGGGCCTTTCATGCAGGTGCTGACGGCGTTCTTGTAGTCGGCGCCCGTCTTGCCCTTTGCGGCATGGCTGCAATCGGCCATCTTCTGCTGCGATGTCTTTTTGGTAGTGGTGTCGGCAGCGGCGCTGGTGTCGCCCTTCATGCAGGCATTCACGGCACTCTTGTAGTCGGCGCCCGTTTTACCGGCATTCGCATGGCTGCACTGGCCCAACTTGGTGGAATGGGTCGTGCTGGTGGTGGACGAACTCTGCGGCGCGGCGAAGGCCGCTGTGGAGGCAAGGGCGAGAACGGCACTGGCGGCGAGCAGGCTGAGACGCATGGACATGGTGCTTCCTCCTGAAGTTATAACCGGCGGTCGTACCGGTTGGCGCAGTCTATGCCTACGACATGACACGGCGGAAGGTGCCTGGCGGCAAACCTTGCGCGGTGCTTCAGGATTCGTCCCGGAAGGGTTCATCCTGCACGGCCAGTAGGTATCCGGCCGTGCAGGATGGTTGGTTCAGGCGGCGCGAGCTTCGCTCTTGCGCGGCCCTTCCAGCAGGGCGTGGCGCACATGGGCGATCACCATGTCCACTTCCGCGCTGGTGATGTTGAAGTGCGGGGTAAAGCGCAGTGAATTGGCACCGCCATGGATCACGCCGACGCCGCGCTCGCGCAGGTATTCCTCGGTGGAACCGGCGCCATAGCACTTGAACTGCGGCGCCAGCTCGCAAGAGAACAACAAACCCGTGCCCTGCACCTTGGTGATCAGGCCGCCCAGTTCATCTTTCAGCGTGTTGAGCTTGTCGACGAATTCCTTGCCACGTACGCGGATGTTGGCGCGCACGTCGTCCGTAAGCTGATCCAGCGTGGCGAGCGCCACGTCCAGCGCGCGGGGGTTGGCGGTCATCGTGTTGCCGTAGATGCCTTTGCGATACAGGCCGGCGGTGCGTTCGGTTACTGCCAGCACCGAGAGCGGGTACTGACCGGCGTTCAGCGCCTTGGAGAAGGTCTCCATATCCGGGGGCGCCATCTTCTCGAAGCCGGGGTAGTCGATCAGCGACAGCACGCCATGCGCGCGCAGGCCGGCCTGGATCGAATCGACCAGCAACAGCGAGCCGTGCGATTCGGTCAGCTGGCGCGCAACCTGGTAGAACGCCGGAGTCACTGCGCGGCCCGGATCGCCTTCGCCCATCACCGGTTCGAGGAACATCGCTTCGATGAACCAGCCATGCTTGTCGGCATCGGCGAACACGGCCTCCAGTTGCGCGGTGTCATACGGCGCCACCGTGAGCAGCGTGTCTTCATGGCGATAGCTCGCCAGATGCTGCTGATAGGTGCGACGTGACGAATCGGAATACAGCGCCGGCTTGTCCGTGCGGCCATGAAACGCGCCTTTCACGGCGATGCGCTTGATAGTGCGTCCGGCGTACCGGCCGCCCGCGTCGGTCATCAACTTGGCGTTGACGTCGGCGATGCGGCAAGCCAGGCCGACCGATTCCGAGCCGGAATTGAGGCACAGATAACGCACATACGGATTGCTGCCGCGATGACGGCCCAGCTCGCGATTTAGCGCGTGCGTGAAACGCAATTGCGACACGCTCGGTGTCATCACGTTGGCCATCACTTGCGGACGCGCCAGCGCAGCGTCGATCGCTACATTGTTGTGGCCAAAACCGAGCATGCCGTAGCCGCCGTTGTCGTGCACCACGGCGCCTTTCATCGTCACCACCCATGGGCCGCGCGCAGCAGCGGGTAGATAGGGATTGATGGCGTCGTCCGGATAGAAATTGACGAAACCTTCCAGTGCTTTTGCTAGCTGTTCCGATTCGTCCAGTTTCAGAAAATCGCCCAGTTCGGCGCGCAGTTCATGGTGGCGAGCAACGGCTTCGGACACGGCCTGCACAAGTTGTGCATCCACGGCTGCCATACGCTCGATTGTGGCGTCGTCCAGGCCAATGGTCCGCGGCTTGCCGCCAAATTCGCGCAATTCGCGCAGCTGTTCGATAACACCCATGACTACTCTCCTCGAACCTTGCCGGCGCCTCGCACCCAGCGCGAAGCAGGCCAACATGATGTGTTTCGTGCGTGGAGGGCGCTGTAGGCCCATGGGCGATGCGCCCGTTCGCACTACGCCGCGTGTGGGGAAACCGCTGGCGTACGCCCATCAGGATAACCCGCGGGCAGGGGTGGCCGGTACCCCCGGATGACGCCTGTCATGCCCAATGGCTGACGCCAGCGACTGGGGATAAGCCCTTGCCAGGCCTACGCTGCAATGCAAGGAGGACCACCATGAACCCCACATCCGACGTAGTAGCCCGTCTTTCCGGCGCCATAAAGCGTTACGGCACCCTCACCGCACTCGATGGTGTCGATCTCGTGCTGCACCGCGGCGAACTGCTTGCGGTGCTAGGCCCGAATGGGGCCGGCAAGAGCACCAGCATCAGCTTGTTGCTGGGTTTGATCCGTCCCGATGGCGGCCGCGCCGAGCTGTTCGGGCTGGATCCGCAGCAAATCGATGCGCGGCGCCGCATTGGCGTAATGCTGCAATCGGCGATGCTTCCGCTGACATTACGTGTTGGCGAGTTGCTGAAGCTGGTTGCCAGCTATTACCCCAATCCACGTTCCCTAGAAGAAAGTGCGGCGCTGGCGGGTATAGCCGATTTATTAAAGCGTCCTTACGGCAAGCTGTCGGGCGGCCAGCAGCGACGCGTGCAATTTGCCTTGGCGTTATGTGGGCGGCCCGAACTGGTATTCCTCGATGAGCCCACAGTCGGCATGGACATCGATGCACGCCAGAAGCTTTGGGCAGCAATGCGCGCGCTGGTCGCCGAAGGCTGCTCCGTCGTGTTGACCACGCATTACCTTGAAGAAGCTGAAGCCTTGGCCCAGCGCGTCGTAGTGATGGGCAAAGGTCGCGTGCTGAGCGAAGGAAGTGTCGATGCGCTACGTGCGCAGGTGCCATTGACGCGCATCCGCTGCGTTACGGATCTGGATGCCACCATCGTCGCAACCTGGCCACAGGTGGCATCGGCCGAACGCGAAGGCCAGCGTATGCGCATCAGCACGAACGCTGCAGAAGATGTGCTGCGCCGTCTACTCCATGCGGATGCCTCACTGAGCGAACTGGAAGTGCAGCGTGCGGGCCTTGCCGAAGCCTTCACCGAGCTGACCCGCGAAGAACACACCGAAGAAGAGTCGGCCATCAAACAGGAGGCTGCGTAATGAACGCTGTATCGATGTCCACATCACCGAGCGTTAATGCTTCTCCGGCCATGAGCACCAAACGCGTCATCGGCGCCTATGTAGCCGAGGCACGAAGCGAATGCATACGCTACATGCGCAATCCCGGCTTCATGCTGCCCATCTTGCTGTTTCCGACCATGTTCTATCTGCTGTTCGGCATCGTGATGGGGAAATCCGAAGGCGCGGATGCTGCGCGTTATCTGCTGGCCAGTTACGGCGTATTCGGCGTGATGAGCCCGGGCCTGTTCGGCTTTGGTATCTCGTTGGCGCTGGAACGCGATGGTGGCCTGCTGACGTATAAACGTGCATTGCCGATGCCGCCCGGCGCTTATCTGCTTGGCAAGATGTTGATGGCGATGGTTGCAGCGGCGATAGTGATTTTGTTGTTGCTGACGATGGGCGTGGCGATGGCGCACGTAGCGATTTCTGCACAGCAAGCCGGCTTGCTGCTGCTCACCGGCGTGCTTGGCGTATTGCCATTCTGTGCATTAGGCATGCTGGTCGGTACGCTGATCAAAGGGCAGGGCGCTCCGGGTATGCTCAATCTGGTCTATCTGCCGATGTCCTTCCTGTCTGGCCTGTGGATTCCCATGCAGATGCTGCCCAAAGTGCTGCAGCAGATTGCACCCATTTGGCCGAGTTATCACTTGCACCAGGTCGCTTTGGCGGCGATCGGCATGAACCACGACGCTATTGGCGGACATGTGCTGGTGCTAGGCGGCTTCGCAGTAGTATTTTTCGCTATAGCGGCGCGCCGTCTGCGTCGTTACGGTTAAGTTCGGGCGGCGTCCATCGAAGTCCTGGGAAATGGTGACTATGTCGTTTTCGCTGCCCGTACCCGCATGGCTCAAGCCGACTCCGGATTCGGAGGCCGCGGAAAACATCCGCAAGGGCAGCAATCCTTGGGTGGACGCCGTTCATCTGCTTTGGTCGATCTGGCTTTTCTTTGATCCGCTTTTCAATAAGGGATTCACGCTGCGCTGGGCGTGGACCACGGCAGTGTCCTACCCGATCTTTCTGTTGTTTTACGCTTTGTGCATCACTCGTCCGCAAAAAACGATCCATCGCTATGCCTGGGGGATTGCGCTGCTGGCAACTGTGATGATGCCGCTAAATTCGGGCGCGGCATGCTGTTACTTCATTTACGGCTGCGTGATGATTCGCGCATGCGACCGCAGGCTTTGGGCCTATCTGTTGCATCTGGTGGCGATGTGCTTGCTGTTCGGCGTTGTCGCTACGGTCAACCAGCTGCCTTGGCAGCTCATCGTTTACATGATTGTCATGGTGGCGGTGATTAGCGGCGTGGTGAATGTCGGCATCAATGCATCGAAAAAGAATGCAGCACTCAAGTTGTCCCAGGATGAAGTGCGCCGCCTCGCCGCCAATGCCGAGCGCGAGCGTATTGGGCGTGACTTGCATGATCTACTTGGTCACACGTTGTCGTTGATAACGTTGAAGCTTGAATTGTCGCGCAAGTTGTTCGATCGCGATGCCGAAGCCGCACGTCGGGAACTCGAAGAGGCAGAGAAAGTGGCGCGACACGCATTGGCCGAAGTGCGCTCTGCCGTAACCGGGATTCGTTCCACGGATCTTGCCGCCGAGCTTGCATCGGCGCGACTGTTGCTCGAATCGTCTGCCGTGCATCTGGATTACGGCACATTGCCGTCCTCGCTGCCATCGGACGTTGAGCGAAGCCTTGCATTCGTAATACGTGAGGCAGTAACCAACATCCATCGACATGCAGGTGCCACCGAGGCCAGCGTGCGATTCGAGACGAGTGCGGAAAAATTGGACATGCAGATCAACGACAACGGCCGTGGTGGCCAAAGCGCCGAAGGCAACGGCATCAGCGGCATGCGCGAGCGTGTACGTGCACTCGGAGGCACCCTCACCATCGATTCGCCGCCTCGGCGTGGCACGCGCTTGTATATCAGCGTGCCGCTTGGACCGAAGCGGCGGCAGCAAGAAGTTTCATCGCCAGACGGACCTGTGCCGGCAGGTCTGGCGCGGGGTGCTGCATGATTCGCGTGCTGCTTGCCGAAGATCAGGCCATGGTGCGCGGCGCGCTCTCGGCACTGTTGAATCTCGAATCCGATATCGAGGTGCTTGGCTCCGTACCCGATGGCGAAACGGCGTGGCGCGAAGTGCAGCGGCTGAAACCGGATGTGCTCGTCACCGATATCGAAATGCCAGGCATCACTGGTTTGGAACTGGTGCAGCGCATTCAACGCCATGAATTGCCGGTGAAGTCGATCATCGTAACCACCTTCGCGCGCCCTGGTTTTTTACGGCGTGCTTTGGACGCTGGCGTATCGGGTTATTTGCTGAAAGACGCGCCGGCGGAGAATTTGGCGGAAGCGTTGCGCACGGTACATCGCGGTGGTCGGTCGATCGATCCTCAACTGGCGCTGGAGGCATGGTCCGAAGCCGATCCGTTGAACGATCGCGAACGCCAGGTGCTGCGTCTGGCCGGCGAAGGGCAATCGGCCAATGACATTGCCACGCATCTCAATCTCTCGCACGGCACTGTGCGCAATTATCTTTCTGAAGCGATCGGTAAGTTAGGTGCTGCTAATCGCATTGAGGCATACCGCTTGGCGCGGCAAAAGGGCTGGTTGTAGCCGCAACAGGGACAGGCCGAGCTCCTTGCGGGATAATGACCTATTGCCGCATGAAGCTGTTGCCTTGAAAAAGTCCGATTTCAACTTCGATCTGCCGCCCGAGCTGATCGCTCAGGCACCGCTTGCCGAGCGCAGCGCGAGTCGGCTGTTGCTGCTCGATGTGCCGGTGCGCACCTGGCAGGATCGCTTGTTTCGCGAGCTGCCGTCGTTCTTGCGCAAGGGCGATCTACTTGTTTTCAACGACACGCGCGTGCTGCCAGCGCGCTTGTATGGGCACAAGCTCAGTGGTGGTGCCGTAGAAATCTTGATCGAGCGCGTTACCGGTGCGCACGAAGCCACGGTGCAGTTGGGTGTGAGCAAGAAGCCTCGCACGGGCGGGGTCATCGTGCTGGCCGATGGCAGTCACGCGACGGTGCTGGGACGCGACGAGAGCTTTTTCCATCTTCGTTTCGAATCGCCCGAGCCGCTTGAGCGTTTGTTGCTGAGGCTGGGGGAGATGCCGCTGCCTCCGTATATCTCGCGCCACGCCGATGCGAGTGATTTGGAGCGTTACCAGACCGTCTACGCGCGTGAGCCGGGTGCGGTGGCGGCGCCCACTGCAGGGCTGCATTTCGACGATCAGATGCTGGCGCAGTTGCGCGAAAAAGGTGTCGATTTCGGTTACGTGACGTTGCACGTAGGTGCGGGCACGTTTCAGCCAGTGCGCTCGGACGACATTGCGCATCACCAGATGCATCGCGAATGGCTGAATGTCGGCGCGGGGTTGGTGGATCAGATTCATCGCACGCGCCGAGCCGGTGGTCGCGTGATCGCTGTTGGCACGACGGTGGTACGTGCACTGGAAAGTGCGACGGTGGAGGGTGTGTTGCGTCCGTTTGCGGGCGAAACGCAGATTTTCATCTTCCCTGGCTATCGCATCACCAGCATCGATGGGCTTATCACCAACTTCCACCTGCCGCAGTCGACCTTGCTGATGCTGGTTTCTGCGCTGGCGGGGCGGGAGTACATCCTTGGCGCTTACGAGCATGCGGTGAAGCAGCGCTACCGCTTTTTCTCGTATGGTGATGCGATGCTGATTTTGCCGCAGGGTGTGTAACAAGCGTGCCGTCATTGACCAGCTTCGCTGTTGTGAAACGCTTCGGCAAAGGCAGATCTCGCGAGGTTTCATGCTGTCGGCCCATAGAGTCCTGAGCGCAAAAGCCGCCAACACGCGATAATGGGCAGATGACTGCCATGCATTTCGATCTTCTCGCCGCCGACGGCGCAGCGCGCCGCGGCCGCCTTACCTTCGACCGCGGAACGGTGGAAACCCCCGCGTTTATGCCCGTGGGCACCTACGGCTCGGTGAAGGCCATGACCCCGCGCGACCTCGTCGAGGTAGGTGCCGAGATCATCCTGGGCAACACCTTTCACCTGTTCCTGCGACCGGGCCTGGATATCGTTGGTGAATTCGGCGGGCTTCATCGGTTCATCGGCTGGAAGGGGCCGATCCTCACCGATTCCGGCGGCTTCCAGGTGTTCTCGCTGGCGCACAAACGCAAGATCACCGAGCAGGGGGTGACCTTTGCCTCGCCGGTGGACGGCTCCAAGGTGTTTCTCTCACCGGAGGAGTCGATGCGTATCCAGACCGTGCTGGATTCGGACATCGCCATGATCTTCGACGAATGCACGCCGTATCCGGCTACGGAAAAAGTAGCCGCTGACTCGATGGAACTGAGCCTGCGCTGGGCTGAACGCTCACGCCGTGCCTTCGACGATTTGAAAAATCCGAATGCGCTGTTCGGCATCGTGCAGGGCAGCGTCTACGAAAACCTGCGCCGCCGCTCCGCCGAAGGGTTGGTGCAGATCGGTTTCGATGGCTACGCGGTAGGCGGCCTGGCGGTTGGCGAGCCCGAGGCCGAGCGCAATCACACCTTGGATTTCACGGTTCCGTTGCTGCCGCACGATCGCCCGCGCTATCTGATGGGCGTGGGGCGGCCGGAAGATATTGTCGAAGCCGTGCGGCGCGGCATCGATATGTTCGATTGCGTCATGCCCACCCGCAACGCGCGCAACGGTTTCCTCTTCACGGCCGAAGGCACGCTGCGTATTCGCAATGCCAAGTTCGCCACCGATACGCGGGTGATTGAAGAGGGCTGCGCATGCTACGCCTGCAGCCAGGGGTTCAGTCGCGCTTACCTGCGGCATCTGGACCGCTGCAACGAAATCCTGGGCAGCCAGCTCGCCACTATTCACAACCTGCACCATTACCAGCGCCTGATGGCGGGCCTGCGCGAGGCGATCGCCGCCGGGTCGCTGGACGATTTCGTGACCGAGTTCTATGCCCGGAGACAGGCCGCGGCGGATTGACGGGGCCGCGTCTTGCAATCCTTCGCAGGCGGCCTCATCCAGTGGCCCGGGGAGGGTTTGCCGTGCCGTGCATAGCACTGGGGGGCATGGCATAATCCAAGGTCTTTTATTAGGTGCGCGGCGAAAATTCGTGCTGCGGCCATAACTTGCGGGACAAGCTGATGAATTTTCCGACGACTTTCGTGCTGGCGCAGGCCGCTCCGGGCGCTACGCAGAATGGCAGTTTCATGCTGATTCTGCTGGTCGCCATGTTTGGTTTTATGTATTTCACGATGATCCGCCCGCAGACGAAGCGGCAGAAGGAGCATCGCCAGATGGTGTCGAGCCTGGCCAAGGGCGACGAAGTGGTCAGCAACGGCGGTATCGCCGGCCGCGTCGACGACGTGGGCGACACCTTCATCACGGTCGAGATCGCGCCGAACGTAAAGATCAAGTTGCAGAAAAGCGCCGTTCAACAGGTGCTGCCGAAAGGCACGCTGAAGTCGTCTTGACCGTTCCGCCGCGCGGCCCGGTTTTTCGAATCAATCCACGTTACCCCGCGGCCTGGCGCCGTGGCTTTTACGGATGCAAGGCATGAGTGATTTTCCACGCTGGAGATATTTCCTGGTCGCCATCGTACTGGTGCTAGGCACTCTGTACGCGCTGCCAAACTTGTACCCCCCCAAGCCTGCCGTGCAGGTCTCGGCAGCCAATACGGCGGTGGTCGATCAGGCATTGCAGCAGAAGATCACCACAGCGCTGCAGACCGCCAAGATTTCCTACGTCGATGAGACCATCAAGCACGATGCGGGTCGCGGCGACTACGTGCTGATCGGCTTCGCCAATGGCGATCTTCAAAAGAGCGCGGCCGATGCCCTAAAGGCGGCATTGGGCGATCAGTACACCGTCGCCTTCAATCTGCAATCGACCGTGCCTGCGTGGCTCACCGCCATCGGTGGTCGACCCATGCCGTTGGGCCTGGATTTGCAGGGTGGCGTGCGCTTCTTGATGGCGGTCGACCAGGGCGATGTGGTTGACAAGCAGGAAAACAATTACACGCAGGATATCGCTTCGCTGCTTAAGGAAAAGAAGATTCCGTTTGTATCGGTCGCCCGCAACGCGACTCGCGGACAAGGCGTGAACGTAGTGCTGAGTTCTGCGGCCGATCGTTCAGCGGCCAGCGATGCCATTGCAACCGAGTACACCGATCTCGGCGTGACGAACGGCGCAAATACGGGCGATCGCTACGTTCTCAACGCCGTCATCAAACCGGACAAACTGCGCGATCTCTCCACCAGCGCCATCCGCCAGAACCTTGCCACGCTGAGTAACCGCATTAATGCGCTGGGCGTGTCGGAGCCGGTTATTCAGGCGCAAGGCGAAGACCAGATTTCGGTCGAGCTGGCTGGTGTGCAAGACCCCGCCGAAGCAAAAAAAGTGATTGGCGCTACGGCGACACTTCAGTACGTTGCCGGACTGGGCGATGCGCGCGATCCTGCGGTTCAGGACGCGGTAAAGACGGGCAACGTTCCGCCGGATGCACATCTGTATTACGGCAACAACGGCGAGCCTTATCTGGTCAGCAAGACCCTCATCGCCAGCGGTGATGAGTTGGTGGATGCAGCTTCGGGCAACGATCAGCAGAGCGGTTCGCCGATGGTAAGCGTGACGCTGAACTCGGCCGGCGCCACAAAAATGTTGGATTTCACCCGCAACAACGTCGGCAAGCCGATGGCGGTGGTGTACGTGGTCAATACTACGGACACCAAGATTGTCGACGGCAAGGAAGTACGCACGCCCAAGACCACCTACACCGTCATCAACTACGCCACGATCCAAGGCGTCTTCAGCAACAAGTTCCAGACCACGGGGCTGCCTAGCTCTAAAGCCGCTTCCGAGCTGGCATTGATGCTGAAGGGCGGCTCCCTGGCTGCGCGCATGGATATCATTTCCGAAGGTGTGATTGGTCCTAGCCTTGGTCAGGACAACATTGAGAAGGGCCTTAAGGCGGTGTTGCTTGGTTTGGGTCTGGTGCTTCTGGCGGCCGCGATCTACTACAAGCTTTTCGGTCTAGTGGCGGACTTGGCGCTGTTCTTCAACCTGGTGATCCTGGTTGCAGTGATGTCGATGATCGGCGTAACGCTGACCATGCCGGGCATTGCCGGTATCGTGCTGACGTTGGGTATGGCGATCGACGCGAACGTGCTGATCTGCGAACGCGTGCGTGAGGAACTGCGCAACGGTTCCACGCCACTGGCGTCGATTCGCTCAGGTTATGAAAAAGCCTGGGCGACCATTCTCGACGCCAACGTCACCCACCTTATCGCCGCGCTGGCGCTGACCACGATGGGCTCGGGCCCGATCAAGGGCTTCGGCGTCACGCTGCTGATCGGTATTCTGACGTCGATGTTCACCTCGGTCACGGTCACCCATGCGATCACCGCGCTGATCCACGGCGGCCGCAAACTCAAGACGCTGTCGGTGTAATCGGGGAAGCACATGGAAATTTTTAGTCATAACAGCAACGTTCACTTCCTCGGCCTGAGAAAGATCAGCATCGGCATTGCGGTTCTATTGGTGGTGGCGTCGATTGCTCTGCTTCTTACGCGCGGATTGAACTACGCGCTCGACTTCACCGGCGGCGTTAGCGTTGAAGCGTCGTACGACAATCCCGTATCGGTGGAAGACGTGCGCGCAGCCCTGGTGAAGGGTGGTATCGACAACGCCATCGTACAAAGCGTCGGTGGAACCCGTCGGGTTTCCATGCGCTTTCAGCCGAAGGACGATACGCATTACTCAGTGCCTCAAGGAAAGTCGCCTGATTTGGATATCATCAAATCCGATGTAACTAAGGCATTGCAGGCATCGCGACCGGACGCGAATATCACCAGCCGCACGTTTGTGAGTGCTCAAGTCGGCGACCAGCTGCGCAGCGATGGTGTGACAGCAGCGATCTTCGTGATCCTCGGCATCGGCATCTATCTGTGGATCCGTTTCGAGCGCCGCTTCGCGATCGCGGCGCTGGCTACCGAATTGCATGACGTGTTGGTGACGCTCGGCGTGATTTCGCTGGTGCAGCGCGAATTCGATCTCACCGTGCTGGCTTCCGTGTTGGCGGTGATCGGTTACTCGATCAATGACAAAGTGGTGGTGTTCGATCGTATCCGCGAATTGTTCCGCTCTTCGCGCAAGGCCGATCCGGAAGAAATTCTCAACCGCTCGATCAACAGCACGCTGTCGCGAACCATCATCACCTCGTTGTTCACCAGTATCGCGATGGCGGCTCTGTTCTTCTTCGGTGGTCCGTCGGTGCATGGCTTTGCAATCACCATGCTGATCGGCATCCTGGTCGGTACCTTGTCGTCGATCTTCGTGGCTAGCCCGCTGCTGCTGTGGCTGGGTGTGTCGAAGAAGGATCTGATGCCGGTGACCAAAGAAAATCCGGAGCTGGCGCGTCGCCCATGATGGTGCCGACAACCAAGCGATATCCGCGTAACGGCCCGGCTAACACCGGGCCGTTGCCGTTTAGAGACAGACGGAGGCCGCCGCAGGTGACGCGATACGTCATGTCTATGCAGTAGAAAGTCGCACGTGTGACGCTCTGCTGCACTGCGATTTTTATTCCTAAACTTCACGGTCCACCGGTCGATAAGCAGGACTAGGACATCAAGTCCTGGATGGAGTCCACATGCTTGTCCTCGTCGGTTCCCTGGTGGTGATTTCCTGCGTGCTGGGTGGCTACGTGCTGTCGCACGGGCACATCCTTGCGCTATGGCAACCCTACGAGCTGATGATCATCGGCGGTGGTTCCGTCGGCGCGTTTCTTTCGGCCAACCCGGCCAAGATTGTGAAAGAGGCGCTCAGCAACATCGTGGCGTTGTTCAAGGGCCCCAAATATCGGCGACAGGATTACATCGATCTGCTTGCGTTGCTCTACGACATCTTCAGTCTCATGCGCAAACAGGGTCTGTTGGCGTTGGAGTCGCATATCGAAGATCCGCAGGCGAGTCCGGTTTTTTCCGCGTATCCGCGCCTGGTGAAGGAACATCACCTGATCGAATTCATCACCGATTGCTTGCGCTTGATTGTTGGCGGCAACATGAATCCGCATGAGCTAGAACAATTGCTGGAAGTGGAGTTGGAAACGCATCAACAGGAGGCCGAGGCGCCTGCGCTGGCGGTGATGAAGATGGCCGATGCGTTGCCCGGATTCGGCATCGTTGCTGCTGTGCTTGGCATCGTGACAACCATGTCACAGCTTGGCGGCGATACGTCTCAGATTGGCGAACACATCGCCGGCGCACTGGTTGGCACCTTTCTGGGTATCTTGCTTTGTTACGGCTTCGTTGGCCCGCTCGCCGCTGCGATGGAAAATCGCGTGCATGAAGATGGCAAAGCGTTCGAATGCGTGAAGGTGGCACTGCTAGCCTCACTGCGCGGCTACAACCCCAAAGTGGCGGTGGAATTTGCGCGCAAGACTTTGTCAGCGCACACGCGCCCGAATTTTCAGGATTTCGAAGAGCATCTTAAAGGTGCCCGTGCCGGGGCGCCGGCGTGAGCGAGCAGGAGCCCGAACAGCCACTGATCGTGGTGCGCCGTGCCAAGCGCAAAAAGCACGGCCATCATGGTGGCGCCTGGAAAGTCGCGTACGCCGACTTTGTAACGGCGATGATGGCGTTCTTTCTGGTGATGTGGCTGATCGGTGTCGGCACGCGTCAGCAACGCGCAGCGATCTCCGAATATTTTAAAAATCCCAGCATGACGCCGGGGAATGCCTCGATCGCGCCACCCGGCAAGATGGGCCCGGGCGGCGCGAGTGATAGCGCGATCAAGCTCGGTGGCGCCATGGACATGCCGCATGGGCCGGGCAAAGATCGGCGCTCTGCAACGCGCGCCGATGCGCCGGATGTGGAAAAGCTGGCGCGTGAGCGAGAAAAAGAGCGCCTGGAAAACCTTATGCAGCAACTGCATGCCGCGATCGAAAAAAGCCAGGCACTGGAGCCCTTCAAGGATCAGCTTCTGCTCGATATCACCCCTGAAGGCTTGCGTATCCAGATCGTCGACAAACAGAACCGGCCGATGTTCGACACGGGTAGCGCGACACTGAAACCCTATACAGGTGCCATTCTTCACGAGCTTGCGAGCTTTATCGATCAGGCGCCGAACAAGATCAGCATCTCCGGTCATACCGATGATGCGCAGTACAACGGCGAACACGGTTATAGCAACTGGGAGCTTTCTGCCGATCGCGCGAATGCTGCACGTCGCGCGTTGTTGGACGGTGGCTTGGTGGAAGACAAGATTGCCCGCGTGGTGGGGCTGGCCGCGTCCGTGCCGTTCGATAAGGTCGATCCAAGTGATCCGATCAACCGGCGCATCAGCATCATCATGATGACCAAGCAGGCGCAGGATGCGGCGCTTTCGCAGGAGCAGGCGGAGGTCGAGGCTCCTGCGTCGCATCCAGCTGCTGGTGATGCGTCGGCTCCTTAGGCGTTTTGAGCGTGCTGCTTAGTCTGTCGTCCCGATTTTCATTGAGACGACGGAACGTTTAGGCCTGTTCGTTGAGCAACATCAACCGCTCCGGCGTGCCAACGTCGGTCCAGATGCCGTGATGATGGCTGGCACTGATTTCCCCTCGATCGATCGCTGCGCGCAGTAACGGCGCGATTTTGAAGCGTGGCGGTTTGGCGTGGACATCGGGGCTATCGGGGATAATGCTTTGCCACTCGTCCAGCAATGCGCGTCGATAGACGCCGATGCCGCTGTAGGTCAAACGTGTCGCACCCTCGTTGTGCAACTGGCCGCTGGCATCGAGTGCAAAGTCGCCGTGTGGATGATGAGATGGGTTATCGACCATCAATAAATGCGCGAAACCAACAGGTTCTGCAGGTAGTGCGCTGAAATCGGCATCGGTCCACACATCGCCATTGACGGCGATAAACGGTTCCTGCCCTAAGAGTTCAAGCGCATTGAGCATGCCACCGCCGGTTTCAAGCGGAACCGAACCTTCGTAGGCGTAACGAATGCGCAAGCCCCAGCGCGAGCCATCTCCGAGTGCGTCGGGGAATTGATCGGCCAGATGCGACGTGTTGATCACGACATAGTGCACGCCGATCGCTGCAAGTTTTTCCAGATGCCACACGATCAGCGGTTTGCCGCGCGCCATGAGCAACGGCTTGGGCGTGTGATCGGTCAACGGACGCATGCGCTCGCCCAGGCCTGCGGCGAAGATCAGGGCATGTCTCATGCGTTTGCTACCTGAGTCAGGTCTCGGCCATGCGCGTGACGTTCAAGCAGCGCCACGAAGTCAGTCAATTCGGGATAGCTGCGCGCGACGGAAACAACGTAGTGATACACGCGGGGCACGTCGGCGAGATAGCCGGGTTTGCCGTCGCGATACCACAGCCGATAGAACTGCCCTAGCACGCGGATATGGCGATGCAGGCCAGTCAGGTCGAACCAGCGCAGGAAACGTTCGCGGTCGATTTGCGCATCGATCACACCAGCGTCAATAAGCCGTTGCCGATACGACTCGACCCACGTCTGGACACGTTTGCGCTCCCACGCGATATAACCATCGCGCAGCAGGGAGGCGAGGTCATACGTCAGCGGTCCAGCCAAGGCGCCCTGAAAATCGATTACACCCGGATTGTTGTTTTCGACGATCAGCAGGTTGCGGCTGTGGAAGTCGCGGTGTACGAAACAGCGCGGTTGCTCGAGCATGTTTTTCAGCACGACATCGAAGGCGGCTTGCAGCACCTTCTGCTCGTCGTGGTTGGGTGTATGGCTCAGATGCCGACCGAGAAACCATTCCGGCATCACTTCCAATCCGCGCATTACGACATCGCGATCGAACGGCGGCAAGTCGTGATAGTCCATCCGCGTTTGCATGTGCAGCAGTGCGTTCATCGCATCGCCGTAGAGTGCATCCGCGTTGCTGTCTTTCAACTCAGACAAATACAACCGCGAACCCAGGTCTTCGATCAACAGGAAACCTTGCTCCAGGTCTTTGTCGCGCACAGCGGGCACGTGCAGGCCGGCTGCGGCGAGGCGTTGGCCGATGGCCAGCCATGGACGGGGATCTTCTTGTGCGGGCGGCGAGTCCATCACGATCCAACTCTGGCCATCGTGATGCGTGCGCCAATAGCTGCGAAAACTTGCATCGGCCGAGGCGGGTTCCAGCGTCAGCGTGTTGTCGCTTAGGGCCGCACGCGTCCAGGCGAGGCGGGCGGCGGCTCGATCGTTCGGGTGGTCCATAAGCTCGTTCGTTGAAAACACCCGAACAGCTTAGAGCCTGTGCGCTGTCGACGCACAGGCTCTGGTACTCAGGAGAGGTTGTACGCCCGCTCTTCGTGCTCGGCGATATCCAGGCCGATCTGCTCCTGTTCGGCGGTAACGCGCAGCCCGATGGTGAGGTCGACCAGCTTCAGGATGACCCAGCTCAAAACGCCGCTCCAGACAATGGTGAAGCCCACGCCCTTTGCCTGGATCCATAACTGCGCAAGCGGTGAAACCACCGTGCCGAAACCACCGAGCTTCGCTGCGGCGAAGGGGCCGGTGAGCAGGGCGCCGATGATGCCAGCGATGGCATGCACGCCGAACACATCCAGCGTGTCGTCGTAGCCGAGCTTGTGCTTCAGCTTGGTAGCGGTGAAAAAGCAGACAGCGCCCGCGACGAAGCCGATGAG
>CAJCJD010000055.1 GCA_903970555.1 Vulcanimicrobiota bacterium
CAACCATCGACGCTTGCTCTCATCGATCGATTACCGAACACCTGCGCAGGCCGAAGCCGATTACTATCAACCCCAGAGCGCATTGCG
This sequence comes from Vulcanimicrobiota bacterium, assembly GCA_903970555.1. GTDB lineage: Bacteria > Pseudomonadota > Gammaproteobacteria > Xanthomonadales > Rhodanobacteraceae > Dyella_B. The sequence continues at coordinate 88 of CAJCJD010000055.1, forward strand.
CGAAGCAGCGTGACTTAAACCAAACAGCCTCCGGCAAACCCGGGGCGGTTCAAAGCATGTTCGCCAAGCCTTGCACACTGATCGGCGGCTCGTACCATCGCCCGTTATTCCACACCTGCACGTAATCGAGCATCGCGGCGCGATCGATCGGTTCGGGATCGCCGAAGGTAAAAGCGTGCGCTTTCACCGTCGCTGGCGTTGCCACGTCGGCCTGTGGCCCTTGGGATTGACGCTTGCCCATCAACAAATCTCCATAAAGCTCTGGCTGTTGGCCGCCCGGCCTTCCAGCGGTTCGTGAATAAGGGAGTGCATCACCGACCAGGCGAGATCTGCGTGGCCGACGTCGGCCGAACGGCTCGCGTCATAGGTGACATGTCGCCCACTGGGGGTAAGCGTTTTGCGGATCGCCATGAAGGCTGCAGCCAGGTCCGTCCATCCGGCATCCCATTCCAGGCGTCCCTTGCCCATGACGTCCTGCGCTTTCATGACCATCAGCGCCTTGGTTTCCGGTGAATACTGGATCGCACGGGCCATCGGGAAAAACTGTTTCACCAACTGGTACACGCCGGTACCCATGCCGGTGGTGTCGATGGCGATGTCGGCGACGTTGTAGACGTCGCAAAGGCGCTTGATGTTGCCGGCTTGCGCGTCGAAGTCCTGTCCCGGCCATTGATGCTTTTCCACCACGCGGAACATATCCCGTAACGACGACGGCAGCGCGTTCACGGTGCAACCCGAGGGATCGCCACCGCTCGTCCCCTTGGAAGGATCGAAGCCAATGGATACCGGTGCATCGCCCAACGGACGCGGTGCATACGACCGGAAGTCGTCCCACACCTCCCAGCTATCGACCATGCAGCGGCGCACTAGGGCGAACGGAAACACCGACGCGGAGTCGTCGATGAATTCGCACATCAGGAGCTGAAGGAATTCCTCGGCGCTGTATTCCAGGCGCAACTGATCAATGTCGAACAGGTTGCAGCCGCCGGCCATCGCATCGAGCACCGTCACGATCTGCCGCCATTGGCCGTCTGCGCACAAAAGGCCGTTCATCAGCGCCGCGTGCGTGATGTCGAGTTCGACGCGATCCGCTTTCGCCCTGCCCTTGTTGAAGAGCGCCCCCGACCAGAACGGATAAGCGTCATGGCTCAGCGCGGACGGCGTGGAGAAATACGTCTGCCGCCACTTCTTATGGATCGCCATGCCGGACGCGACTTTGCGCAACGTCTGGAAGGCATACACCCAGAAGTATTCGTCAAAGTACAAGTTGCCGTGATAGCTCTGCGCCGTGCGGGCATTGGTGCCGAGGAAGTACAGCGAGGCATCGTTGGGCAGGATGATCGGGTCGCCCTTCAGCTCGATCTCGGCCGCATCCTTGGCGAACTGCGTGAGGTATTGGCGAAACACGTCGGCCTGTGCACGGCTAGCCGACAAGAAAATCTGATTGCGTCCCGTCGTGATCGCATCGATTAGCGCCTCACGGGCGAAGTACCAGGTCGCGCCGATCTGCCGCGATTTCAGGATATTGCGGATGCGCTGCGCGAGACCGGCTTCGTACCAGGTGCGCTGATAGGCGAACAGCGAATCCATGAAGGCTTCCACGAGCCGCGTTTCTTGCTCAGGGCTGACCTCGTTTTTGAGCGGCTTCTTTTTCGGACCCGCGTTGCGATTCGCCACGTTCGGGTTGAGATGCCCTTCGTGGCCGCCCGGCGCTTCATAGCGATGCACGCGTGCGATCTGCGCGACCTGGCGCATCAAGAGATCGATTTCCTTGAAGTCGTGCGCGTCCTTGCGATCCTTGGCGATCAACTGGCATAGGCGCGCTTCCATCACCGCGTCCACGCGATCGATCGGCTTGGCATTCGCCCAGCCATCCCGCTGTTTCCACGATTCGACGGTAGAACGCGCCTGGCCGATCTGCTCGGCAATCGCCGTGACGCTCCACCCCTGGAAATACAGGCTGCGCGCGAGTGTGCGGGGATCGGTGCCGACAGCGGGAATAAGCATGGCGACAGCGTAGGGACGCGCAGGCAGACGCTGGATGGCGCGCTGTTCTGCACGGCCGTGTACAGAACCGCGCTTCATTGCCGGTGTGAGGTGGTGTGCCGATGCTGCAAGCCACGCATCTCACCGTCGACACCGAGGCAAACCGCATGGCCAAGAAGTCCAAGAAATTCCGCGTTGCCACCGAAGGCGCGACCGTCGACGGGCGCACCATCCAGCGCGAATGGATTACGCAGATGGCTGCGAACTACGACCCGGTTAAGTACCGCGCCACGATCAACCTGGAACACATCCGTGGCGTGCTGCCGGATGGTCCGTTCCGCAACTACGGTTTTGTGGATGCGCTCTCGCAGGAACAGAACACCGACGGCAAGTTGGAATTATTCGCGGTGATCACGCCCACCGACGACTTGGTCGGCATGACGCAGAAGGGTCAAAAGGTGTTCACGTCCATTGAAGTGAACCCGAAGTTTGCTGACACCGACAAGGCATATCTCGTGGGCCTGGCCGTCACCGACAACCCGGCCAGCCTCGGTATCGAGATGCTGCACTTTGCCGCGTCCCATCCCAGCGCGAACCCGCTCACCGCACGCAAACTGCACCCCGACAACCATTTCTCCGCTGCCATCGAAACGGTTATCGAATTCACCGACGAAAACGAAGGCCCGAGCATTCTGGAGCGCGTGCGCAAGCTCTTTACGCGCAAGGACGCCAACGACAACCGCCGCTTCGGCGATATCGAATCGGCGCTGGAAGAAATCGCCGAGCACGGCGAAGCGCAAAGCGCGCAAACCGCGCGCCAGTTCGAGCAGGTGGACACCACGCTCAACGCCAGTAACCAGCGCATCACGGACGTGACCACGCGCGTGGAAGCGTTGGAACGGCTGTTCAACACCACCCCCAGTGCGACCGCCACGCGACCGCTGGCGACCGGCACCGACGACGCACTCACTGACTTCTAAGCCGCCCGACAGTCGCTCGCGCTCTGCCTCCCTGCATATCCCCAAGGACACCCATGAAGAACGAAACCCGCGTCAAGTTCCATGCCCTTTCCGCCCAGGTGGCCAAGCTCAACGGCGTGGTCAGCGCGTCCGAGAAATTCGACGTGCAACCCTCCGTGCAGCAGACGATGGAAAACCGGATTCAGGAATCGAGCGATTACCTGACCATGATCAACGTGCATCCGGTCACCGAAAAGTCCGGTGAGAAATTGCACCTGGGTGTTTCCGGCCCGGTAGCCAGCCGCACCAAGACCGCCGACAACAAAAAGCGCGCACCGCGCTACATGGGCGAACTGGATGCGCAGGGTTATACCTGCTACCAGACCAACTTCGACACCGCGATTCAATACGCCACGCTCGATGCATGGGCGAAGTTCCCCGATTTCCAGACGCGCCTTTCCACCATGCTGGTGACGCAACAGGCGCTGGATCGCTTGATGATTGGCTGGAATGGGACCAGTGTCGCCGACGACACCGACATCGGGAAAAACCCGCTGTTGCAGGACGTCAACAAGGGCTGGCTGCAAATCCTGCGCGAGCAGGCTCCCGCCCAGGTCATGACGGAAGCCAAGGCCGGTAGCAAACAGGTGCGCGTGGGGCCAGCCGGCGATTACGAAAACCTTGATGCCTTGGTCTACGACGCGCTGTTGTTGCTGGCCCCCTGGTTTCAGGAAGACACGGGCCTGCGCGTACACGTTGGCCGCAAGCTGATGCACGACAAGTATTTCCCGAAGATCAACCAGCAGCAGCGTGCGACCGATGAACTGGCCACGCAAATCCTGGTGAGCCAGAAAACCATGGGCGGCTTGCAGGGTTTGGGCCTGCCCTACTTCCCTGGCGACAAGCTGCTGATCACGCGTCCGGACAATCTCTCGATCTACTACCAGGCCGGTGCGCGCCGTCGTCTTCTGCGCGATGAACCCGACTATGACCGCGTAGCGGATTACCAATCCAGCAACGACGCCTACGTGGTCGAACGCTTGCAAGGCGCGGTGCTGATCGAAAACATCGTGTTGGGCGATTGGTCGGTCAAGACGGGCGGCTGATCATGGCCTTGTCTCCCGCCCAAGCGCACCTGATGCGTGTGGAAGCGAAACGGGCGACCGCACAGGCGGCGCCCGGCGCGGCGGTGGATGCGTCCACCTCTCGTGCGCACAACCTTATGCGCACCAAGCTCGATACCGACCGGCGCCGGTTGAAACAGGTGCAATCGGTCGAACGCAAGATCGCCATCAAGCGCGAGATCCTTTCCGATTACGACGACTATGTGTCCGGCGTGCTCGCCAGCGGCCAGGGCGTGCAGGATGACGTCATCGGCTACGTGTTGACCTGGCGCATCGATATCGGTGATTACAGCGGTGCGCTCGATGTCGCGCGCTATGTGCTCGACCACAACCTGTCGTTGCCGGATCGCTTCGAGCGCACGCCGGCGACGCTGGTGGCCGAAGAGCCCGCCGTACAGGCACTCAAGGCGTATGACGCCGGCAAGGCGTTCGACATCGAGGTGCTGGAAACCATCCTCGCGTTGACGGCTGCGCGCGACATGCCCGACCAGGTGCGCGCCAAGTTGCACTTCGCCATCGGCCGGCACCATGCCGACCAGGCGCCACAACGCGCGCTCGATCACCTGCGCCGCGCCGTGGAATTGCACGACAAGGTCGGCGCAAAAAAAGACATTGAGCAGCTGGAACGCCGGCTGCGTCAATCCGAATCCGGCACGTCTGCCGGCAACCCCTCGTCGCGCTCGCGCGGCACCTGAGCCTCCCCCCGGCGCCCGGCGGCACGGGTGGCGAACGATGCGCGTCACGCATGCCGTGACCCACCCGTCCACCGCCGGATTTATTCGAGGAACCTATGGGTAGTCCCATCGCCAACGGCGGCACGCTCGGCACATCCTCCACGAACGAAGGCATCATCGCCAACGATGGCTTCTGGCCCGATGTGGATCTGGCCACGCTGCGCGCATCCACGCGCCTGACGGGCAACGTCACCGTTGAACGGCTACGCGCGAGTGCCATCGAAGCGATGCTCGACGTGAATACGCAGCTCGTCGCCTTCAAGGCCGCACGCATCGGCGAAGGATGGGACAGCGCCGCCGATGTCGGCGAAACCATTGCAGGCGCCACCGCGCTCGTGCATCGGTATCTCCGCGCCGTCGCCAGCACGGTGCAAGCCGATATCGCGGAGAAATACCGCGACTGGGACAACACGCGCGCCGGGGATTATCGCGGCCAGGGCGAGAGCGATTCGGCGGACGATTTTCGCCGCAATGCGCGCTGGGCGGTGGCGGACATTCTCGGCCGCCCGCGCAACGTGGTGGAGCTGCTTTGAATGGCGCAGCTGGTCTACGCGCGCCAGGGCGACACCGTCGATGCGATCTGTTGGCGTGCCTTCGCCGTAACGGCCGGCGTGGTTGAAACGGTTTACGAAATGAACCGCGGCCTCGCTGCACTGGGCCCGGTCCTCCCGATAGGTACGCCCGTGCTGCTACCCGACGCGCAAGACGTCGGCACGCGCGTGCTCGCCACTGTCCAACTATGGGATTGATGATGTCCGAGCCTGCCCTTGCCACCCTCGCCACATCCGCCGCACTCGGCACCGCGACCGCCACGACCGCGCTCATGCCTGGCATCGACGGTAACGCCCTGGTCGGCGCGGTCGCCGGCGCGGCGCTGTTCGTCACCAGCTCGCGTGATCTGCCCCTGATTCGCCGCGTGATCTATCTCGTCATCAGCACGGTGGTCGGGTATCTCGCTGCGCCCGAAGTGCTTGCGCATCTGCCGTTGCAAAGCACGGCCCTTGCCGCCTTCCTGGCCGGCGCGCTCGTGGTGACGCTCACCATGCAACTGATCGAGCGCGCCAAGACGTTCGATCTCTCCACCTTGTTCCGCAAAGGAGATTGATCATGCCCCTGCCCTTCGCCCTGATCGGCTTTTGGCCCCTGGTGCAACTCATGGCGTGCATCGCCATCGTGCTGCGCCTGGTGACGTTCCGCCGTGGCCACTCGCGCCATCGTCATGGCATCGCATGGGCCGCGTGGCTGGTCATCGTCGCATGCACCACGACCGCCGTGAAACTGATCTGCGGTATTCGTCCGCCACCGGGACCGTGGGAAGCCCTGCTCACCGTCGCCATCGCGATTCTGGTGGTGTTTCATCGGGGCAACCTCGCTCACCTACTGCGCACACCGCGCGCCTGGTTCGCGTGGATCTGGCGGAGGGATACGTGGTGATCACGTTTCCTGAAGATCGCATCGAACACCTCATCACCGACGTGATGAAGGCTGAAGGTTGGGACACCTATACCAACGATCCCGACGACGCCGGCAAGGAAACCAAGTGGGGCATCACCCTCGCGTCCGCGCGTGCCTACGGCTACACCGGCGCGATGAAAGACCTTTCCGAAGCGGTAGCACGCGCGATGTATCGCAAGCGCTATGTAGACGAACCACGCTTCGCAGACGTGCTCGCGATTGAACCGAACATCGGCGCGGAACTGATCGATACCGGTGTGAACATGGGTACCGCCGTCGCGGCTACCTTCCTGCAGCGTTGGCTCAATGGCTTCAACGATACCGGCAGTCGCTATGGCGATCTGCACGTGGACGGCCGTATCGGCACCGTCACGCTCGATGCACTACGCGCGTTCGTGCGCTGGCGTGGACCGCAAGGCATCACCGTGCTGATGCGCGGTCTCAATGGCGTGCAAGCAACGCGCTATCTGGAAATTACCGAATCCAAACCTTCCCAGCGCAAATACCTCTTTGGCTGGGTGCTCAACCGTGTGGAGATGTAGAACTTGTCATCGTTTCAGTTGCACCAGGGCGAAGCCCTTTCTTTCTTGCGTACCCTTCCCGATGCATCCGTGGATGCAATCATTACCGACCCGCCGTACAGCTCCGGCGGCTTGCATACGGCGCAACGCCAACTGTCGCCCACTAAGAAATATGTGCAGACCGGCACGCAACGCGACTACAACACCTTCAGCGGCGATAACCGCGATCAACGCAGTTGGACGTTGTGGGTGACGCTGTGGCTTTCCGAATGTCTGCGCGTCGCCAAGCCCGGTTCGCCCGTCGTGCTGTTCACCGACTGGCGTCAACTTCCGAGTACGACCGATGCGATGCAAACAGCCGGCGCGACGTGGCGTGGCATCGTGCCCTGGTTGAAACCGGCTGGGCGCCCGAGCGGTCCCGGACGCTTCCGCAACGGCGCGGAATACGCCGTGTGGGGCAGCAAAGGCGATATGCCGCCGCGCATTGAGGTCGGCTACCTGCCCGGCTATCACGTCGAATCCATCCGCCAGTCCGACAAGCATCACGTGACCGGCAAACCCACCGAGTTGATGCGCACCATGGTGAAAGTGTGTTCGCCCGGTGGCGTGATCCTCGATCCGTTCGCAGGTTCCGGCACCACGGGCGTGGCCGCATTGCTCGAAGGCCGTCAATTCATCGGCGCGGAATTGGATCCGACTAACTGCGACATCGCCATGCAACGTTTGGCTGATGCCATCACCCAGAAGAAGGAATGAATCCGTGAGCGTCCTGCTCAAGTTCGTTGCAGGCATCTTGGCCGCGCTGCTACTCGCAGCGTTGGCCGCGATTGCGTGGCAACGCCATCAGACCGCGGATCTGTCATCTCGCCTGGCGAGTGCTCAAGCCGACACGATTGCGGCGCTGTTTGATGCGTCCGTCGCGAAGGTGGACGTGAAGATCATCACGCAGTACGTGGATCGCGTGCGCGTGGTTCACGACACCACGCAAGTCATTCAACGGGAGATTCCTACTTATGTCACGCCTTCCACGGATCGCGCTTTTCCTTTGCCTGTCGGCTTTGTCCGCGTGCACGACGCCGCCGCCACGGGTGTCCTGCCCGGCCCTGCCGGAGATACTGATGCGGCGGCCTCCGACGTTACGGCCTCTCACGCCGCCGATGTCATCGCCGCCAACTACGGCACCTGCCTTGAAATCCGCGAGCAGTTGAACGCCATTCTGGATCGGGTCGAAGCGACCGCTGCATCCCCAGGCGCATCGCCATGAATAAGCCGGGACGTTTCCGCACCGCGTTGCTGGCTACACTTCCCGACCTGGCGAGCGATCCGCAACGCCTGTCCATCTTTGTGGAGAAAGGCAAGCTCGTCGCCAACGGCACCGAGCACGCGGGCTGGCAATACAATTATCAACTCACCGCGATCTTGCAAGACTTCGCAGGCGACATGGATACGCTGGCGACAGCAGTCATTGCATGGGTCGCCACCGAACAGCCGGACATGCTCAAGAATCCGGCTCAGGCCGAGCGTGGCATTCGTTTCGAGTGCGAACTGATGACCGCCGAGCTGGCCGACGTGTCCATCGAAATCGATCTGACCGAGGCAGTCTTTGCGGGCGATGATGGCACCTTCGACCATCCGGCCGAACCGGTGGCCGACCCCACGGGCGATTGGCTGTGGCCGATGAACTGACCCAACTCGAATTGTGGGCCGCGCCCTTGCTGGCCAAACTCGCCCCAACGCAGCGGCGGCAGCTTGCACGTACTCTCGCGCTCGACCTTCGCCGTGCGCAGCAACAGCGCATTGCCGCACAGAAAGCCCCGGACGGCACCGCCTACCCGCCGCGCAAGCACCGCGCCGAATCGCTGCGCGACAAGCGTGGGGCGATCCGCCGGAAGGGCGCGATGTTCGCCAAACTGCGCATGGCGCGCTGGTTGAAGGCCAATGTGACCGCCGAGGGGGCAGAAGTTGGATTCTTTGGCCGGGTGGCACGCCTGGCGCGCGTCCACCAGGAGGGCGGGATGGACCGGGTCAGCCGGGATGGTCCGATGGCGAAATATCCCGCACGTCCGCTCCTGGGATTCACCGCAAACGATCGCGCGATGGTGCGTGATCGTGTATTGGAATTTCTGCGCGGTCCGAACTGACGGAAAACCGCCGTCAACGGGCGGAAGCCAGGTGCGCGGGGCGATTTTGGTCAGCTACACTGCGGATTCCGGTCGTACTGAACACCATTTACGGAAAGAGCTGAATAGGTTGCTGGTGTTGGCCAGCAATCCCGATGAGCCCTGGGTTGCCGTCGGATCGGTGTTACCGGCATGCTGGAAAGGTCCGCTTCCGCCCCAATAGCGGACCTCCTGGTTAGAAAGGTCATCGAGGAAATAACACATGGCGCGGGAAAATATAGACGGCGCAATCTGGAGTCCACCGCTTGACAGAGGCGACACGGTGCTTTCCGTGTGCCACCGGAGTGACTTTGATTTGGTCACGTTGATTGTCAAACAAGCGTCCGGGGTTCTACTGTCCTCTGTCTGGAAGAAGGGACCGGATGCACAATCGGACAGGCTTGTGTGGATTCCTGCGGACGGAGATCCGGCCGTACACACAACGCTCAAAGAAGCAAATGAGTATTTGGAATCCACTGTCGGGTCGCTTGGTGACCACCATTGAGTAGGAAACTTCTCGACGAGTTGGATCGGTCGGATCACAGCACAGGACCATTTATCGCCGCGATGCTGGGTGCGGTTATCGGCCCGGCCGTGATCGTGACTATTGCGACTGCCGTTGTCTTTGCCGTTGGTCATTGGCATCGATGGCTAGGCATTCTCCTTTGCATCCCGTTACTTATCGCCGTGATCTCTAATCTCGTCGAGTTAATCACGTCGATCGTCATTATCCGATCGATTGCCGGCGAATATTCCCGAAGAGTTTTATGTGCTTATGTGGCCTCGTCGGCCATGCAGTTCGGCATGCCCGTGGCCGCAACAATATATCTCTATCAACACGTGATCCGTTTGTCGTGATGCATCACTTTGACGGGGAATACTGCTCGATCAACAACGAAATCCGCATGACACGCGTTGGTTGCTCGTGTCTACCTACTCAGGCGGTGAACATCGCAAGGACAAGCGCGAGTAGATAAGTTCGACGGCAGACGGTTCCCGTAGGGTCCGCTTCTGGCGCATAACGGAACTGGGAGACATCTGCAGGCGGCCAACACCAGCGCGGTGTTCAGGCCAGACTGGAACGGTGTTCAGGCATTACCAGCACTCGCACCACACAAAAGGGCTCAACTTTTCGCCAGACCTGCCGATAACCCTAATAAGGGGTGTGTGTTTATGCCGGGGGGCCAAAGTTACCCATCGTGGGAGAATGCCAATGAATAACCCTTTTGTAGCACTGTACGTATGTTATTTAGCCGTCGCCGGTTGTCTGCTCTACACCGTCTGGCAAGGCACAGAGATGGGCAGCGTGGGCAAGCCTTGCCTGGATACCATCATAAAAACAGGCGACGTCGCAGCAGACTCACAAGCCAGATTGGCTGCCGAGCAAGATCAGCAGGTGAAGTGCGATCGTGAGGTGCAGTACGCAAAGGCAGTGAGCGCGTTGATTCCCATCGACAAGCCATAGAGCCGAGCACGAACACCTATAGCGCCTGCGCATAACGACTCGCAACTACCGTTTCAACTTCTAGCCCCGCTACAGGCGGGGCTTTTTTGTTTTCCCTCCGATGAATCGATTGTTCTAAGCGCCCCAGTACAGAACAAGCAATAGCTGCACGCATTCGGTGGCATCCGCAGCATGCAGGGCATGTCCGATGATATCCTGCGCAAACTCGCCAACCTGATTCGTTTCGGCACGGTACAAACCGTCGCCGGCAAGCGCGTGCAGGTCAAAATTGGTGGCTTGCTAACACGACCGATTGCGTGGGTGTCCGCACGCGCCGGCAAAACCAAATCGTGGTCACCGCCGGATATCGGCGAGCAAGTGATGGTGTTGTCGCCCAATGGAGACCTGGGCGCCGCTGTCGCCATCGGCGGCATCTTCTGCGATGCCAACGATATGCCGGATGGCGCGAACGCCGACACGATCTTGATGGCGTTCCGAGATGGCGCCGTATTGCTGTATGACCAAGCCGCACATCTGCTCAAAGGCACGCTGCCCGATGGTGGCCGCGTGGAAATTACCGCACCGGCCGGCTTCAAGTTCGCAGGCCACGTAGACATCGACGGGGCGCTCAACGTGTCGCAAGCAGCGACATTCAAGCAAAGCGTGCACGCGAGCCAGGATATCACCAGCGATGGCGATGTGAAGGCCGGCAACATCAGCCTGACTAACCATCCGCATGGCCTGGTCAAGAGCGGCACGGACACCAGCGGAAAGCCGCTGCCATGATGGGCATGGACGCACGCACCGGCAAAGCGCTGAGCGGCGACGCGCACCTGGCGCAGTCCATTGCCGACATTCTTTCCACGCCGGTCGGCACGCGCCTCATGCGCCGCGACTACGGCAGTCGCGTGCCGGATCTGATCGATGCACCGGGCAACGCAGCGACGCGCGTGCAGCTCTATGCCGCAACGGCCACGGCGCTCATGCGCTGGGAGCCACGTATCGCGCTCACGCGCGTGGCGCTGTCAGTAGCCGATGCCTTGCGCGGCCGCTGGGTACTTGACCTGATCGGTACACGCACCGACACGGGCGAAGCGGTGGATCTGTCCGTGCCGGTCACGCTGCAAGGCGTGCGCGCATGACGGACACCATCCAGCTTAATCAGCTTCCGCTGCCGGATGTGGTGGAACAGCTCGACTACGAGACCATTCTCGCGATGGCGCAAAGCCGCATGACGCAGCTTTGGCCCGCCTATTCCGCCACGGTGGAATCGGACCCGATCCGCAAAAACCTGCAAGTGCTGGCCTATGTCGTGCTGCAGGAACGCCAGAAGAAAAACGACGATGCACGCGCGTGTTTCCTGCCGACCGCGCGCGGCAAAGACCTGGATAACTGGGCCGCAAGCCTCGGCGTCGAACGTCTATTGATCAGCCCGGCCATCCCCGAAAAGGGTATCGAGGCGGTGTACGAGAGCGACGACGATCTTTTGTATCGCTGCCAGCTTGCACCCAGCGGCTATTCCACCGCTGGGCCGGCCGATGCCTACGAATTCATGGCACGCAGTGCATCGGGCCAGGTGCTCGATGCCAAGGTGACGACGCCGTCGCCCGGTACCGTCGTGGTGTCGGTGATGGCACGCGCGGGCGATGGCACGCCTTCATCTGACTTGCTGCAAACGGTCACCGATTACATCACGGTGAAAACGCGCCGCCTGTTGACCGACAAGGTCATCGTGCAGGCGGTCATCATTCGTCCGTTCGGCTTATCGGCACGGCTGATGTTTTTTGCTGGTCCCGACTCCGATGTGGTGCTGCAGGCCGCGAAAGACAGCGTCGCCAAGTACCTCGCCGAATCGCGCCGCATCGGTCGCAACATCACGCTCTCGGGTTTGTACGCCGCGCTGAAAGTGCCGGGCGTGGAAGACGTGCTCGATCTTACGCCGGACACCACGCTCGTCATGAGCGACACCGAAGCCGCCTACTGCACCAGCGTGACGATTACGCCGGGAGGTGTCGGTGAATAGCCTTCTGCCATCCAACACCACGCCGATGGAGCGCGCGTTCGCGCAAGTGTGCGTCGAACTGCTCAGTTTCGAGACGTTCCTGTCCACGCTGGCCAATCCCGACACGATCCCTTTGAGGTTCCTGCCATGGCTCGCCTGGTCGCTCGGCGTGCGCAGTTGGAAACCGTACTGGTCCGAGGCCGTGAAGCGCATGCGTGTACGCCATGCGCTCGCCATTGCGCGTCAACAAGGCACCGCGCAATCGGTGGAGGATGTGGTGGCCTCCTTTGGTGGTCACGTTGTGGTGCGCCCCTGGTTCGAGCAGGAACCCGAAGGCGAGCCCTACACCTTCCAACTCACGCTCACGCTGACAGACGGTGCTTCGGATACGTCCGCTGCCTTTGTCGATGACGTGATCGCCGAAGTCACCCGTACCAAATCGGCACGTGACCACTTCACTTTCACCCAAGGGCTCAACGCCCGCGCAAGCGTGCGCGTTGTCGCCGCTGGCCGCGCGGTCACGTATGCGCACCTTCAATTTGCGGGAGCCGTTTAACGTGGCCGCTTTGATCTTTTCCGTGACCGATGCCGGCCGCGCCGCGCTGCGCAATGCCCAAGGCGATGGCACTAACGCTGTACGCATTGCCTATGCCACGGTCACCGCTACTGCATTCGCATCCGGCCAGTCTGTGCCGGATGAAATCAAGCACATCGCCTCGATTGCCGGCGGTGCGACGGCAGCCGACACGATCCACGTCACCCTCAGCGACGCGAGCAAAGACGTCTACAGCGTGCGCGGCTTTGGCTTCTACCTGGCAGACGGCACGCTGTTTGCGTCCTACGGCCAGGGCGATGTCATCGTGGAGAAATCAGCGGGTGCAGTGATGTTGCTCGCCTGCGATGTGCAGTTCGCCTCCGTGTCGGCTAGCCAAATCACGTTCGGCGATACCACGTTCGTGAACCCGGCGGCGACGACGGACACGCTCGGCGTCATGAAGATTGCCACCGACGATGACGCGCGAACCGGACGCGACGCTCAGAAGGCGATGACGGCCTCCAACGTGCTGGCCGCGCTCAACGCACGGCTCGGCAATGGCGCACCTACCGACTACTTCAAGCGTTTGCTCGCCATCGCCACCCAGGCCGATTTTCTCAACACCATCGGCCCCACGTTCACACCCTCCAAGCACACGCATGCGATGGACGATGTCACGGGCCTGGTTGCGCAGCTCACGGCCAAACTCGATACCCGAGCGCGTTACGTTCCTGGGCAAATCATCGTGACGGCGGGCAAGCAGGCACCGTCCTACACCCTGCTCTGCAACGGCGCGGCGATCTCGCGTTCGCAATATGCCGATCTTTTCGCCGCCATTGGCACGACCTACGGTGTGGGCGATGGCGTGACAACGTTCAACGTACCGAGCCTTGGCGAAGGCACCGTCATTAAAGCCACGGTGGATGGCAGCAAGGTCGGCACCTACAACGCCGGGGCGATCCTTACGCACACGCACGGTGCGAGCAGTGTCGGTGCGGGCGATCACGGCCACACCGTGACGCTGTCACCGGGTGGTGGCCACAGTCATGGCGCGAGCGCGAGTGGTGTGGGCGACCACGCGCACGGTGCGTGGACGGATGCGCAAGGCAATCACGCCCACAGCGGTCAAACAGGCGGTCATAGCGCGGACCACTCCCACACCGTCCCCGGCGTATTTCACGTCCCTGGCGGCAATGCGCAATACACGGGTGGCGGCGGCAATCGGTTTGACGCATCCAATGTGGTGACCACCGGTTCGAGCAACGATCACTCCCACGGCTTTGGCACCGATTGGCAAGGCAACCACGGTCACAACATCGGCATGAACGGTGCAGGCGCGCACACGCACACGATCTCGATTGCCGCAACGGGCGATCACACCCACGGCCTCATCCTCGCGAACAACGGCAACCACAGCCACACCATCACCGTCGCTGCCGCCGGAGGGAGCGACAACCTCGCCGCCGGCACGCACATGTTCCACTTCATCGCTTACTGATTAGGCACATGCATGTCTTCGACCGACACAACACCCCTTCCCGCATCGAAGGATGCGTACAGCTTCGATGAAACCACGCGCGAATACTTAGGTGTCGTGGAGGTGTTCCTCTCACCGTTGGAAGGCACGTATTTCCTTCCGCGCAATGTCGTGGACGTGCCGCCGCCCAAGGCCATCGGTAACCACCAACGCGCCCAGCTCCATGCCGACAAGACAGGCTGGGACATCGTTCCCGACTTCCGCCGCTGCATGCTGTGGAACACCAGCACCGGCGACCCGATGCCCAACAACCTGGCACTTGGCGATGCACTACCGAAGAACGTCACGGCGGAGGCACCGCCCGTGCTCAGCAGCCATCAACCCTTGATCAATGTGTGGGACGACAACGCCAGCGCGTGGCATCAGCTTCCCGATTACAGCCGCACGCCCACATGGTCAAAAGAAACCGCCCAGCTCGCGGCAAGTCCGAAACCGGGGGATGCCTTACCCGACACGCTCACCGTCATCGCGCCACCGTTCTTTGATCGCCATCAAGCACCGCGATGGAACGACTCGCGCGATGACTGGGAACTCGTCGCCGATTATCGCGGCGTTGCGTACTGGACAGCTGACGGCGCGCGACACGTCATCAGCGAACTGGGCGTGGAACTGCCCGCCGATGCGCTCGATGCACCGCCCGCCCTGCCCGCGACCGACGACAACGCGGCCATCCCTGCCCCCACCCCCGACGAGGCTTAATCCATGTCTACGGCTTACCATCATGGCGCGCGGATCGAAGAGACCACTGACGCGCCGCTCACTCTCCAAACCCTATCCACCGCCGTGATCGGTATCGCCGTCACCGGCACTGACGCCGACGCGAATGTGTTTCCGCTGGACACGCCGGTATTGCTGACCCAGGCCAAAGACGGCATCGCATCGGCAGGGATCAAAGGAACGTTGGCCAGAGCGTTGCAGGACATCGACAACCAGGTGCGCTGCCCAGTCATCGTCGTGCGTGTCGCCGAAGGCGAGGACGAGGCCACCACCACGGCCAATATGATCGGCACCGTCAATGCGCAAGGCCGTTACACGGGTCTCAAAGCACTGCTTACGGCGCAACAGCGCGTGGGCTTGCGTCCGCGCCTGATCGGCGCACCGGGCCTGGACACGGAAGATGTCGCGCAGGAAATCGCCATCACTGCCAAGAAACTCGGCGCCTTCGCCTATGCCTCCTGCCACGGATGCGCGACCCTTCCCGAAGCACTGGCTTACCGCAAGAAATTCAGTGCACGCGAGTTGATGTTGATCTGGCCGGATTTTACAGGCTTCAACACCACTACCAAGACCACGACAACCGCGCAGACGATTGCCGTTGCATTAGGTCTACGTGCATCCATCGATCAAACCACCGGCTGGCACAAGGTCATTTCCAACGTGCCTGTAAACGGTGTGGATGGCATCAGCGCCGATGTGTACTTCGATTACCTCACCGAAGGCACCGACGCCGACATCCTCAACGAAGCGGGCATCACCACGATGGTGAACCACAACGGTTTCCGCTTCTGGGGTTCGCGCACCTGCGACGACGGTGATTACATTTTCGAGAATTACACGCGCAGCGCGCAGATTGTCGCCGCCACGATGGGCGAAGGTGTATTCGAGTACAGCGACAAGCCCATGCACGCCAGCCTGGTGCGAGATTTGATCGAAGCGATCAACGCCAAGCTAGGCGCCCTGGTCCGTGAGGGTTTTTTGCTCGGTGCCAAGTGCTGGTTCGATCCCAGCTTGAACGACAAGAGCAACGTCAAGGTGGGCAAGTTGAAGCTCTCCTACGACTTCACACCCGTTCCGCCGATGGAAGACCTCACGCTGCGGCAAACCTTCACCGACCACTACATCGCGGACCTCATGACCGCGATCACCGCCACCAATAACGCCTGACCTGAGCCGGCGGCTTACGCCGCCGGCAGGCCAACCGCTGCCTAATTCGAGGATAACACCATGGGTCTACCCCGAAAGCTCAAGAATTTCGACACCTTCCAGAACGGCGAATCGTTCATCGGCCAGGTCAACAGCCTCACGCTTCCCAAGCTCGCCCGCAAGATGGAAGAGATCCGCCCTGGCGGTTTGGATTCGTCCGTCAAAGTGGACATGGGCGGCGAAGCCTTGGAACTGTCCTTTGCGGCCGGCGGCTACCTGCGCAGTGCCTTGCGTCAGTTCGGCGCCACGTCCGTGGGCGCGGTGCAATTGCGCTGGGCCGCTGCGTACCAGGCCGACGATACCGGCTTCTACCAGGCGGTGGAAATCGTCGGCCGTGGTCGCTACAGCGAGATCGACCGCGGCGATGCCAAGACCGGCGAATCGTCGGAAACCAAATTCACCATGCCGCTCGTTTACTACAAAGAAAGCGTCGATGGTGTGGTGTTGTTCGAGATCGACGTGCTCAACAACATTTACATCGTGGATGGCTTCGACATCCTCGCCGCGCAGCGCGCTGCGATGGGTCACTGGTAATCCCTCTCCTATCGCCGCGCCCTTCGGCGCGGCGTCTTCTCCCATGAAGGAATGTCCGCCATGAGCGAACGCAAGACCACCGCTACCATCACGCTGGAAGAACCGATCCAACGCGGCACCACCACCATCACGGAAGTGATCGTGCGCAAGCCCAAATCCGGCGAACTGCGCGGCACGCAGTTGGTGAACCTTTTGCATATGGACGTCGCGGCATTGGAAACCGTCCTGCCGCGCATCACGCAGCCCACATTAACCAAGGCCGATGTATCGAATCTCGATCCGGCGGACCTCACGCAGTTCGGTGTGGAGGTGTCCGGTTTTTTGTTGACGAGAGCGAACCGCGAGGGCTACCAGAGCGCGTAGAGGATGCGATGGCCGATATCGCGGTGGTGTTCCACTGGGCGCCACCCGTGATGGATGCGATGGACATCACCGAATTGATGGAGTGGCGCGAGCAAGCGCGCATTCGCAACGGCGTGGAGGATGGATGGATCTGAAATTAAGCGTGCTGCTTAGTGCGATCGATCGCGCTACCGCACCGTTACGCGCCATCGCAGGCAGTTCGTCCAACACCTCCAAGGCGCTGCGCGAGACTCGCCAGCGCCTGAAGGAGCTGGAAAAAGCGCAAGCGGATCTCAAAGGCTTCCGCGAACTCAAAGCGGGAACGCAACAGCTTGCCACGCAAATGAATGCGGCACGCACCCGCGCCACGGAGTTGGGCAAGGCCATCACGGCTACCACGTCACCCACACGCGCACAGCGCCGTGAATTCGACGCCGCCAGGCGCCAGGCCGATGCCCTGGGTAAGCAGTACCAGGCGCAAACGCGGCGCCTGCAAACCATGCGCGCGAATATGGCCGCTGCCGGCATGGATACGCGCAAGCTCGCGCAACACGAACGCCAGTTGCGCGATGCGGTCGCCGCCTCCACGCAACAGATGGAAGCGCAGCAACGTCAGTTGCAAAAGCTCACGCAGCAGCAGCAACGCATGGGCGCGGCACGCGAAGCCTTATCGCGCGGCCAGGCGCTGGGCTCGCACCTGGCTGTCGGTGGCCTGGCCACAATGGCGACGGGCCAACATGTGCTCGGTGCGCTTAGTCCCGCGATGGATGAGGCTAAAGCGTTCCAGACGCAGATGGCGCAGTTGCGCGCGATGGGTGTGGGCGATGCCACCGTGAACGAGGCGGTGAAGTTCGCGCGTGGCATGGACATCATGGGGACCAGTGCTACCGAGAATCTAAAGCTCTTGAAAGAGAGTTACGGCGTGCTGCGCGACATGCACGAATCCGAAGAGATCGCACCGTACCTCGCGCGTATGAAATTCGGCATTGAAACCGTGATGGCCGATAGCGGTCACGGCGACGGCCACGGCGAACATGCCGAAGCCATGTTTATGGACTTGCTTAAGGTGGCCGAACTGCGCGGCGCCGCGAAAGATCCCGCCAAGCTGAAACGAGTCCTCGACTTCGCCACCCAGTCCTACGTCGCATCGGGCGGCTTAGTGAAGCCCGAAGACCTGCTCAACATGATCAAGACCGGCGGCATCGCGGCCAAGCAGCTCGATGACACGTCGTTCTTTTTCGGCATGCTGCACACGATGCAGGAAATGGGCGGCCATCGTGCCGGTACTGGCCTGGCCACCGCGTATCAGAACTGGGCCGCAGGACGCTCCACGCAACAAGCCGCGGAAGAGCTGCGGCAGTTAGGTCTACTCAACAAGGATGCGATCCAGTACGGCAAAACGGGACACATCAAGAAGATGCTCCCCGATGCGCTCAAGGAAGGCGAGGTGTACCGCTCCAATCCGTTCGAGTACCTGATGACGCGTGTGGTGCCGAAGCTCAATCCGAACGGCACGCTCAGCGACCAACAGGTCATCAGCAAGATCAACAATCTGTTTTCCGGCCGCAAGGGCGGTGACTTGTTTGCCTCGCTCTACCTGGAACGCGCCAACATCGCCAAGCAGCTCGCGGGTGCGCCGAAAGCCTACGGCGTCAACGCGCTGTACGACGAAGCCTCGAAAACAGCGGGTGGACAGGAAGCCGAACTGCTCGCGCGCAAGTCCGATCTGTACCGCGAATTGGGTACGCAGTTGCTGCCGGTGTACGTGGCCGGCCTGCAAAAGCTCACGCACGCGGTGCGCGGGCTGACGAGCTGGAACCAAAGCCATCCGATGCTCGCCAAAGGCATCGTGATGGTGGCCGGAAGCCTTGGGCTTCTGATGACCGTCGTCGGTGGTTTGATGGTAGGCCTCGGCGGCTTGGTCGGCCAGCTCGCGTTGCTGCGATTCCTGCTGCGCATGGGTGGTCTCACCCTCGGCGGTGGAGGCGGTGCATCCGGTCTCGCTCGCCTGTTCCCGGTGTTAATCAGCGGCGCGCGTGCGGCGGCGGTGGCGGTGATGGGGCTTAGCGCGCCCATGCTGGCTCTGATTGCGCTGATCGCCGTCGCAGCAGTCGTGGTCTACAAATACTGGGGGCCGATCCGCGCCTGGCTGGAAGGTGTCGGGCAAGGGATCGCGCAAACGGTTGGGCCGGCTTTCCAACGCTTCGGTGCAGCCGTGCACGACGTCTTT
>CAJCJD010000056.1 GCA_903970555.1 Vulcanimicrobiota bacterium
CCACGCAACGGAAGATCCCATGCGCCTCATCCTGATCGTCGTCGGCCTCGCCCTGCTGGTCGCAGGCCTGTGGGTGGTGTTCGGCCATGGCGGCTACCAGCAGACCGACACCCTGGTCCAGCTCGGCTCGGCCAAGCTCACCGCCACGCACGAAAAAGCCTTCCCGCAATGGGTGGGCGTCGCCGGCATCGTGGTGGGCGCCCTGCTGGCCCTGGGCGGCTTCTTCCGCAAAGGCTGATCGCCGCAACCGTTACAATCGGTGCGATGGATGTCTCGCACCTGATCGATTCGCTCAATGACGCGCAACGCGAAGCTGTCTGCGCGCCGCCCGGCCACTATCTGGTCCTCGCCGGCGCTGGCTCCGGCAAGACGCGCGTACTCACACACCGCATCGGCTGGCTCACCCAGGTCGAACGTGTGCCGCCGTGGGCGATTCTCGCCGTCACCTTCACCAACAAAGCCGCGGGCGAAATGCGCGCACGCCTGGATCATCTGATTCCAGGTGGCACCCAGGGCCTCACGGTAGGCACCTTCCACGGCATCGCCCATCGCCTGTTGCGGCGCCATTGGCGCGAGGCGGGTTTGCCGGAGAGCTTCCAGATCCTCGATTCCGACGATCAACAGCGCCTGGTAAAGCGCGTGGTCGCTGGCCTGGGCCTGGATGAAGCGCGCTTTCCGCCGCGCCAGGCTGCGTGGCAGATCAACAGCTGGAAGGACGAAGGCAAGCGCGCGGAAAACATCGAGCACGGCCAGCATCCCGTTACGCGCACGCTGGTGCAGATTTATCAGGCCTACGAAGACGCCTGCCGTCGCGCCGGACTGGTGGATTTCGCCGAACTACTATTGCGTGCGCACGAGCTTTGGCTCAAGCAGCCAGCGATCCTGGAGCACTACCAGCACCGCTGGCGCTATCTGCTGATCGACGAATTTCAGGACACCAACGCCCTGCAGTACGCGTGGATCCGTGTGCTGGCTGGCCAGACCGGGCAAGTGTTCGTGGTTGGCGACGACGACCAGGCGATTTACGGCTGGCGCGGTGCGAAAGTTGAAAACGTGCAGCAATTTCTGCGCGATTTCCCGGGCGCGCGCACGATCAAGCTGGAACAAAACTACCGCTCCACCTCGAACATCCTGAAAGCCGCCAACAGCGTGATCGAACGCAACGGCGGCCGTCTCGGCAAGCAGCTATGGACGGCCGGCGAAGAAGGCGAGCGCATTGCTGTATATGCGGCCTACAACGAACAGGACGAAGCGCGCTTCGTGATCGAGCGCATCCGCGAATACATCGCCGAACATGGCGATGCGAAGGATTGCGCGATCCTGTACCGCTCCAACGCGCAGTCGCGCAACTTCGAAGAACAGCTAATCCAACACGACATTCCCTATCGCGTGTACGGCGGCCAGCGCTTCTTCGAGCGCGCGGAAATCAAGGACGCGCTGTCTTACCTACGCCTCACCGCCAACCGTCATGACGACGCCGCGTTCGAACGCGCAGTCAATACGCCGCCGCGCGGCATCGGTGATCGCACACTCGACGTGCTGCGTCGTCGCGCGCGTACCGAAAGCACGTCGATGTGGGAAGCCGCGTTGAATGAACTCAGTAGCGGCAGCGAACTGGCGGGACGCGCGAAGAACGCGGTCAAAAGTTTTCTCGTGATGATCGACGAGATGCATCGCACGTTTGCGCCTCCCGCGAATGGTGACGAACAGGTATCGGCATTGCCGCTGGCCGAACAGATCGACCACGCCATCGTGCAAACGGGCCTGCGCGATTTCTACGAGAAAGACAGCCGCGGCAACGCCGAATCGCGCGTGGAAAACCTTGATGAGCTGGTCAACGTCGCCAGCCGTTTCGAACTCACCCCCGACGATATCGAAGCGGGCTTGAGCGAACTTCCGGCGTTTCTTTCGCATGCCGCACTGGAAGCCGGCGAAGGCCAGGGTGAATCGTGGGACAACTGCGTGCAGCTGATGACGCTGCACTCGGCGAAGGGCCTGGAGTTTCCGCTGGTTTTCCTGGTTGGGCTAGAGGAAGGCCTGTTTCCAAGCCAGCGCTCTGTCGAGGACGAAGGACGACTGGAAGAAGAACGTCGCCTTGCTTACGTCGGCATTACCCGTGCACGCGAACGCCTGATCATTACGCACGCCGAATCGCGCCGCATGCATGGCACCGAAATGTTGGCGCGTCCCTCGCGCTTTCTCGGCGAAGTGCCACCGTCGTTGATCGACGAAGTGAGACCGCGCGTGCAGGTGAGCCGCCCGCTTTACGCAGGCCGCTTCGCCGAGCCGCCGCCATCGCTGAAGGAGGATCAACCTGTAAAACTTGGCCAGCGCGTCACTCACCCGAGTTTCGGCGAAGGTGTCGTGGTCAGTGCCGAAGGCAGCGGTGCGCATACGCGCCTGCAAGTGAACTTTGAGGGTGCGGGCAGCAAGTGGCTCGTCGCCGCTTACGCCAACCTCACAGTGCTTTAGGAATATCGCGCCCATGACAGAACAACGTATTGGCGACACCCGACGCGAACTGGGCTATATCCATCGTCATCTCGACCTGATGTACCAGCGTCTTCCCTGGGGTCATCGGCTGGTGGAAGGCTTGTTCATGGCCATGCAGGCCTTAGCTGCCGGTGGGCTCGGTTATGGATTGGGCTTGCTGCTGCATACCCAGCAGGCGTTCTGGGGTGCACTCACCGCGATCGCGGTGACGCAACAAACGTATGTGGACACGCGCAAATCCTCGCTCGATCAGGTGATCGGTGCGGCCATCGGCGCGGCCGTCGCGCTGATCGGCGCGTACATGGCTCACGACAATTATTTGGTTTACGCCGTGACGATGGCTATCGCGATCGTTCTGTGCTGGTGCTTCAACGTCGGAAATGCCGGCAAGCTAAGTGCCACCACCGTCACGATCGTGATGCTGGTGCCGCACGTGGGTGCTTTCTGGGCGGTGGCGCTCACCCGTCTTGGCGAAGTGACCATTGGCATTGCCAGCGCCTTGTTGGTGACGCGCGTGGCACATTGGTTGGCAACGCGCTTGCTGGGTGATTCGAGCGTGGATTCTTGAGACCGTACCGTAGTTAAACGCAGGGTCTTGCTTTGAAACCCCTTCAGCAAGAGCCGGTCCATTTTGATCGACGCCTCACGTTTCGATCCCGCCATGACCGACACCGCAGAAACTCACCGCCCGCTGCTTGATCACGACATCTGCGTGCATATCTTTACGGCTTCAGCCGCTATGGTCGGCGTGTGCCTGACGGTTATCGGCATCATTCGGGTGGTGATTTCGCTACGTCGACCGGATGTGTTCGGCGATGATCTCCTGGCGATCAACGCCATGCTCTATCTCGCCGCTTGCCTGGTTTCGTATTGGGCCCTGCGTACGCGCAGCCTGCGCCGCAATCACCGGCTGGAGCGCAGCGCCGATGTGTTGTTCCTGGTGGCGCTGACGCTCACTGCAGTGAATGCGGCGTTCATTGCCTGGGCGGTTTCGGTGCACTAGCTGAAGCTATAACTCCTCCCCTCGGGACGGGTTGTCCGCGCAAGACCGAGCGACCCCACCTCAGCCCCCCCTGCACGCGGGGAGGGAGCCAAGTTCCCGCCATCCGAAAAAATTTACGCTTTCTATACGCGGGGCGACTCTTTCGCTACCCGCTTCTTATGCCCCGATGCCTAAAGTGCGCAGCTGTGCAGCATTGAGTGCATCCATGGACGTTATCTACATCACTTTCGGTTTGGTGCTGGCTGCGGCCACGCTTGGCTTTCTATTGCTTTGCGACCGCCTCGGTCCACGAAGCTGACGGCGCGCGGCGCTGCCGCGACATCCAACGCGCCCTTTTTATTGGAGCGAATCCCATGAACTTCTTCTACGGACTGGCTGCCGTCATCGCGGTGGCTTTGACAGTCTATTTGTGCGTGGCGCTGTTGAAACCGGAGTGGTTCGAATGACTGCCAATGATTTCATCCAGATCGGCATCTATCTGGTCGTCCTGCTGGCACTCATCAAACCGATGGGTAGCTACATGACCCATGTGTTTGCCGACCAGCCCAACCGCATCACCCGCTTCGGTGGCGGCGTGGAACGGTTTATTTACCGACTCTGCGGCATCAAAGCGGATGAGGACATGGGCTGGAAGAGCTATGGCATCGCCATGCTGCTGTTCAATGTCTGCGGCGTGTTTCTGGTTTATGCCTTTCAGCGCTTGCAGCAGTGGCTGCCGCTGAACCCGCAGCATTTCCCGGCTCTGAGCCCTGATCTGTCGATCAATACCGCGATCAGCTTTGCCACCAATACCAACTGGCAAGCGTATTCCGGCGAGTCGACGATGAGCTATCTGACCCAGATGGGAGCGTTGGCCGTGCAGAATTTCTTATCTGCGGCGACGGGTATTGCCGTGTTGATCGCCGTGGTGCGCGGTTTTGCACGCAAGACGACCAAGGGCATCGGCAATTTCTGGGTTGATCTGACGCGCACCACGCTGTACGTGCTGATGCCGTTCTCGTTCGTGCTGGCGATGCTGCTGGTATCGCAGGGCGTGATCCAGAACCTGAAGCCGTATGTGGATGTACCGGTGGTGCAGACCAGCACGTACGCCAACCCGGTGACCGATGCGGCCGGCAATCCGGTGAAGGACGCCCAAGGCAACCCTGAAACCAAGCCCACACCGCTGACCACGCAAACCTTGCCGATGGGCCCGGCTGCGTCGCAAATCGCGATCAAGATGCTGGGCACCAATGGTGGTGGTTTCTTCGGTGCGAACTCGGCCCATCCGTACGAAAATCCCACGCCGTTCTCCAATTTCCTGGAGATGTTGGCAATCTTCCTGATCCCTGGAGGCTTGTGCATCACCTTCGGTGAAATGGTGGGCGACCGCCGCCAGGGCTGGGCGATTCTTGCCACGATGCTGGTGATCTTCATTCCGCTGACTATTGGCGTCACCGCTGCGGAGCAAGCCGGCAATCCGATCCTGCATAGCTTGTCGATCGATCAGCATGCCTCGGCGCTGCAGTCGGGCGGCAACATGGAGGGCAAGGAAACACGCTTCGGTATCGCTGCCAGCAGTCTGTTTACAGCGATCACCACGGCTGCATCCTGCGGTGCCGTGAACAACATGCACGACTCGCTGACCCCGCTGGGCGGCTTGGTACCAATGTGGCTGATGCAGTTGGGCGAGGTGATTTTCGGCGGTGTCGGTTCCGGTCTTTACGGCATGCTCGCCTTCGCGGTGGTGGCCGTGTTCATCGCCGGTTTGATGGTGGGCCGCACGCCGGAATACCTGGGCAAGAAGATCGAAGCGTATGAGATGAAGATGGCCAGTCTGGCCGTGCTGATTCCCTGCGCACTGGTGGTGATCTGCACGGCGATTGCGGTGATGACCCCCATAGCTACAGCCACGGTCGGTAATCCAGGCGCACACGGCTTCAGCGAAATCCTCTACACGGTGACGTCGGCGACTAACAACAACGGCAGTGCATTCGGTGGCCTTTCCGCCAACATTCCGTTCTGGAACGTCATGCTGAGTGTGTGCATGTTCCTGGCCCGCTACACCCTGGCGATCGCGATGCTCGCGATGGCCGGTTCGCTGGCCGCGAAGAAGCATGTACCCGCTTCGGCCGGCACCTTGCCGACGCATACGCCGCTGTTCGTCACGCTGCTCACCTGTGTGGTGATCGTCATCGGCGCACTTACTTTCTTGCCCGCTTTGGCACTTGGCCCTATCGCCGAGTACCTGATGTCGGCGCATTGATTCATTCGGGATATTCAGTCCATGACTTCGCATACGCATGCCGTAAGCAGCTTCAACCGCACCTTGATCTTGAGGGCCGCTGCAGACGCGTTCCGCAAACTCTCGCCGCGCTTGCAGTTCCGCAATCCGGTGATGTTCGTGGTGTTCGTCTGCAGCGTATTGACCACCTTGCTGTGGGTGCAGGCCATCGCCGGTCACGGCGAAGCACCCACAGGCTTTATCTTCTGGGTAAGCCTGTGGCTTTGGTTCACGCTGCTATTCGCCAACTTCGCCGAAGCGCTGGCCGAAGGCCGCGGCAAGGCACAGGCGGCCGCCTTGCGCAGCTCGCGCAAGGATGTGATCGCCAAGAAACTGGCCGAACCTAAGCGCGATGCCACCCTTGTCTTCACGCCATCGAGCGAACTGCGCGCGGGCCACTATGTGTTGGTGGAAGCGAACGAGCAGATTCCCGGCGACGGCGAAGTAGTCCTCGGCGCCGCTAGCGTGGACGAAAGTGCCATCACGGGTGAATCCGCGCCGGTGATCCGCGAATCCGGCGGCGATCGTAGCGCCGTCACCGGCGGCACGCGCGTGCTGTCGGATTGGCTGGTGGTGCACATCACGCGCAATCCAGGTGAGAGCTTCCTTGATCGCATGATCGCGATGGTGGAAGGCGCTTCGCGCCGCAAGACGCCGAACGAGATCGCACTGACCATTCTGCTGGCCAAGTTCACACTGATCTTCCTGCTCGCCTGCGCCACGCTGCTGCCCTACTCCATTTACAGCGTGCAGGTTGCAGGTAAAGGCAATCCGATCACGTTGACGGTGTTGATCGCGTTGTTGGTGTGTTTGATTCCCACCACGATCGGTGCATTGCTTTCGGCCATCGGCATTGCCGGCATGGATCGTATGATCCGCGCCAACGTGATCGCCACCTCCGGCCGTGCGGTGGAAGCAGCAGGCGACGTCGATGTGCTGCTGCTCGACAAAACCGGCACCATCACGCTGGGCAATCGCCAAGCCGTCGCGTTCCATTCCGCACCGGGCATCGAGGAACGCAGTCTCGCCGATACCGCGCAGCTCGCTTCGCTGGCGGATGAAACACCGGAAGGCCGCAGTGTGGTGGTTCTTGCAAAGGAACGCTTCGGTCTGCGTGAACGCGAACTGGAATCGCTGCACGCCGAGTTTGTGCCCTTCACTGCGCAAACGCGCATGAGCGGTGTGAATATCGGCGAGCGTCGTATTCGCAAGGGTGCGCTGGATTCGGTGGAACGCTATCTCGACAGCCTCGGCAGCCATCTGCCGCCAGCTGTAAAGCGCATGGCTGAGGACATTGCACGTCGTGGCGCCACACCGCTGATCGTGACCGAAGGCGATCGCGCACTCGGTGTGATCGAGCTGAAAGACATCGTGAAAGGCGGCATCAAGGAACGTTTCGCCGAATTGCGCCGCATGGGCATCAAGACCGTGATGGTGACCGGCGACAATCCGCTCACCGCCGCGGCAATTGCGGCTGAAGCAGGCGTCGACGATTTCCTTGCCGAAGCAACTCCGGAAGCCAAGCTCAAGCTGATTCGCACTATGCAGGGCGAAAGCCGATTGGTAGCGATGTGCGGCGACGGCACCAATGACGCCCCCGCACTCGCTCAGGCCGACGTGGCCGTGGCGATGAACACAGGCACGCAAGCTGCGAAAGAAGCCGGCAACATGGTGGACCTTGATTCCAACCCCACCAAGTTGATCGAGGTGGTGGAGATCGGCAAGCAGATGCTGATCACGCGCGGATCGCTGACCACGTTCTCCATTGCCAACGACGTCGCGAAGTATTTCGCAATCATCCCGGCAGCATTCGCCACCACGTATCCGGCTTTGAACACGCTGAACGTGATGCATCTTGCGACGCCACAAAGCGCCATCTTGTCGGCGGTGATCTTCAACGCGCTGATCATCATCTTTCTGATTCCGCTGGCATTGAAGGGCGTGAAATACCGCGCACTCGGTGCCGGAGCATTGCTGCGCCGCAACCTACTCGTCTATGGCCTGGGCGGCATCATCGTGCCGTTCATCGGCATCAAATTGATTGACATGTTGCTCGTCCTATTTGGGCTCGCCTGAGGAAACCCCTATGCACACCCTGAAACTGTCCGTATCGCTACCTGATGCCGATCACCCGCAAATGGAATTACGTGTCTCGTCTAATGATTCCGACTGCGATGTGGTGATAGAACTACCGGTACGAGGCCAGTTAAGGGCGGGTGCCAACTCCACACCCGATACACCCACGTCAGCAGAAGACGAATACGTGCTCGGCGGCTACGCCGGCATCTAACCAGAAAATCGGCGTCGCTTATTGGGCGATGCCGCCCAGTAACGCCCCGTTTGAGAGGAAGGTATGTACTTCAAGAAGGCTCTTGCCACATCGATCCTGTTGGCTGCCGCGCCGTTGTCGCAGCAAGTGCTGGCGCAATCGACCAACGTCAGCAACCTGCCGGCCAGCACCAGTCTGCCCGCATCCCCTGTCGCAACCGAAAGCGGCGATTGCAGCAAAGGATTCCTTTCGCGCTTTGCTTCTGCTTATCGCGAAGATGCGCAACCCGCCGATCCGAATGCGCCCTCGCCGCCGCGTCGCGCGATGGATGCACCGCTGGATTCGCCGCCCTTCCCCAGCGCGGAATGGCAGCTCGGTGGCGTAGCTGCACCCATCGGCGTGCCGGACCAAAACTCCACCTATCCGCTGGAGAAGGCACTGGGCTGCACGAAGCTCGGCAACTGGATGCAGCGCAACCGCATCGAGGTGTACGGCTGGGTGACTCCTTCTGCAAACCTGAGTACATCGGACCACACAAATTTCCCGCTCTCCTACAACACACGTCCGAATCGCGTTGAACTGGATCAGTTCATCACCACGATCACGCGCGTAGAAGATACCGTCCAGACCGACCATATCGACTGGGGTTTCGACATCTCCAATCTCTATGGCTACGACTACCACTACACGGTCACCAAGGGCGTCTTCAGCAATCAGTTGCTCAATAACCCCGCACCGGGTCAGCCGCTCAACGGCAAGATCTATGGCGACGATCCCATGTTGTTCTACGGCGACATCTACATTCCGTGGGTTGCCGAGGGCATGGTGATTCGCGTCGGTCGCTGGTTGTCGCTGCCGGATATCGAGGCGCAGTTTTCGCCGCAGAACTATCTGTTGACCCATTCGATTCTGTACACGGTCGACCCGTATACCCAGACCGGCATCATGACCACGACCAAGCTCAGCAGTCAGTGGACATTCCAGATCGGCATCAACGCGAGCAACGACACGGCACCGTGGAATTCCGCCGCGCGTCCGTCGCTGCAGACCTGCGTGCGCTGGGTGTCGGCTGACAACAACGACATGCTTTACCCCTGCATCAACAACTTGAACGGCAATAACTACAACTACAACAACGTGCAGATGTACGTGACAACCTGGGGCCATCGCTTCAGCAAGCGCGTGCATATGCTGACCGAGGCGTACAAGATGTTCGGCCGCGGCATTCCAGGCTATGGCCCGGGCGGCACGCCAGGTGTGGCGGGTTCGTCGCCGTTTGCGGGCGAAGCGGGCGAATTCGGTGTCGTCAACTACCTGAACTTCGAGCTTGATACGAGCAACATGCTGTCGTTCCGCAACGAGTTCTATAACGACGAAAAGGGCCAGCGCACCGGCTACGCCACGCGTTACAGCAGCCACACGTTGGGTCTTACGCATTGGGTGACACAAGATCTGGAGATCCAGCCGGAAATTCGCTACGAGCACTCGTATGACGAGAACGCTTATGACGGCGGCCGGAAGGATTACCAGGCCGTCGCCCTGCTCGACGCGATCATTCACTACTGAGGTAACCGCCATGAGCCGGTTGATACGCAATGCACTAACGATGTTGCTGGTGATGACCGCTATCACCGGCTTGATCTATCCGCTGGCTGCCACCGGCGTGGCGCAAGTGTTGTTCCCGCACCAGGCCAACGGCAGTTTGGTAGTACGCGACGGCAAGCCGATCGGCTCGGAGTTGATCGGCCAGTCCTTCACCGACCCCAAGTATTTCTGGGGTCGGCCGTCGGCCACGACGCCGCAGCCGAATAACGGCACGGCTTCGAATGGCTCCAACCTGGGCCCGACCAACTCCGCGTTGCACGATGCCGTGCAACAACGCATCGATGCGTTGCATGCGGCGGATCCAAGCAATACGGCACCCGTGCCGGCAGACCTGGTCACCGCTTCTGGCAGCGGCCTCGATCCGCAAATCAGTCCGGCGGCAGCGCAGTATCAGGTGGCGCGTGTGGCGCGTTTGCGCAACCTCAGCGTCGACCAGGTGCAAGCGCTCGTGACGCAAGCTACACAAGGACGTCAGCTGGGTTTGCTTGGCGAGCCGGGTGTGAACGTGTTGCAGTTGAACCTTGCGCTGGATGGCGTGCAAAAGCGTTGATGATGCGAAGCCCTCCTCTCCCTTTCGCGGAGAGGAGGGCTAAGATGTGCCGATTCGGCTCCCGCATGGCCCTCTATGAC
Organism: Vulcanimicrobiota bacterium; assembly: GCA_903970555.1. Taxonomy (GTDB): domain Bacteria; phylum Pseudomonadota; class Gammaproteobacteria; order Xanthomonadales; family Rhodanobacteraceae; genus Dyella_B. The sequence continues at coordinate 10,264 of CAJCJD010000056.1, forward strand.
CGAAGCTTCTCGTGACGCACGTGCCGATGCCCTGCTCGATGTCGTGCAGGAAGACAGCCATCGGCGTCTGAAGATTTTCCTGGGTGCGGCACCTGGCGTCGGCAAGACCTACGCCATGCTTTCTGCTGCGCGCGAACTGAAGCGCCAAGGCGTGGATGTCGTCATTGGACTGGTGGAGACGCACGGTCGCGCCGAAACCGCCGCCCTGCTCGAAGGGCTAGAGGTGCTACCGCGCCTCGCACTGTCGTATCAGGGTCGCGACTTCACCGAATTCGATGTCGACGGCGCACTCGCTCGCCGCCCGGCGGTCCTACTGGTGGATGAGCTCGCCCATCGCAATATTCCAGGCAGCCGCCATGAACGCCGCTGGCAGGACATTGCCGAGTTGCTCGATGCCGGCCTTGAGGTCTACACCGCGCTCAACGTCCAGCATTTGGAAAGTCTCAACGACCAAGTGCGGCGCATCACCGGCGTGACCGTGCGCGAGACCGTGCCTGACGCGTTCCTCGACCGGGCGCGCGACATCGTGCTGGTCGACTTGCCGCCGCGCGAACTGATCGGGCGCCTGCGACAAGGCAAAGTCTACGTACCCGAAGCGGCAGCCGCCGCGCTCGATTCCTTCTTCTCGCCCACCAATCTCGCCGCACTGCGCGAGTTGGCGGTGGACACCGTAGCGGGCCACGTCGACAGCGATTTGCGCGAGCACATGCTGGCCCGTGGCGGTGCGATGCCCGTGCGCCGTCGTGTGCTGGCTGCGATCGACGGTCATGCACAGAGCGAGTACCTGGTGCGTGTCGCGCGCCGTATTGCGGAACGTCGCGGCGCACGATGGAGTGTGGTTTTCGTCGACACCGGCGCGACGCTGGACAATGCGCGACGTGAGCGTATCGATTCGGCCATGCGCTTGGCACGTCGACTCGGTGGCGATGCGACCGTGTTGCGCGGACATGCCATCGCTGACGAACTACTGGTGTTCGCCGACCGCGAAGGTGTTGGCCAGATCATTCTCGGCCGTACGCGCGAGCGATTGGTGGCGCGCATGATCGGACGCTCGCTGACGCAGCAACTATTGCGTCGAGGCGCCCATCTCGAACTGACCATCATTGCCACGCCGGCGGAACGTGTACGCGCACGCCGACGCCTGCGCCTGATGCCCGCGCACGGGCGGCGCGACGAATACATCTTCGCCACCGTTGTCACGGTGCTCGCTATTGGGCTGGCTTTCATTGCCGACCGTTACTTGTCGGTAGCCAATCTCGCCTTGATTTTCCTTACGGCAGTAATGACCGTCGCGGTACGCACGCGCATGTCGGTGGCGGTATACACGGCGATACTGTGCTTTATCGGCTACAACTTTTTCTTCGCGCCGCCGCGCTACACATTGGCGATATCCAACCCGGACGATGTCCTCGCTGTAACGCTGTTTTTGCTGGTTGCCCTGATCTGCAGTCGCCTGGCGACGCGTCTTGCCAGCCAGGTGGAATCCCTGCGCGCCGCTCACGACTATTCACATGCGCTATTGACCCTGGGTCAACGACTGGCAGCGAGTGCCGATGCCGAGGGCGTGCGTGAAGTGGGCGCTTCCGCACTGGCGCACGGCCTGCACTGCGAGGCAGCGATATTGGCGCGCGATGTGGAACACCATCTGCAGATTGCCGCCAACAGCTCGCGCACGCTAACTATGACGGCACAGGATCTCGCCGCAGCCGAATGGTGCGAGCAACATACCGAAGCTGCCGGGCGCTTCACCGACACCCTCAACGCCGCGCGCTGCTGGATGCTGCCATTGGGCAGCGACGATCACCGCCTTGGCGTGGCTGCACTGCGCTTCGAAAACGGCAACGCACCGGATATCGAGCGTCGCAGTTTGGCGCTCGCGATGGTGCAGGACATTGGGCAGGCGCTGGAACGCGCGCGTCTCGCTTCCGAACTTGAAGGCGCACGTGTGCAAGGCGAGACCGAACGCTTGCGCAACGCCCTGCTCTCTTCCGTGTCGCACGACTTGCGCTCACCGCTTGCCTCCATGATCGGCGCAGCGGGCACGCTCTCCAGCTACTGGGAACAGTTGCCGGTGGGCGAGCGCCAGGAATTGCTCAGCGCGATCCTTGGCGAAGGCCAACGCCTGGATCGATATATCCAGAACTTGCTGGACATGACGCGCCTCGGCCATGGCACGCTCAAGCTCAATCGCGACTGGACCGATGCCGCCGAGATCGTGGCTTCCGCCATCACGCGACTGCGCAAGCTGTTCCCAGAACTGCGCGTGGACACGATACTGCCGAACGAAACGGTGTTGCTGTTCGTGCATCCCGCATTGATCGAGCAGGCGCTGTTCAACATTCTGGAAAATGCCGCACGTTTCTCGCCACCGAATGAAGCGGTGCGCGTAATCGTGCGCGTGGCGGGCGATCGCTTGTTTATCGACGTCGTCGATCGTGGCCCGGGCATTCCCGAAGAAGAGCGTGCACGCATCTTCGATATGTTCTATTCCGTTTCGCGGGGCGACCGCGCGCCACAGGGCACCGGCCTGGGCCTGGCAATCTGCCGTGGCATGATCGGCGCACACGGCGGCAGCGTGGAAGCCTTGCCCGGCGAGGGCGTTGGTACCACCATTCGCATCAGCCTGCCGCTACCCACGCCGCCAACGCCGCCCACGCCATGAGTGCTGCCAATCCCTGCGCCCTAGTCATCGACGACGAGACGCAGATCCGCAAATTCCTCGATATCGGCCTGCGTGCCGAGGGCTACGACGTGCTGCTTGCCGCCAACGCCGCTGACGGCCTGGCGCTTGCGGCGACGCGCAATCCCGATGTGGTGATCCTGGATATCGGCCTGCCCGATCGCGAAGGGCACGACGTGCTGGCCGAATTACGCCAATGGACCCAGGTGCCCGTGCTGATGCTTTCCGTGCGTGACGCCGAGCAGGAAAAGGTGAAGGCACTCGACGCAGGTGCCAACGACTACATGACCAAGCCGTTCGGCATCCAGGAGTTGATGGCCCGTTTGCGCGCGTTGATGCGTAATCGCGTCATCGGCACCGATGCGCCACCGCGCTACGACGATGGACGCCTGCATATCGATCTGGCGTTGCGCGAAGTATTTCTCGACGGCCAACCGCTGTCGCTCACTCGCAAGGAATACGCCGTGCTCGCCATGCTGGTGCGCCACGCCGGGCGTGTGGTCAGCCAGCAACAGTTGCTGCGCGAGATCTGGGGCGGCACGCACGTGCAGGACACGCACTATTTGCGCATCGTGCTCGGTAAATTGCGGCAAAAGCTTGGCGACGATCCGACGACGCCGCGTTGGCTGAAGACCGAGCCTGGTGTTGGCTATCGGTTTCTTTCCGGCGCCGCTTGAAGCAAATCATTCTGCGCGCAGCTGTGCATATCACGCTGCTGCATTGTGCGTAGCGAACGCCTTGCTAAGCCAGTCGATGAAAACACGCACGCGCGGCGACAGCTGGCGATTGTGTGGATACAGCAGCGAGACGGGCGTCGGCGAAGGCGGAAATGCCGGCAACACCTCGACCAACGTCCCCGCCGTCAGATCGTCGGCGACGTGGTAGCGAGGCACCTGTATCAGGCCCAGGCCGAGGCGCGCCGCTGCCACATACATTTCCGCACCCGTTACGGTGATCGAGGTCGGTAGCGTCATGTGACGCAACGTTCCATCGACCTCGAATTCCAGCGGCAACACATTGCCGCTAGCGGTGGAGATGAAGCCGATCATGCGATGCGCATCGAGTTCATCCAGCGTACGCGGCATGCCCATTTGTTCCGCATAGGCGGGACTGGCGCACGTGACCTCTTCCAACACAGCGATGCGGCGCCCGACCATCGAGCTATCGTGCAACTCGCCAACGCGCAGCACGCAGTCGATGCCTTCGCGCACAAGATCGACCAGACGATCGCCTTCACTCAGATGCAATTGCAGGCCTGGATACGCGGCCAGGAATTCGGGTAAACCCGGCAGCACGAAGTGGCGCGCCAGCGTGCCGTGCACATCGATGCGTAACATACCTGTCGGCTTGGCGCCCGTGAAAGCGGACTCGGCTTCCTCGATGTCGGCGAGGATCGCCATGCAGCGCCGGTAGTAGGCCTCGCCGTCCAAGGTGGGCGTTACCTGGCGCGTCGTGCGCTGCAGTAAGCGCACGCCCAGCCGCGCCTCCATCTGCTGCAAGGTTTCGGTAGCAGTCGAGCGCGGCAGACCCAGGTCCTGCGCGGCCAGGGTGAAGCTGCGCCGTTCCACGATGCGGGCGAACAGTCGCATGGCAGCTACGGTATCCACCGGGCATTGTTCCCTTTGACCGAATTGTATTACCGGATCTAAGCAGATTATCCGGATGAAGTGAATAGCTAAAGTTCTCCCATCGACATCCCGTCGATCCTAATGAGGAGACCACCATGAATACCCCACGCAACAAAGTAGCCCTGGTTACCGGCGCGTCCCGTGGCATCGGCGCCGCTATTGCCCAACGCCTGGCGGACGACGGTTTTACCGTGATCGTCAATTATTCGGGCGATGCCGCGTTGGCCGACGCCCAGGTTCGCGCCATCCAGGAACGCGGCGGCCATGCCCTCGCGGCCAAAGCAGACGTGAGCAATGCCGAGGCGGTGCGCCGCATGTTCGAAGCGGCCGAGACCGCGTTCGGCGGCGTCGATGTGCTGGTGAACAACGCCGGCATCATGGGCCTTTCGACCATCGCCGATACCGATGATGCAAGCTTCGACCGCCTTATCGCGGTCAATCTCAAGGGCACGTTCAACACGCTGCGTGAAGCCGCCCAACATCTGCGCGATGGCGGCCGCATCATCAACTTTTCCTCCAGCGTGGTTGGCCTGTTGCAACCGACGTATGGCGTCTACGCTGCCACCAAGGCAGCAGTGGAAGCGATGAGCAGCGTGCTCACCAAGGAACTGCGCGGACGCAACATCACGGTCAACAGTGTGGCGCCGGGTCCCACCGCAACCGATCTATTCCTCAACGGCAAGCCGCAAGAGGTTGTAGGTCGCCTGGCCAAGCTCGCGCCGCTTGAGCGCCTCGGCCAGCCGCAAGACATCGCCGCAGTGGTGTCTTTCCTTGCCGGCCCGGATGGCGGCTGGGTGAACGGCCAGGTCCTGCGCGCCAACGGCGGAATCATCTGATACCGCGCCCCTTCCCTGCATTTCCTTCGAGGAGAACGACCATGAAATACATCATCATCGTAACGGGCGCTTCGAGCGGCTTCGGTTTGATGGCGGCACGCGCCCTCGCCCACGCCGGCCACACTGTGTACGCCAGCATGCGCGAAACCACCGGCCGGAATGCGCCGCAAGTCGCCAGCGTGCAGCAATATGCCGCCGAGCACGGCATCGACTTGCGCACGGTCGAGCTGGATGTCGCCTCGCAAGCATCGGCGGATGCGGCGATCGCGCAGATCATCGCCAATGATGGACGGCTCGACGTTGTGATCCACAACGCGGGACATATGTCGTTCGGCCCCGCCGAGGCATTCACGCCCGAACAATTCGCGGCGTTGTACGACACCAACGTGCTCAGCACGCAACGCGTGAATCGCGCCGCGCTGCCACATTTGCGCAAGCAGGGTCAAGGATTGTTGCTGTGGGTGTCATCCACCAGCACACGCGGTGGCACGCCGCCCTTCCTTGCACCGTATTTTGCGGCGAAAGCCGCGATGGATTCGCTTGCGGTGAGTTATGCAGGCGAAGTGGCTCGCTGGGGCATCGAGACATCCATTGTCGTGCCCGGAGCCTTCACCAAGGGTACCAATCACTTCGCGCATGCCGGCGCGCCCACCGACACCGCGCGTACGCAGATCTATGCGGAAGGCCCCACAGCCGATATGGCCGACCGAGCATTGAAGGGACTCGCCGCACTCGAACCTGTCGATGCAGATCCGCAAGCTGTCGCCGATGCCATCGTGCAAGTGGTGAACACACCCTTCGGCAAGCGGCCATTCCGCGTTCACATCGACCCATCGCAGGATGGCGCTGAAATCGTCAACGGTGTTGCCGATCGTGTGCGTGCTGAACTGTTGCGCCGTATCGGGCTGGAAGATGTTCTTGCGCCGCGGCAGACCAACGTCGGCAGCTGATCATGGCGATGGCTCGGCGGCAGCTCACCGTTGTTCTTGCACCACGCCGTTTTGCTTCACGATACAGGCTGCGCATCACGTGCCATGTGGCGATCGCCTCATGGCACGCCCTGTTAAAATGCTGCGTTATGCAAACAGCACGCCGCCCTGGCGGGTCACGTTTTGGCGCAGACCAACGGCGTATTTAGGCGCTTTCCGACAGCTACTCGCGGAACCGCCAAACCTAAGGGTCGGATACCGTTCTTACTGGACGGCGGCCAGGCCTCGCAAGGGGACCTTTGCCAGACAGCCCGAAGGTGTCGTAGCCTGCTGGCCGGGGATATATCCGTTTTCGCACTCACACCGCAGCACCTGCAAAGGTCTGCAGATGATTTATCAGTGCACGTCAACCAAGGAGCTAGGCATGGCAACGCGAAGCGAATCGTATAAATGGTATTGGCCAACGTTCGGCAATGTTGCCGATGCTGTCCAGGCATCCAATGGAGCTTTCTGGGCCGCCGTATTCTGTGCAGCCGTTACCGCAATATTTGCAACGATCAGTGCGTTCACGCATGTCGGCGTGATCGGCGTATCCGCATCGTCATATGTCGACGCCGTGCTTTTTGCACTCGTGGCGTGGCGAATCAGGCGTCGATCGAAAGCGTTCGCGATTATCGGACTGGCATTGTTTGTACTGGAGAAGGTATACCAGTACACCACTCAACCGTTGTCCACATTGGGCTTCAGCCTGGTTGTCGCCATCGCGCTATTGTTTCTTTTCATCAATGGCGTTCGTGGCAATTTCGCATACCATCGCTTCATCAACGCAAATGCTACCAATATGCAGGTGGACGCTTGATCTTTACTGTGGGCGAAGCACAGTCTGATTGAATATTTTTTCAAGACTTCAGCAGCCGTGGAGGTTGCTGAAGCCTTCAATCGTGAACGCCCTTTTCAAGAGCTACGCGTACGAACAACGAAGACACTGCGCGATGTACGCTTCATTCACGCGCGTTAGATAAGCGCAACTATTCGCGCAATCTAGGCACGCCATGCACATCGCGTTCTTCGATCGCAATGGGCCGCGTATCGAGACGACCGCCGACAATGGGCGTTGCAGGTAATGCTTCCGAATTGTCGCCACGCGCAATGGCGATTGCATTGCGATAACAACGTTGCGCCAGTGCAGCATCGCCCTGGCCGGCGTAAGCATCACCCAGCGCCTCCCATGCACTCGCAGTTGGTGCCAGCGCCAGCGAGCGTTCCAGATATTGACGCGCCTTGAGCCACTGACTCATCCGCACAGACATGCGTCCCAGCGATAACAACAGGCTAGGATCATTGGGATGGCCATCCAGCCAACCCTCAGCGCGACGTAGACGCGCCTCGAGATCATCGCCAGCGAGTGTGCCGTAGGTTTCGACCAGTTGCGGCGACCATTCGCGACGCAGCGCGGATTCCACTTCGTCCATCGCCGGAAGCATGAGGCCGTAATTGGCAGCTTTACGTGCATACGCATCGACGACCGCTGGCGCGCGACGTTGCGTCTTGGGCAACTGCGACCACAGGGTGTTGAGCACGGCGCCGTCGGTCGCGGCATTGATGCTGGCGACGAGCACTTGCGTTTCCAGTGCGTTGTAGGCGCGCGCGCCGAGCACGCCGCTCTTCTGCAAGGGCTCGAGTGCGAAGCGCGCGCGACGCGTATCACCACTCGCCAAGGCGGCAAGTGCGAATTCGCGCCAACCACCTGGGCTCAAACTGCCGCTATCCGCTTCGGGCGTGAGCAGCGTGAGTGCTTCGGCAGCTCTGCCGTCCCGGCGCAATACGCGCGCGCGCAGCACACGTGCTGCGCGTGGCGCGACTTGTGCCGCTTCGTCCAGGGATTCCAACGCGCGGGCATGCTCGCCGCGTCGAGAAGAGGCTTCTGCCGCAGCCAACAATGCAGGACCGCGCAAGGTGTCGAGGCGTGATGCGCGATTCAAGTCGCGCTCTGCATCGCTGTGGCGGCCTTCCATCAAGGCGACCAAACCTTCGGCGAGACGTTGCTGGCTCACTCGCCGATGACGCCGCGAAAAAGCGCCGAACGGCCAGCGTGCCAAACGCCACAGCGCAGTGGCCACCACCCATGCGACCAGCAACAATACGACAGCCGCCAGCAGACTGGTTTGCGTGGTCACGCCACGAAAACGCACCAACACATAACCCGGATCCTCGGCGACCCAATGCCAGCCGAAGGCCGCTATCGCGGCGACGATCACCAGTAACAGGATCCATCGCCACAGCTTCATGGCTTCTTCCCGCTTGGCGCTGCGCCGTTGTCAGGCTCGGACTTGAGCGCATGAACGGCGCGCAAGTTGCGCAGTTCGCTCAATGCGCCGCCGAGCTTCACCGGGATGGACGGCTTGAGCTGATTGCCTAGCGTGGCGATGTGATCGCGTGCTTGTTGCACGGCAAGCGATTGCGGATCGAATTGCGCGACCAGGCCTGCGTCCACGCGTTTCAGCGCGGCGGAGCATGCATCGTCGTCCCATGCGATCAGCGCAGCCTGCGCTTGCGCGAGATCAAGCGCCACCATCTCGCGCGCGATACGCGCGTCGGCGATATCGACCGGTGCGCCGTTGTCGCGATGAATCTGGATCACGCTGTATAGCGCACGGCGGATGCGTGCCCAGACGCCGTTGTCCTGGTTGGTCGTCGGTTCGTCCAGGGGTTTCAGCGGCAAACCAGGAAGATCGTTGCGCAACTGCACCACGGTATCGAGCAATTGCTGGCGATCCGCGGACTGGCTTTTCACCAACGCTTCGCGTTCGGCATCGATGCTTTGGCGAACGCCGTTGAAGGCGCCATCGCTCACGCCGGCCAAGGCTTGATCGGCCAGCGCATAGGCTTGCGCGGCGCTTTGGGCGTCGTGGAATAGCGTGTAACGTTCGGCGCCCATCCGCAGCAGGGATTCGGTTTCGTCCAGGCGCATCGCATCCTGACCGGAGAGTGTTTTTTCGGACAGGCGACCGACGGCTTCTTCCAGATCACGAACGCGCTGATCCTGCGAGAGCAGTTCCTCGCGCAGCGAGCGATTGACCTGATCGGCGTCGTTCAACCGCTGCATCAGCAGGGTGTCCTGATTGGTCGCACCGCTCAGCGCGTGCTCCATGGTGTTGACCCGATCCTCCAGTCCCGTGGTGGTGCGCAACGCGACGGTGCTGATGTGCGTGAGTTTCCATTGTCGCCAGGCGACATAGCCGACCCCTACGATGGCGATCAGCGCCAGCAACAGGGCCAGCGCGAGCGTCCCACCGCTGGAGCGCGGCGACGTCGGCGGCCGGTTGGCGCGCGAAGTAGCGGAGGGCACGCCCGTGGGCGCGGCGGGATCGGGGGTGAGATCGTCCTGGCTCATGGACGCATGCTAACAGCCTGCGCGGTCGGCTTCTTGGCGCTCATGTGAATAGACCTCGCATGCACGCGCGAGCAGGTCGGCCTGGGTCGCCGATGCGGCCACGTACACCCGCGAAAAACCGCTTGCACGAGCCTGTTCGGCGATCCGATCGCTGCTTACCACGAGCCGGGCCTCACGCAACCGCCGCGACGCCGCGGACGGCAATAGCGCCAGCAGGTTCTGCATGGCCTCGCCACTGGAAAGCAACACGCACGCCGTATGTGGCAGATGCTGCGCGGCATCGATGTGACGTCGATCCAGCCGGGGCGAACCGCGGCGATACACATGCACTTCACGCAACGACGCGCCGCGTGTCACGAGCTGCTGCTGCAACAATCCGCGTCCACCGGGTGCGGTGATCAATGCGACATGTCGGCCCTGCAATTGCTGCAACGATGGCAGTTCCAATAGACCCTCGCTGTCCTGTCGCACTCTCGGAACCTGGGCCTCGATGCCGATGCGATGCAGTGCGGCCGCCGTGCCCTGCCCGGTGGCGATCACGGTTGCCCGGGTGGCAAGTGGCGCTAGCCCAATCGCATAACGCACGGCGGCCGGGCTGGTGAAAATCAGCACGTCATCGTTTTGCGCTTTTAGCCATTGCGCGCGGGCCGCTTCCGCATCGGCGGCGGCGCGTAACGACAACCCCGGCAACAACAGCGGCACCCCGCCCAATGCACGAATCTTCCGCGCCAACGCCCCACCTGTGCCGGCTGGGCGTGTAATCACGATCGTCTCGCCATGCAGGGCTGCGTCGTGTTGGGAAGCTTGCGCACTCACGCCGGATTTCACCAGGATCGGGTCGAGCGCCGAGTGTAGCGTCTACACTGTCGCCCCCATTCCCCCACGTGACGACGTTCGATGAACAAGCTGGACCCACAGGCCGCCGCCGAGACATTGGTGGCATTTATCCACGAAGGCATCCCGTTGGCGCGTGCCATGGCGCTTGAGCTTGGCGATTACGATGGCGAACGGCTTCGCCTTATCTGCCCGCTGCCGCCTAACGTCAACGACAAGGGCTGCGCTTTTGGCGGCAGCCTGGTGAGCCTGATGACCCTCACATGCTGGGGCCTGGTGGAACTGGCGCTGCGTGAACGCGGCGAGGACTGCGACGTCTATGTCGGGGAATCCACGGTTCGCTACCTCAGCCCGGTGTGGGGCGATTTTGCGGCCGAAGCACAACCGGCCGAAGATGCGAACTGGACGACCTTCTTTGCCACACTGGCCGCCCGGGGCCGCGCGCGTATCGCGGTGACCTGCCAGGTACCCGGCGAGGACGGCAAACCTGCCGCTACACTTGCGGCACAGTTCGTGGCCAAGCGCCGCGGCACTACGCCAGAATAGACCGTCTTATAAGGGGAGGCATTGCCCATGCGTCGTATCGTCGGCCCGATCCTGCTTTCGACCGCGCTGCTGTTGTCCGGCTGTGCCACCGACAAGCGCAGCGATGCGCTCAGTCATACCTTGCTCGAATACGCCAATGCGCTGCGCTGGGATGGTTTCGAGACCGCCCAGCAGTTTGTCGACCCCAAGGTGCGCGAGGCGCATCCGCTGACCGACCTGCAGCTTGCGCGCTACAAGCAGGTGCAGGTAAGCGGCTATGACGACGGCAACGGCGCCATTCCCGGCGGCGAAAACGAAGTGCGCCAGATCGTGCAGATCACCCTGACCAACGTGCACACCCAGTCGGCCCGTACCATCGTCGACCACCAGGTATGGCATTACGACGCCGAAAAGAACCATTGGTGGCTGGAAAGCGGCTTGCCGGATATCACCCAGGGCACCAACTAAGCGCCGAGCCCCATTTCCGATCCTGCCCTAGGGCTATAATCCGCCGTTTACCTGTAACCGCGCGGCCTGCCCGCGCCCGTGGATAGTCATGAACGATTTCCTGCATAAGCTGCCCCAGTTCCTGGGCAACCATCTCGCGTTGGCCGGGGCATTCGTGGCCCTGGTGATTGCGCTGATCGTCACCCAACTGATGGTGCTGATGCGCAAGTACACGGAGCTGACACCTGCCGGCCTGACCCAGCTGATCAATCGCGACAGCCCGCTGCTGATCGATCTATCGGCCATTGCCGATTTCGAAAAGATGCACGTGCCGGGCGCCAAGAACGTGGTGATGAGCCAGTTCGACCCGGAAAACAAAGACCTCACCAAGGCACGTGAACTGCCGGTGGTGGTGATGGACAAGGACGGCCGCAACGCCGACAGCGCCGCCCAGCGGTTGATCAAAGCCGGCTTTACCCGCGTCTACACCTTGGGCGGCGGCGTGCTGGCGTGGCAGCAGGCACAGTTGCCGGTGGCCAAGGGCCGGACCTGATCAGGCTCCGTTGATGCCGGCGCGACCGGCAAGAATCTGCGCCAAGACATCCGGCGCGTAATCGAACGAGTCGTAATAAAGCCGTTCTTCCGGCAAGCCTGCGTCGAGAAACAGCTTGTGTCCGGCGTCGATCATCGCCGGCGGCCCGCTCATGTAGACGTCGTAGCCGGAAAGATCCGGGTGATCTTCCAGCACCGCTTCGTGCACCAGTCCCGCGCGCATCCCAGCGATGCGCGCTTGCTCCGGATCGGACAGCACCGCGTGAAAATGCAGGTTCGGCGCCACGGCGGCCCATTGCTCGGCAAGGCCGTGCAGGTAAAGGTCCGCCGCGTTGCGCGCACCCCAATAGACGCTGATCGGACGGCGCGTTCCCAATGCCAGAAAGTGCTCGAGGATCGCCTTCACCGGCGCGAAACCAGTACCGCCAGCCATAAACACCATCGGCCGCTCCGAATCCTCACGCGGCACGAACGTGCCGAGCGGGCCCTCGATGCGCAGCGTATCGCCCTCTTTCAGCACCTCGCTCACCCACGAAGTGAAACCACCGCCGGCAACATGGCGAACGTGCAACTCGATCACGCCTTCCGCTTGCGGCCCGTTCGCGATGGAAAACGGACGACGGCGACCTTCATCCAGCAACACATCGAGGTACTGCCCAGGCAGCCAGTTCAAACGCAGCTCGCCTGGCGCGGGTTGCAGATGCAGACCGATCACATCCGGCGCGAGCTGCCACTTGCGGCTCACCTGCACATCGAGCTGGCGACGCGCTACATCCTCGACCGACGTCACTTCGCGCGCTGCCACGACCAGATCACTCACCGGCACGGCCTGGCACAGCAACACGGCATGATGGGTACGATCCTGCGCATCCAGCGCCGTGGGCGGATTGCGCGGGTAAGTGCAACGCCCCTCCTTCAAGATGGCCTTGCAGCTGCCACACACGCCCGCGCGGCACGAATAAGGCAGCGCGATGCCGGCGCGCTGCGCCGCTTCCAGCACGGTTTCGCCAGGCAAGACGTCGAAACGGCGGCCGGAATTATGGAGAGTGACGGTAAACACAGGGCGCATTGTCGCCGCTAGGGTAGTGGGCGGACAATGCGGGCTCTTTGCACGAGTATCAATGTATGCCGATCTGGAAACAGGACCCCGACCTCACTCGCCTCAACGACTGGAGCGCCAATACCCTGATGGAAGCCCTGGGTATCCGCATGACCGCCATCGGCGACGACTGGTTGCAGGGCACGATGCCGGTGGATCGACGCACGCACCAGCCTTACGGCCTTTTGCATGGCGGCGCCTCGGTGGCACTCGCCGAAACACTGGGCAGTAGCGCAGCCATGCTGACGCTGGATCCGAGCAAGGAACGCGCGGTAGGCCTGGATATCAACGCCAACCACGTGCGCGGCGTGCTCAGCGGCACGGTAACCGGCACGGCGCGCCCGCTGCACATCGGTCGGTCGACGCAAGTGTGGGAAATTCGCATCGAAGACGAAGCAGGAAAACTCGTATGCATCTCGCGCCTGACCATGGCCGTGGTGCCGGCGACCGCGGTAGGTTCGCGCTAATGCTCATGACCACGGCGTGCGTGCCGCGTATCGATGTCTAACGAAACGCCTTACGCACGGCTCACGCCCGACCTCGTGTTGGATGCCATCACCGCCTGCGGCCTTTGGCCAGACGGTCGCCTGCTTGCGCTCAATAGCTACGAAAACCGCGTGTGGCAGGTGGGCCTGGAAGATGGCGCGCCGGTAATCGCCAAGTTCTATCGACCCGGGCGATGGAGCGATGCGGCGATTCTGGAAGAACACGCTTTTGCGCAAGAGCTGGCCGATGCGGAGCTTCCCGTCGTCGCGCCGCTTGCGTTCGGCGGACGCACGCTACTGCATCACGACGGCTACCGTTACGCGCTGTCGCCACGCCACGGCGGTCGCGCGCCATCGCTCGAATCCACCGATCAGCTGGAGTGGCTAGGGCGCTTGATCGCACGCATGCATAGCGTTGGTGCTCGCTCCGCATTCGCGCACCGCGAGAAGTTGGATCGCGAAACGTTGATCATCAAACCCATGCATGCAGTGCTCGCATCGGATCTGCTTCCTTCATCGCTCGCCGATCGCTATCGCGCCGCCGTCGAACGCGTGGATCGTGCGGTGGCAGCGCGTTTCGACGCTGTTGGTCCCCTGCGAACATTGCGCCTGCATGGCGATTGCCATCCCGGCAACGTGCTGTGGACGGATGCGGGTCCGCATTTTGTCGATCTCGATGACGCGCGCACGGGTCCGGCCGTGCAAGATCTCTGGATGCTCGCTCACGACGAACGCGCCATGCAGGCCTTGCTGGAAGGCTATGGCTCGATGCGTGATTTCGATCACGCAGAAATTGCGTTGGTCCCCGCGCTACGCGCCATGCGACAAGTGCATTATGCGGGTTGGATCGCGGCGCGCTGGCAAGATCCAGCTTTTCCGGCAGCCTTCCCGTTCGCCGCCGAGGCGCGCTGGTGGGAACAGCACATTACGGACCTGCATGAACAGGCCGAAGAACTCGAATGATTTTTCTTTTTTTGTGGGGTGTTGAATGCGTCAAATCCTGTTTCGCCTGATCGGTATCCTGGAAGTCGCGGGCGGCTTCTACGGCATGGCGACCGTGTTGCCGCGCCTGCTCGAATTCGGGCCGTTGCGCACGGCAGCCATCGGGCTGATCGCGTTCGCACTCTATGCCTTCGTGCTGGTGGCAGGCGTGCTGCTGCTGGAAAACAGCGAGCGCGGCATTCGCCTTTCCAGCATCGCGCAGCTGCTGCAATTGCCACTGATCGCCCTGCCGATCTTCAGCTACGCCCTGCACTGCGGCGCATGCATCGACCTGTTCGCCGCCCTGCACCTGCCGACTCGGCCGGAGTTGAGCTGGCAATTCGGCAGCCAGCGGTTCGTGCTGGCCTTCGCCGGGCCGGCCGTCTCGCGCCTGGGGGTGAATGTGCTCGCCCTGTTGTCCTGGCTGATCCTCAAACTGCGCTAAGCCGCCTTTTTTCAGGCTGACGCCGGGCCTCGCAAGGCGGCCCGGTTATCATAGGCGGATGAATACAGCCACCGAACTGCCCGTCATCCGCCTGAAATCCGATCGCAGCCCCGGCCATCCGTGGGTTTGGTCGGCGCAGGTGCACAAGCCCGAAACGCGCCTGCCTCCGGGCAGTGTGGTGGATGTGATGGACGCGAAATACCGCTTCGTCGGGCGCGGCTTCTGGAACGGTCACGCGCGCATTGCCTTGCGTCTGCTCACGACCGATCCTGCCGAATCGATCGACGCCGCATGGATCGATGCACGCATCGACCGCACTGTTGCGCTTCGCCGTGAACTGTTGAAGCTCGACAGTGTTACCGACGCGTGGCGCGTGATCCATAGCGAAGGCGATGGTCTTTCCGGCCTGATCGTGGATCGCTACGCCGATATCCTGGTGGTCGAATATTTCTCCGCCGGCATGTGGAAGTTCCGCGAGGCGATCCACACCGCGCTGTTGCGGCAATTTCCCGGCGCGCGCTTGTACTGGTTCGCCGAAAGCCACGTGCAGAAACAGGAATCGTTCGATTGCCGTGCCATGGACGCACCCACACCGGTGGAAGTGCACGAACATGGCCTGCGCTTTCACGCCGCGCCGGGTTACGGCCATAAGACCGGCTTTTTCGCCGACCAACGTGAGAATCGCCGCCGCTTCGCCGCACTCGCGCGTGGCCGACGCGTGCTCGACTTGTGCTGCAACGCTGGCGGTTTCGCCGTGCACGCGATGGCCGCCGGTGCACGCGAGGCGGTCGGCGTGGACATGGATGCGGGCATCCTAGAGATCGCGCGCGCCAATGCTGCTGCCAATAATCTCGATGCGCGTTTCGAACAGGCCGATATCTTCGACTGCCTGCGTCAGGCCGTCGCCAACGGCGAACGCTACGACGCAGTGATCCTCGATCCGGCCAAGCTCACGCGCGATCGCACCAAGGTGCTCGACGCACTCAAGAAGTACTTCGCCATGAATCGCCTGGCTCTGGACGTGATTCCGCCCGGCGGCGTACTGCTCACCTGCTCATGCACAGGGCTGGTAAGCGAAGCGGATTTCCTGGAAATGCTGCGTCGTGTGGCGCTCAACGCCGGACGCGAAATCCAGGTATTGGAAGTGCGCGGCGCGGGTGCGGATCACCCCGTGCGCGTCGATGTGCCCGAAAGCCGTTACCTCAAAGCAGTGTTTTGTCGGGTGGATTAACGCTGCCCGCGCCCACCCGCCAAACCAGCATCAACACATACGCGAGCACCAGAAACGCCACCAGCAGAAGGCAGCCATTACGTAACGTGATGGCGTAGCCAAGTCTGGACGCATCGATGAATCCGTACGGATATGTGCCGATGATCGCGCCACGCACCAAGACGTAAACGAAGTACGCGACCAGATAAAGACACCACCACAACGGTGCCGACCAGCGCAGCGCCGTGCCGCGCAGCGTGATCAAGCTGTAGACCACAAACAGTATCGGCACGACGTAGTGCAGCAAAATATCCGCCACCAGCTGCAAACCCTGTGGCATCCACACATGACGCAACAGCAGGTAATAAGCGATGCCGACAAAAGCAATGCTGGCAGTCACCCACCCGATCGCGACGGGTCGCATAAAGAAGCGACCGAGCGCAGAGGCTGGCGCCAGCAGCGGCAAGGTCGTGGCAACGCAGACCAGCAGATTGGTCAGCACGGTGAAAAAGCCGAAGTAATTGACCAAGCCTTCACCGACACTCTTGCTGCTGGTTATGGCATAAGCCAGCGACAGGTAAAGCTGCAGTAGAACCGCGACCCAGGCGACTATCGCGATTAAAGCAGCCAGCGCCCTGCCATTTACCCTAGCCGTATTCATAGCGGCCCCTGCCCGAGTTGGATGGCCCGATAGTAACCGAGGCCACCGGCGATCTCAGGGACTGATACGCCAGCGCGTAAACTGTGCGGCAGAGACTTCCGGAACCGCCCATGCCCCTGATCGATATCATCCTGCTGATTCTGCTCGTCATCCTGCTGATCCTGCAGGTATTCACCTTGCTGCGCGGACGCGACGACGCCGGGCTCCACGCGCGGCTGGACGCCTTGAAGGACGACAACCGCCATCTGCGCGAAGCCATGGCCCAGGAGCAACGCGCTGGCCGCAGCGAGTTGAGCCAAGCCCTGACGCAATTCGGGCAACGCCTGGATTCGCTCACCGAAAGCACCAACACCGGCATGCAGACACTCTCGCAGCGCCTGGTTGAAGATGCGCGCCGCGGCCGCGAAGAACTCACCGCCAACCTCAATCAGCTTGGCGGACAGCAAAAGCAGCAACTCGCGGCACTCACCGCCGATAACGAAAAACGCCTGAACGAAGTACGCGCCACACTGGAAACAAAACTCGGCGCCATCCAGCAGGACAACGCGACGAAGCTCGAGCAGATGCGCGCCACCGTCGACGAGAAACTGCAGTCCACGCTGGAAACACGACTCGGCCAGTCGTTCAAGCTCGTCTCCGAACGCCTGGAAGCCGTGCAGCGCGGCCTGGGCGAAATGCAATCGCTAGCCAGTGGCGTCGGCGATCTCAAGCGCGTGCTCAGCAACGTGAAAACCCGCGGCATTCTCGGCGAAATGCAACTCGGCGCGTTGTTGGAGCAAATGCTCACCCTCGACCAATACGCCTCCAACGTGGCCACCGTGCCCGGTTCCGACGACCGCGTGGAATTTGCCATACGCCTGCCCGGCAGCGATCGCGATAGCCAGGTATGGCTACCCATCGACGCCAAATTCCCGCGCGAAGACTACGAACGCCTGCTCGACGCACAACAACTCGCCGACGTCGACGCCGTCGAACGCGCGGCGTCCGCGTTGGAACGACGCATTCGCGACGAAGCCAAAACCATTCGCGCCAAATACATCTCGCCACCGGCCACAACAGACTTCGCCATCCTGTTCCTGCCCACCGAAGGTCTCTACGCCGAAATCATCCGCCGCCCTGGCTTGTTCGAAAGCCTGCAACGCGAACAACGCGTCACCATCGCCGGCCCCACCACTCTCTCTGCACTGCTCAACAGCTTGCAAATGGGCTTCCGCACGCTAGCGATCCAACAACGTAGCAGCGAAGTTTGGCAAACGCTCTCCGCCGTGAAAAACGAGTTCGGCAAATTTGGCGACGTACTGGTCATGGTCCGCAAAAAACTGGACGAGGCCGGCAAACACCTCGACAACACTAGCAAGCGCACACGCGCCATCGAGCGCAAATTGCGCGATGTCGAAATCTTGCCAGGCGAACAAACCCAACAGCTATTGGGCGATTCACTGCTAAGTGAAGAAGATGCAGCAGACGATTGAGTCATACGCACAACGCACATCACCGCTCTGGCTCTTGACCCTAAGCTCTTGAGAAAAGTGCGCGCATGGATGCGCGCAGCTCTACCCGGGGCCCCGAGGGCGCACTTCTCTTTGGTTACTTTCTTTTGGGCACGCAAGAGAAAGTGACTCGGGCCCGGAAGGGATCGAAAGGCCGCCGCAGGCGAGCAATCTCGCGAAATACAAACATCAAAGCCAAACCCAAGACGCTGGGTCCCGGCCTTCGCCGGGACGACGGGCTTACGCCAACGCATACTCCGCAGCCCGCGCAATCAACCCAACATCAGGCCGA
>CAJCJD010000057.1 GCA_903970555.1 Vulcanimicrobiota bacterium
CTGTGGCGCCGGCCACCGCCACTGACTAGGCCCCAGCGCTTGCGCTTTGGCGTGCCGCTGTTAGGATGACTAGTCATCATCAGCATTACGAATCAAGGAGTTTCCTATGGGTAAGGGCGATCGCAAAACCCGTCGCGGCAAGACCTACCGTGGCAGCTACGGCAATTCCCGCGCGCACTCCGTGCAGCCCGCCGTGGCCGGTACCAAGCCGACCGTGACCAAGCCGGCAGCCGTCAAGAAAGCCGCTCCGAAAAAGAAATCGGCCTGAGCCAAACGCGCTCGCTGACACAGAAGCCCCCGCATGCCGGGGGCTTTTTGTTGGGCGTCATGGTGGGATGAGACGAGAACCTTGAACGCTTATGCCGGCGATGTCGCAACGCCGCCGAGCCACACCTGGCGAACCAACCCGCCGCCAATCCAGTAACACAGTTCCGCAGGCTGCTTTGCGTTCCACACGACAAGATCAGCGCGTTTGCCAACCGCCAGCGTGCCGCGATCCGGCAGGCCGAGTGCGCGTGCAGCGTTCACCGTGATGCCGCGCAGCGCCTCTTCTGGCGTAAGCCGGAACAAAGTGCAGGCCATGTTCGCCGCCAGTCGCAGCGAAAGCAGCGGAGAGGTGCCGGGATTGCAGTCCGTAGCGATCGCCATAGGAACGCCATGCGTGCGCAGTGCATCCACGGGCGGCAGTTTTATTTCGCGCAATGCGTAGAACGCACCAGGCAACAGCACAGCCACCGTGCCTGCGCGTGCCATCGCTTGCATGCCTGAGTCGCTGAGATATTCCAGATGATCGGCCGATAGCCCATTGAATTCGGCCACGAGCGCGGCACCATCCAGATCGGATAGTTGTTCCGCGTGCAGCTTCACGGGCAAGCCCAATAAGCGGGCATGCTCAAACACGCGTTGCGTTTCGGCGCGGGTAAAGCCGATCCCTTCGCAGAAGGCATCCACTGCATCCACCAGACCTTCGTCGGCGAGTGCGGGAAGTAGTTCGTCGCAAACCAGCGCGACATATTCGTCGCGTCGGTCTTTGTATTCTGGCGGCAACGCGTGCAACCCCAGAAAGCTGGTACGCACCTGTATGCCAAGCGCTGTACCGATGCGCCGCGCTACACGCAGCATACGTCGCTCCGCGGCCAGTTCCAGGCCGTATCCGGATTTGATTTCCAGCGTGGTCACGCCATCGGCCAGCAGCGCGCGCGCGCGCGGCAACGATTGCGCGAACAGTTCATCTTCGCTCGCGTTACGCGTGGCGCGCACGGTAGAGACAATGCCGCCGCCGGCACGCGCGATCTCTTCGTAGCTGGCGCCATTGAGGCGCAGGTCGAACTCCTGTGCACGGTCGCCGCCGAAAACCAGATGCGTGTGGCAATCGATCAGCCCCGGCGTCACCAGCGCGCCATCGAGGTCATGCACTTCCCGCGCCGTTGCCGCCGACGCCGCGGGCAGATCCCGCATTGCGCCTATCCAGACAATCTGGCCGTCCTGGCATGCGATCGCCGCTTCGGTCAGCAGTCCGTGACTCGCTTCGCCGACAAACGTTGCCAGCGATGCGTTGGTCAACAGCAGATCCCAGTTCATAAGTCGGATTCTTTCGCAGACGTAGGTGTGGGAGCCACCGGCTCGCCGTAGGTGCTGGTCGGGCCGACATCTTCCACAGGTGAAGGCTCTACGCTCGGATTCTCGGCTTGCGCCTGCTGAACTTGTTGTTGCTCGAAGTCCTGGATCAGACGTTCGGCAAAATCCTTGTACACCGGTGTGGGGCAGAAGATGGATGCTGCCGCGCGCGCCAGCAGGCAGACGGCCATGATGGGAATCACCATGTCCTGATTATTGGTCAGCTCCATCGCGATCACCGCCGAGGTCAGCGGAGCGCCCGTCACGCCGGAGAGATAGGCGCTCATGCCAAGCAATATCACGGCGGCTTCCGGCGCATGGGGCAGGAAGTAGGCGATGTTGTGGCCAATGCCCGCGCCCACGGCCAACGCCGGCGAGAAGATGCCGCCCGGGATTCCGGCCCAGTACGACACCACATTGGCCAGCAGTTTGAGAAAGCCGAAACCGTGGCCCGGCGTGACCGATGATTCTTGTACGAAGGCGCGTGCCTGCTCATAGCCGGTGCCGTAAACCGCGTTATGCGACAACACGCCGAGTACGGCCAAAGCGAAGCCGCAACCCATCGCAAACAACACCGGATTCTTGTCACGTAATCGTCCGACTGCAGCCAGTGGTCCGCGTCGACTGAGCAAAATCAGTCGCGCAAACAAGCCACCCAGCAAGCCGCCGATGATGCCGCACAGCAGTACCGCAAGCCACGCGTGCCCCAGTGGCAAGCTGGTTTGCACCGTGCCGAAATACGCGTAGTTGCCAGTAATGCCAAGCGATACCACGCCGCCGACGAACACAGCCGTAAGCAGCAAGCCGCTGAAGCGATGCTCGAACGTGCCAGCCAGTTCCTCGATCGCGAACACCACCCCGGCCAGCGGCGTGTTGAACGCGGCGGCAATGCCTGCGGCGCCGCCAGCGAGAATAAAGCGCGAAAGCGCCTTGGGATCGGAAAAGCCGAAGCGTCGTCCTAGCCAATACATCAAACCCGCGCCGACATGCACGGTGGGGCCCTCGCGGCCGATCGAGGCGCCTACCGCCAACGCAAGCAGGGTCAGCACCATTTTGCTGGCCGCGATCGGCAACGAAAGCATGCGCGAACGAAAACCCACATCATCGATATGGATCGTCGCGATAACCTGTGGAATACCGCTGCCGCGAGCCGCGCGCAGGCGTCCCTCCGTGACCCAGGACAATAGGCCGAACACGACCGGCGTGAGGATCAAGGGAATCCAGATCCCGTACGCCACAATCTTTTGGAATAGGGCATAAGCCCAGTCGCTGGCCTTGGCGAACAGGATGGCCGCCAGCGCGACCAACACGGCACCGCTCCACAAGGCAATGCGCCGCTTCCACTGGTAGGGTGCAAAGAACTCATGACCTAGCACGGCGCGCAGCCGGGGGTTGGAGGCTTTGGGCGACGGCTCTGGCGATTCGGACATCCATCCATTATGGCAGAGCGCGCCGCATCTGAGGTCAGCGCGTCCGGGTCAGCCAGCGCGTTTCGTATAGGTCAAAGCGGCGATCCTTGAGGTTCTGGACCGCGCCCGCGTTGCGTGCCCGCGCCAGGCTCTCCAGACGCAGATCGGCAAACAGCACAGTCTCGATATTCGGCGTCGAATCGGCTGCGATGCCGTCGCGCGCGAATGGAAAATCGTTGGGTGTGAGAATGCAGCTTTGCCCGTACTGGATATCGAAATTGTTCACGCCCGGCAGGTTACCGACATTGCCGGAAAGGATCACGTAACACTGATTTTCGATAGCCCGCGCCTGCGAGCAATAGCGCACGCGTAGGTAGCCTTCGCGCACATCGGTGCAGAAAGGCACGAACAGCATCAGTGCGCCCTGATCGACCAGATGCTTGGCGACTTCCGGAAACTCCGAGTCGTAGCAGATCATCACGCCGATCGGGCCGCAATCGGTAAGGATCGTCGCCGCGCTGTCGCCGCCGGTGACATTCCACACCACTCTCTCGCTAGGCGTGGGATGAAGTTTTTCGCGCTCGTGAATAGAGCCGTCACGCAGGCACACATAGCAGACGTTGTGGATATCCCCGTTTTCCTGCTCGGTAGGATGCGAGCCGGCGATGATGTTGATGTTGTAGTGCACGGCCAGCCGGCTGAACAGCTCCTTCACCTGCGGCGTGTAATGGCTGAGCTTGCGGATGGTTTCGACTGGCGAGAGTTCTTCGTTCTCGATCGACAGCAGTTGCAGCGTGATGAGCTCGGGAAACGCCACGAAATCCGCGTTGTAATCCGCCGCTATGTCGGTGAAGTATTCGACGTGCGTGGCGAATTCCTCGAACGAACCGATGCGCCGCTGTTGATACTGCACCGTCGCCACGCGCACTGAATCGGGCAGGTTGCGCGTGGATTTGACCGATGGAATATCCGGCTGGTCCAGCAATGCCGGATTGCGCCAGACCAGATGCGCGGCGTAGCCGAGCGATTCGTAATCCGTCGGCACATAGGCCCGAAGCACTTCGATGATTTCAAAATCATTGGCCAGCTGAAAACTCAGCGTGGGATCGCGCCGCCGTCCTTCGACTACCGCTTGCACGTAAGCCTCCGCGCTGCCGTAACGCTGGATGTTGCGCGACAGCCCCGGGATGCGCCCGCCAAAGGTGATGCCGCGCAGCTTTAAATCGGTGCACAGCCGCTTGCGCGCTTGATACAAGCGCTGGCCAATGCGCATGCCGCGATAATCAGGATGCACCACCACTTCCATGCCGTACAGCCAGTTGCCGTCCGGGTTGTGGCGCGAGGCCATGCCGCCACCGGTGATCTGCATCCAGGTGTGCGGCTTTAACGCGACGGATTCGTCGATACGGAAGGTGGCGCAATAGCCGACAATGTTGCCCTCGTACTCGACGACAAACTGGCCTTCCGGGAAGTGTGTCTGCTGGGATCGCAGCATCTCTGCCGAATGACCCCATTCGGCTGTGTAGATACGTGCAGTGAGGGTCACCAGCGCGGGGACATCGGCGGGAAGGGCTTGCCGCAAGGTTAGCTTGGGCGTGTTTTCATTCTTTTTGGCCATTTCTTCATCCTTCCGTAGGTCAGGTGAAGCGAATGCGAGTATGCCGGTTAGAATTCGCAGGCCATACGGAGATTGTTCATGAGCGAGACGGCCCTGATTCACTCTTTCCAAGCACGCCAGCTTTGGCATGACGCAGGCTGGCGCGGCGATGTCGCCTTCGCCGTTGACGATCGCGGCCGGATCACGCAAGCCCAGGGCGGCACACCGCAGTACCTGGATGGCTGGGTGCTTCCCGGCATGCCCAACCTGCATTCGCATGCGTTCCAGCGCGCCATGGCGGGCCTGGCCGAGCGCCGTGGCCCCAGCGACGATTCGTTCTGGACCTGGCGCGAGACCATGTACGCGTTCGCCGCGTGCATCGACCCGGACACCTTACAGGCGATCGCTGCGCAGCTTTATGTGGAGATGCTCAAGGCCGGCTACACCCAGGTCTGTGAGTTCCACTACTTGCATCACCGACCCGATGCCACGCCCTATGCGCAGCCCGAGGCGATGTCGCTGGCCTTGATCGAAGCCGCGCGCGAGGCGGGCATCGCCTTGACCTTGCTGCCGGTGCTGTACATGAGCGGGGGTTTTGACGGCCGACCCTTGTCGCCCCGGCAACGGCGTTTCGGGCACGACGTGGACAGCTACCTTCGACTGCTGACCACGCTGCGCAAGCTCGAATCCGAAGACCTGCGCGTCGGCGTCGCGCTTCACTCGCTGCGTGCCATTCCCGAGCAGGCCTGGCGCGGCGTGGTCGAGCATGATGCGCTGAAGACGGGCCCGGTACATATCCACATCGCCGAACAAATCGGTGAAGTGCAGGACTGCCTCGCCACGCGCGGTGCGCGTCCGGTGGAGTGGTTGTTCGATCACGCCTCGATCGACAAGCGCTGGTGCCTTGTGCACGCGACGCATCTCACCGAATCGGAAACGGCGCAAATTGCGCGCAGCGGTGCGGTGGCTGGTCTATGTCCTACGACCGAGGCCAACCTCGGCGACGGTTTGTTTCCGCTGGCGCGCTATCTCGATGCGAACGGCGTGATCGGCATCGGTTCGGATTCGCACATTTCGATCTCGCCCGTCGAGGAGCTGCGTTGGCTTGAGTACGGCCAACGCCTCAATACACGCCACCGCAACGTGGCAGCGCGCCATGCCGGTGAAAGCGTGGGCGAAACCCTGTGGCGTGCAGCGTTGCGCGGTGGTGCACAGGCTGCCGATTTGCCCATCGGCACGCTGGGCGAGGGCGCACGTGCGGACTTGATCGTGCTCGATCAGGATTCACCACTGTTGGCCGCGCGTGATAGCCGATCGGCGATGGATAGCTTCCTGTTTGCCGGCAACGCTCCGATGGTGCGCAATGTGATGGCGGGTGGCAAATGGGTGGTGCGCGATTTTCAGCATCGTGATGAAGCACGCATTGCCGCGCGCTATCGATCGGCCGTGGAGCGTCTGGCGCGCACTTGATCCGGAGTAGCGTTCGCAATGTTCCGAAGGTTTGCAGCCGGAGCCGGATCATCGGGAGACTGCTGCCCGCTACCTCGCGTGGCGGCCTCCGGCTGCAAGCCTTCGGAACATCGGCGAACGGTTCTAATGTGTGTGCATCATTCGCTGCATACCGTTGCCTGGCGCGCTGCGAATGATGGCTGTCTAGGTATACAAATCGGATAAAAGATCGGCGCGATCGCGTAGAAAAAGCGTAATTTTGGATGGGTGGCCCAACACGCCGATTGCTGTTGAAACACGCCTACCTTTCATAGCGTTGACGATCCGGCCGTCGCGCAAACGCTTCACCAAGCTTGCTTTCACTTGCCTGACGCTGGGCCTGAACCCTCGGCATCAGTTCAGGTTCGTGGCGTCATCGCGAGCGTTCCAGGCCGCGTTATCCGGCGTGAGTTATCACTCACGAGGAGAAACACCATGCGCCGTTATCTTTCTGTTTTCTTGATCGCTCTCGCTGTGCTGGGTGGCACGTTGGCGCAAACAGGTTGCGTTGTCGTAGCACCGCGTCCGGCGCGCGTGTGGGTACCGGGTTATTGGGGTCCCAGCCACGTTTGGGTCGGCGGTTACTGGCGTTATCACTGAGTGGGGTTTCGGCGCATCGCGAAGCGGCTTTACAGCTGCTTCGCGTGCGCGCCATTCACGCTTGAAGTCAATAAGCATGTGTAGCTTGGGCGAAAACTGGAGCCGGCTCGGGTAGTACAGGTAGAAGTCCACGCAACGCCGTAGGGGTGAACGCGACAGCGTTGCGAGCCGATGAACATGCTCGGGCTATTGAGCCGGGCGTGTGGCGTTGTCGCTCATCATTGTGCAGACGATTATGCTTGTGCCATCTATCATGCCATTGCAGCGATGAGCACAAGCACTTCCAGCGACGCACCAACCAAGTCAGTGGCTTGGGGTGGCGACGATCTGATCCGCCACGGTACGCCAGCATTCCGGCATACCAATCTGGCGTTGTTCGCTGCCGGTTTTGCGACCTTCGGCTTGCTCTATTGTGTGCAGCCACTGATGCCGCAGTTCAGTCAGCACTACGGTGTCAGTGCCGCTGCCAGCGCGCTGTCGCTATCGTTGACGACGGGTGTGCTGGCGTTCGCCATGTTGTTCGCTGGTGGCGTGTCGGACGCCTGGGGACGCAAATCGGTGATGGTTGCGTCGCTTCTTTCTTCTGCCGTATTAGTGCTGATTACCGCGTTGATGCCGAACTGGTACGCGTTGCTGGCGATACGCACCTTGCTTGGGTTGACGCTCAGCGGTCTGCCGGCGGTTGCGATGACGTATCTGAGCGAGGAAATGCACCCCGAGTCGATCGGTTTGGGCATGGGGCTTTACATCAGCGGCAGTGCCGTTGGTGGCATGAGCGGTCGGCTGATTTCTGGCGTGGTGGCGGATTATTTCGGATGGCGTGCGGGTGTCGGCATCGTTGGCGTGGTCGGTTTGATTTCCGGCTTGGTGTTCTGGCAGGCATTGCCGACATCGCGCCATTTTCGCCCGCAAGCCTTGCAATGGCGTGCGCTGTTCGCCCGTTTTGCCGGCATGTTTCGCGATGCGGGGTTGCCGTGGTTGTTCGCGGAAGGTTTTTTGCTGCTCGGCGCCTTCGTCACTGTTTACAACTATCTCGGTTATCGCTTGTTGGCGCCGCCGTACAACCTCAGTCAGACGGTCGTCGGCTTGATCTTCGGCATCTATTTGGTCGGTACGTTCAGTTCGGCGTGGATGGGGCACCTCGCCGGCAAACTCGGGCGCCGCAAAGTGCTGTGGACGGCGCTCGCACTGATGCTGTTCGGCGTCGCCTGCACGATGATGGAATCTTTGTGGCTTATCATCTTCGGCATCACCGCCATCACGTTTGGTTTCTTCGGCGGTCATTCCATAGTCAGTAGCTGGGTAGGGCGGCGTGGCGGTGCAGCCAAAGCGCAGGCTTCGTCGATGTATTTGTTTAGCTATTACATGGGCTCCAGTGTTGCCGGCGCTAGCGGCGGACTGTTCTATGCAGCGGCGGGTTGGAACGGTGTGGCGTGGTTTGTCGGTGCGCTGGTGCTGGTCGGCTTGCTTATCGCGCTATGGCTGTATCGCTTGCAACCGCTGCCGCAGATCATCACGCCCCCCACACCGATGAGTAAGGGAGCCATGCCATGAAGATCGACAGCATCGACCATTTTGTCCTCACCGTGGCCGATATCGATGCGAGTTGCGATTTCTATGCGCGCGTACTCGGCATGGATGTCGTCAACTTCGGCGAAGGTCGCAAGGCGCTAGCCTTTGGCGCGCAGAAAATAAACCTGCATCGCCATCGCCATGAATTCGAGCCAAAAGCTACGCAACCGACGCCAGGGTCGGGTGACTTTTGTCTGGTGACTTCCGTGCCGCTGGATCAGGTCATCGAGCATTTGAAACGCTGCGATGTGGCGATCGACGAAGGTCCGGTACCTCGCACAGGTGCTCGTGGTCCGATCCTTTCGGTGTATTTCCGCGATCCGGATGGCAATCTGGTCGAAGTGAGCAACTATCCCGCCTGAAGCGTTTGTATACGCGGCGGTTGAGCAAAATGCGGTATCAGCGACAAACAAGTGGCCTGTGTCGTCGTCCTGGTTTTATCCAGGACGACCAGTCCAGATTTGTTTGCAATGTCAGTGTGTCGTTGTTGCCGCTGCAGCAGGCTCCGGCTTCAACATACCCTGCACATCCTTAATGCTTCCGTCGCTGAAATTTGCCGGAACGCCCAGCAGGTGCGCCATCAGCGGGTACACATCCACGTTCGGGAAACTGTGGAAGCGGATGCCACTTTGGAATGAGGGGCCATGCGCGATAAACACGGCCTGCATAAGCGGATCAGCGTTGTCATAGCCATGTTCGCCGATGCTGATCTTGCCTTGGTGCTTTGCGATGTACTCCTCAGTCGTAATGCGCCAGCCCACGTCGGCTAGGCAGACCAACTGCGGCACGCGTGCGTTGGTGCCGTACTTGAAGCGTTTGGGTATGCGGGTCTTGTCCCAGCAATGCATGTGCTCTTGCGGCTGCTCAAGCTGTTCTTCAATGGCGTTGAAGTCGTGCTTGGGCTTGGGGTTGAAGCCAGCTAACACGCCGAGGCTCACCGTATCCACATCTTTGAGCGAAATCAGTTTGTCGATCAGAACATTGTTTTCCAGCGGCACGCTGGCCATGCCGTGATCGGCCAGCACGATGATATTGATCTGATCGAGCAGACCGCGCTGGCGCAATCCATCGACAAGGCGACCCATCGCTTCATCGGTATCGCGCAACGCCTGGTTGACCTGCGGCGAATCCGGGCCGTGTTCATGGCCGGCATGATCGACGGCATCGAAGTACAACGTGATAAAGCGCGGACGCTGATCGGCAGGCAGATCCAGCCACGCCAGCACCTGATCCACACGCTGATCCGGTGTCACCTTGCCATCGTAAGGTTTCCAGTAATCCGGGTGGTGGCCCTGGATATCCGCTTCGGAGCCAGGCCAAAACATCGTGGCGCTACGCAGCCCGTTCGCATCGGCGGTCTCCCACAGGGGCGTCGCCTGATCCCACCACAGGCCATTGCTCACTGCCTTGCGATCGCTCAACGTGAACTTGCCTAGTTCGGGGTCAACCATGGTGTTGTTGACGATGCCGTTATGGTCCGGCACCAGGCCGGTGACAATGGCGTAATGGTTGGGGAAGGTCAGCGAAGGGAATGAAGGCTGCATCGAGTCGGCATGCACACCGGTGGCGGCGAGTGCCTGCAGGGTCGGGCTCAGGCCGCGATCGATATAGTCGGCACGGTAGGCATCGATCGAGATCAGCAGCAGGGGCGCCGTGGACGCGACCTTGGCCTGTTGCGTCGCTGACTCGGGGGCGGGCGTGGGTTTGGCGTGGTGGAAAACGCAACCGGCGTCGAGGGCGATGGAAGAGCAAAGTAGAGCGCGGGACAACCATTTCATGGGAACGATCCGTAGGTATCGATAGATAGCCTCGCCATGATCGCTCAGATGTATGACTAATTCAGCCCTTGCGCGGCCCAAAGAATGCTGCTTATTGCGCAAGTTCTTGTGGAGTACGCCGGTCGCAGCCCCGCAAAAGAGCCCCGCGCTCTGCGGATGAGTCAGGCCGTTTGCCGCATCAAAACCTTGCCTGTCGCCAACTCGTACACCGCGCCAACCACGCGCACGTTGCCTTGCTTGACCGCCTCGGAAATCACCGGCTGCGCCGATGCCACGCGCGACGCGTTGTAATCCACATTCGCGCCGATGGCGTTGCCCAGCATATTGTCGCCACCCGCTTGCACGACTTTGTCGATACCAGGGCGCACCGCATCGACGATATCCCAGATATGCCCGGGCAAAGGCGCAGGTTGCTTGATCTCGCTGATAGTGGCCTTGATCGCGCCACACTCGGTATGACCGAGCACCATGATCAGCGGCACTTTGAGCACGCCCACGGCATATTCGAGACTGGCGAGGCTGTCGCTGCTCAAGTAATTGCCTGCAACGCGCACGACGAACAAGTCACCCGGTCCTTGATCGAATACAAGCTCCGGCGCCACGCGTGAATCGGCGCAACTCAGTATCGCTGCAATGGGATATTGCGCTTTGGCACGTGCCGCGCGACCCACCGAAAAATCCTTGGCACCGAGCTTGTTCGACGCATAGCGTGCGTTGCCATCGAGCAGCCGGCGTAAGGCGGCGTCTGGCGATACTGCATTCTGCGCAGGCGCCGCATCCGCGAAGGCGCGCAACGGGATCAATGCGCTCAACGCAAGCAGGCTTAAACCCGCACCCAGAAACTGACGACGCGACTGCAACGCATGGGAAGGGTGATCGCACATGGCACGCCTCCGTTTGGATTGTCGGATCGAACTTCAGCAAATGGGAGCAACGCTGGCGGCAAGGTTAGAACGATTTGTGCTGCCCTGCGTGAAGGCAGCTTTACGCCTGCCGCCCGGACAGGCCCTTGAGCCAGCTGGAGGCGCCAAGGCCCGCGCGATAGCCGCTGGCAAAGCAGGCCGTCAGCAGGTAGCCGCCGGTGGGCGCCTCCCAATCCAGCATTTCGCCGGCGCAGAACACGCCGGGCAGGGCACGGAGCATCAAGTTGTCGTCGAGTGCCTCCAGCCGCACGCCGCCTGCGCTGCTGATGGCTTCGGCAACCGGCCGAGCCTGCTTCAGGCGTAACGGCAGGCGCTTAATCGCTTGCGCCAGCGCACTGCTATCCGTGAGCAGTTGCTTGTCGAGCACTTCGTGAAGCAACGCCGCTTTCACGCCGGTGAGGCCGGTTTGGCGGCGCAGGTGCTCGCTGAAGGAACGGCTGCCGCGTGGCTTGGCGAGATCATGCTGCAAACGCGCCTGCGTGCGGTCGGGCGCAAGATCTAGCTCAAGCACGGCATGGCCTGGTTTCGCAATCGCATCGCGCAGCGAAGCGGAAAGCGCATAGACAAGGCTGCCTTCGATACCCGTGGCTGTGATGACACATTCGCCTTGGCGCACGTGTTCGTGCCCATCAGCATCACGCCAATATGCAGACACCGGTTTCAGCGGCGCACCGGCATGGCGGGTAGCGAGATAATCGCTCCA
>CAJCJD010000058.1 GCA_903970555.1 Vulcanimicrobiota bacterium
TCTTCGTCCGCCCATCCCGTCTTCCGCGCCATCTGCTATCGCCCAAATAGCGAGAGTAAACGCGCTTTCCCGACCGTTTACAACACCCTTGTCAGCCCCGTCCCATAAGGCTCAGCGGACTTCTGTATAAAGAGGTGGCCTAAGGCCACCTCTTTATACACAAGTCCGCTGGGTACTGTCACGTTGTTGAAGGTCGCGCGATCGAAGTCATTGAACGCAAGTAATCCTTATCTATGCAGCGAGACGATCCAACATCGAATGTCCGGTCACGCCCTCCCACGCCTCGAAGGCCTGCGTGCGTGCCGACCGCTTCTCTTGTGCGTTCGTGTTGTAGCGGCAGTGCATTAACAGGTTTGCCACCTGATCATGAACCGAGGTAAATTGCTGCAGGTGGTGGCGCGCTGATTTGAAGCGGCGCATTACCTTCTCGCGCACTCGCGTCGGCTGGTGTGAGTTCTCCGCCCGGTTGTTTAATCCCTTGTGCTGTCGGTGTTCCACGTTCAGTCCCAGGTCTCTGTTTGCCGCAGCGTAGCTCCTGAGCTTGTCGGTGATCAGAACGCGCGGTGCGCATCCGTGCTTCTTGAGGAGCTTTCGCATGAGCCGTTTGGCCGCATGCTTGTCGCGCCGGCTTTGCACGAGCACGTCGAGCACTGCACCGTGCTGGTCCACCGCGCGACACAGCCAGTGTTTCTTGCCGTTGATGGTGACCGCTACCTCGTCGAGGTGCCACTTGTCGCCTTGGGCTAGCGCAGTAGAGCGTATGCGTCGGGCGATACCCAGACCGAACTTCACCGACCGGCGTCGCACGGTCTCGTAAGTGAGATCAATGCCGCGAGCCGCGAGCAACTCCTCGACCATACGCAGGCTCAGCGGAAAACGGTAATACAGCCACACCGCGTAGTTGATTACGTCGGCAGGAAATCGGTAGCCCGAAGAGGAAATAGGGTCGTTGTCAGGTTCGCTGTGTTGCAAGGTGGTTCGTTCCATACCTGCAATTGTCGCTGCATTTCCGGCAACATGCCAACAACGTGGCAATACCCTCTCCACTATTGACAACCAACCTCATGTGCTTGCTGAGTCGCCAAAGTTGTCAAGCTTGAACCGGAGCGCACCGAAAAGCTGACTTCGACGCCGGCGTGGGTCATAAGCGGCGCCCCTTGAGCGGCAGCTTGCTCAAAATCAATTGCGGCGCCTGCCCGGACTGCCAACCGTCGGCTTCCGGCAGCACTGACCCTGCGGACCCTACTAGGTCTTTCCGATTTGCTCGCTCGTTCGGGGTGGAAACGACAAGTTCTTTGTCTCGTTGCGCAATACGAGCCGGGTCAAGCTGGCCGTCTTCAGTGAACCCCATCATGAGCTGCGGGATGCCAAGCGGAAGTGCCGCATTTTTATCTATCTGCCATGTGTGCCATGTCTTTCCATAGGTATTCACGAGCGTTGCTATGGCGGTATGTTCGATCTGCATCGGGATGCCTGGCATTACCAACTCGCCCGATGTTGTTTCATGACGGTGACTGTGCCAAAGCGGCTTCTCATCGTCCGGTAGCGTCTGGAAAACTCTTTCCGAGATAATATATTCGATGCCAATAAGCCGTGAGTCCGATTTGTTGCCGTCGTAGATGACACATTGGAAAAAGTCCTCGGTTACATGGTGGCAGTAGTGGTGCGCTTCAATTTGCCGTCCCATGTCGTCGGCATAAAAATGAAAGCCGTTCAGGTACATATCTATCGCATTGATAGGCGCGTGATTTTGTAGAGCGTCGGCGCCCATCGCAAGCATCCTGCTTTTGCCCGATTTTGCACTGCCCGGAATGCCACCGACGTTTTGCTGACCAATTGCCTTCGATACTCCACTACAACAGCACGCTGCGACAGCAGACGCCGCGCCGAGGATGCCCATGAACCCACGGCGGCTTTGAGCGTTTGAATTTTGGTCCATTCGAGTTCTCCGGTCAGGTTTGGCAGGTGAGCATAAACGAGTTTCGAATAGCGCCTGTGGCTATATCGCGCACGGCCATGCCATTTCGTTCGTCACGTAGGAATACACCCGGGTCGACTGTAGGGCCTCGAATAGACGGTTCCGGGGCAACGCTCACGGTCCGATCGAGGCATTGGCATGAACCGCGTATTCGTGAATCCGCTGACACAGATCACTGGATCATCGCTACCGCCTCTACTATCTGACGGCGACGTTGAACCAAGCCGGACATGTGCGCAATGTGCAGACCAACTTGGTTCATCAAAAACGTCTGCCGTCCGGCGTGTCCTGATGGAAGCGTGTCACGTTGCGTGACACATGGGAGAGATGCATCGAGAATCATAGCTATCTGGTATAGGTTCGCAGACTGCAGGGTCTCCGATACCGTCTCGACGTTGCTATACAGCGCATCAACCATCTGCGCCGTAGGCTTACCGGCCATGATCGTAGCTGCTGCACCTTCCATGAACGACACGAACGCGTGGTAAAGCACTTGGGCCAGCCCGCCCCAATTGAGCGTGCCGAACACCGCCGCCGTCATGACGCACTTCGCCAGCACGTCTTTCCATTGGACCCCCGCGTATCCGGCATACACCTTGTAGCCAAACACCGCCCAATAGATAATTGCGGCAAGGTATATCGGAGTAGATACTGCACTTGCCAAAGCCGGGTAAGTCTGCGACAGAAACGAGTTGGTAAAGCCGTCTGCCGCACCCACCAAGCCCTGTAGAGTCATGGCTGCCATAGCTATTTAGCTCCCATCACTTCGCGCCAGCGCGCCTTGACGCGCGGGTCAAGTACATCGGCCCGCGCCAACTTGACGCCCGTAGCCGCAGCAACCCGAGACACCGTACCGTTCACGCACACATCAACTTTGTGCTGTTGCGGTTGCGACTGTAGAAAGATGTCCGCACCGCAGTACGGCGGAAGCCACTCCCCGAACTGCGACTCGTCAGCTGTCAGCAATGGGTTGCTGGCCGGCACAACAAGCACGCGACTGTCAGTTTGCGGCGATTGCAGTGCTGGCGTGCTCAGCTCATCCGGATTCACCGGATGTTTCGGAAAAAAGTAGTAGACAGCACCGCTAACGCCAACTACGAGCGCAGCGCCCGAAATGATCATCCAAAAATTACGCATTGCCCTTGCTCCCGTAGCTGCCCGTGTTAAGCGATTTGAATTCGCATGCGCATGGTGACTTGTCGAACTTGTTGGACGTACTTGCACAGCCGCCCACCAGCGCCATCAAGAAGAGAACTGCGAGCAACTTCCAGCCACGCTTGGCGAGTTTCAGCAGCAGCCAAGTGAGAAGAACGGCCGGCAGGAGTGCGAAGATTTTCATGATTTCGATTCCTTCGATGTTGGTTTTTTCTCGCACGCGAGAACTGCTTACTGACCGGTATGGTTGAAATATTTTTGCGTCGCTGCCGTTGCCTGGTTTTGCTGATTCACCATGTTGGCTTGCAAATTCATGTTCATCGCGCTGAGCTTTGCCATCGCGCTCGACAACATGCCGTTCTCGCTCGAAATGCGGTTCTGTAAGTCCTGTCCATCTTTTATATTCACCGTTGAATCGACCTGTTGACTCATTCGCGCCAGATTGTTGAGGTGTGTCTGAACTTCCGAGTACAGCGAGTCGCCACCGGCCATCGCAGCCCGAACGGAATCGGTGCTCATCTTGTACGTCGTGGCGTTTTGCGCCTGCGGATTTGCGAACAAGTCTTGCGGCATCGTGTTGATAAGCTTCTCGTAGGATGCTTGCTTCGAGCCAAACGCCCCACTCTGCTGCTGCGCGACGACTTCCTGCCACGAACCGGGCACCACTGATGCCGAGCTAATGGAATCGCTCAGACCAATTTGCCCACGGCCATAGCTTCCGGTTACTGCGTCGTATTGGTTCTTGAGCACCGTGTACTGGTCTTGCAACTGCCTGAACTGCTGTTGCAACTGGAGCACCGTCGCCGCGTCGAACGTTGGAATTCCCGTTGCGAAGGCTGGCACCGACGCACCGATGGAAACAGCCGCCGCGAGGACTGCGAGGGTCTTTTTCATGGTCGTTCTCCTTGCTGTGCTGTTTGATCGGGATCTGGTTGGCGAATACATTCGAACTCTGCTTCGGTTAGGCAAAACGCGGCGAAGTCGTCACTCGTGCGCAACTCGCACGGGGGCTGATTCGGTGCAATACGTAGGCAAGCCGGCGGGAAAATCTTCGTTTCAGTCATGGTCATGCTCCTTTCTTCTTCAAGTTGTGCGTGTTTTCTGCAATCGCACGTTCCATAAATACTGGCACCCACTGCTCGGGATCGTCCGTTCCAAGCTCACGAATAATTTTTTCCATAAGCGCTACGCCCTTGTCATTCGATGAAAGCACAGGGATAAACTCTGGCATGTCCGACAGGTCAAACACAGCCCTAATCGACTCATTGCCACGTCGAATAAGGAGCTTGTATTCCTCTGGCGGGGTGTCATGCACGAAGTCATATTCCGCCACTGTGAGACCCAAGTTATCCACGAGATCAACCTTACTGGCGTTGACGTTAGGCAAATAAATCTTCGTCGCGGTTTGCTTCTGGATCGAATCGGTTTCGCAATAGAGGTACTTGGCGTCGGGCGTGACAAAGATGAGCAGCCCGTTCTTGCGGCGAATCTGCATGATGTAGCTGTCGATCTTCTTCCGCCAATAGGCGTGTTTGACGAGGTTTTGCCCTTCTTCCAGCACAAGAATGAATGGCTCGCCATTCATGGATTGCTCGATACGATGAAACGGATAGCTCAACACGACGGGCAACTCGGGGCGAGCCACGCCGTCCTTGATGAGCTGTCGCATTTCATAGCAGTAATGCCGACATTTGGTCAGGTCGATATTGTCGTGCTCGTTGTCGAACACCCCCCAATTCGCGCCCTCGATACCGTTGGCTCCGTGCCAAACACGCATGTCTTTTGCCAGATCGCCTTGCCCGAAGCACCACACCACGTTACGCAAGCGACGATCTTGGTAAGGCAGTTCGTAGTTTTCATGAACCGCCTTTTTGAATCGCTCAATGTCGTCAGGCACCACCTTGCCGCCGTAGCAGGTACGCATCAGCGTCAATAGATCGACTAGATAGGCGCGATTCTCGGGCGTGTCGGGCAACTTCATGGGATTCCAACCTGTACTACCCTGCACCGTCAGCGTCGTATGCTGGCCGCCCATCGCGCACATAAACACCTTCGCGCCCTCTCTGTTATCGAACCAGAACACGCGCGGCAGGGCCTTATCAGCGTAAGCGATCAGCGAACCCACACTTTGCGCCGTGGCGCGAGGTCGGTTAGCGCTTAGGTGGTTGGTTTTCGAGCGGGTTTGCCGAGCGTCCACGGCAGCAACGCTTCGTAATCGTCGGCGCTCTTTGCATGAGGCAGC
>CAJCJD010000059.1 GCA_903970555.1 Vulcanimicrobiota bacterium
CGGCGGTCATCAGGAGGGCGGCGGCGAAGGCGATGGTGTTGACGAATTTCATGGTGTTCTCCTTGGTTGGTGGTCTGGGTGACCGGTGTTGTAGTGAACTATAACACCAGATTCCGGGTCGTCAAGAATTTATTGCGAAAAGTCACCATGACTGATGGCCTATATATGCAACATCTTGTTTTGAAAGATTTTTGGAGCTATTGAATGGACGCTGGACTGAAAGATGTCGTTGTCGTGATTACCGGGGCCAGCAAGGGCATCGGTTTAGCGTGTGCCCTTGCCATGGCGAAAGAAGGGGCGCGGGTGGTCGGAATCTCGCGAAACCAGGCCCATCTGGAGCTGGCACAAGGCGACCTGCGCGGTCATGGCCTGGAGATGGCGATTCTTAGCGCTGATCTCTCGGATGCCGCGACGGCGAGCGGGGCTATCGACAAGATCGAAGCGGACTACGGCGCGATCGGCGTACTCGTGAACTCCGCAGGGGCCGCACGGCGGTATTCGCCTGAAGAGCTGGACAGTGCCGCTCACCACCAGGCATTCGATGCCAAGTACTTCACGTACATCAACACCATCGATCCAGTGATCAAGCGCATGGCCGCGCGCGGTGGCGGCAGCATCGTCAACATCGTGGGGCAGGGTGGGCGTCAGGCCAGCGAAGTGCACATTGCTGGCGGGGCGGCGAACGCGGCGCTGATGCTGGCCTCGGTAGGCTACGCGAAGGCGTATGCCGCGAACGATGTGCGTGTGAACGTGATCAATCCAGGTCTCACTCGCACGGGGCGTGTCGAGGAAGGGCTTGCTGCATCGATGCGGTCGAGCGGCAAGACACGCGACGACACACTGGCTGCGATGCTGGCAGAAATTCCACGCGGCAGGATGGCTGAACCGGCGGAGGTGGCGAACGTGGCCGTGTTCCTTGCGTCGAAGCTGGCAAGCTATGTTTCCGGCGCGATCATTCCGATGGATGGTGGCCGGGCATCGGTCATCTAGCGCTTGCGATCGCCACAATCCTCGTCCCGACGCCCGTCGGGACGAGGCAGGTAAAGCTTAGAGCTCGGCGCGGAACTCGATACCCACCACGCGTGGATCATTGACGAAGGCGGTGCGGTTGTTGAAATCGATGGCGCCGGTAATCACCTGCTTGCCGGTAATGTTGCGGCCGTAAAGCGCCACCTCGCGCTTGCCGAAATCCCAGTTGTAGCCCATGCGCAGGCCACCTTCGAGGAACGGCTTGGAGTTGAACTCCACCGAGTCGTACAGGAAAAAATCGACCTTGCTGCGGTAGTTCCAGTCGGTATAGACGAAGAATTCGCCGCTTTCGCCGTAGGGGATGCCATAGCGCGCGGTGAACGTGCCGATCCACTTCGGCGAGTTCGGAAGTGAGTTGCCGTTGATCAGTGCGTTGCCTGAGGCATTGAGCGGATCCAGCACGGTGCAGGCCGCACCGCACGGGGCTACCGCCAGATTGCGATCCTTCAGTTCCGTATGGTTGTAGCTGCCGCCGAGCGTGGTGATGAAGTTTGGCGTGACATAGGCCTCGAGATCGAATTCGGCGCCATAGCCTTCGGTCTTCTTCGCATTGAGCAACTGGGTCACATTGGTTGCGCCGCCCACGGCGGTCAATTGCTGGTTGTGCATGTTGTACTTGTAAATGTCGGCGTTGAAGCGCAGCTTGCCGCCAGCGGAAAGCGTCTTCATGCCCAACTCGTACGACGTAATGGTTTCGGGTTTTGCGGTGGAAATCGTGTCGCCAAAGGTAATGCGGCCTTGCACGCTGGGCGCGCGGAAGCCGTTGGCGATGCGTCCATAGACGTTCACCTGATCGTTTAACGCAAACGTGCCGGTGAGGTCGCCGCTCCACCGCGCATCGCTAGGGTCGGCTTTCAGCGGGCCGATGGGCCCGTCAAAACCGAACAGTCGGCTGGCCGAGAAGTTGCGCTTATCGTGCGAGAAACGTGCGCCGGCGCGAATGTCGAAGCGGTCCGTTACATCGTAATCGGCCGAACCGAAGACGGCCCAGGCCTTCGTCTGCTGACTTTGCCGTGCCCAGTCGTTGAGCGCATGGTTGGCCAGCGTGTCGTAAGAAAAGTTATCGATGGCGATGTCTTCGTCGAAGTAATACACGCCCGTCTGCCATTTCAGGCGATTGGACTGATCGTTAGCCAGACGGAACTCCTGCGTGATCTGGCGATCCTTCGGCAGCGCATCGGCGGTTTCCGACGGGAAGGGAATCAGGCCCGGCCCACTGGGCGGCGCGTAGACCGCGCCGTAGCCACCGTCGACGTCGCCAAGGCTATACGTGGTTGCACGCTCCAGGCCCGTGATCGATGTAAGCGTGAGATCGCCCAGCGTCCAGGTCAGATGCAGGTTGCTGCCCCAGGTAAACAGGTGCTGCTTGTTGTTCCCATCCTGCGCCACCTTGTCGCGCTCGAAACCCGGCACGAAGGTGTTTTCGCCCAGTGCGATCGCATTGGCGCGATTGGCGATGGCGCTGCCGTCGAGCCAGCGCGCGTGCACATTGATAAGTGCACTGAAATCGCTGTTCGGCTGGTAAAGCGCCTGCAGTCGAATGGCACGATCGTTATAGCCGCCGAGGTCGTCTTTCTTGTTCTTGAAGGTGTTGTCGATCCAGCCATCGCGATGCTGTGCGAGCGCAGAAATACGCGCGGACCAGTCGGAGCTGAGTGCGCCGCCGAGGGCTGCTTCCACATTCGCCGTTCCCAGCGAACCGTAGGAGACGCGCGCGTAGCCGGTGGTCTCCTGGGTGGGCTTGCGCGAGTCGAACTTGATCACGCCCGCCGGGGAATTTCGGCCAAACAGGGTGCCTTGCGGGCCACGCAGTACTTCGACCTGCTCCAGATCGAACAGCGGAAAGCCCTTTAGAATCGGGTTCT
>CAJCJD010000060.1 GCA_903970555.1 Vulcanimicrobiota bacterium
CATCGCGTGTCGATGTAAATCGGCCCAGATCAACGGCTTGCCGTTGGCTTTCAAATAGCGGCGATGCGCGTAGAGCCCCAGCGGAATCGCACCGACGTGACGCGCCACCAGCGCTCTCTGCACCGGACGGACCATGCGCACGGCGATATCCGCATCCTTGCGCAGCAGATCCTCGCTGCGGTTGGACAGCGACAGCTCGATCACAATGCCCGGATGCCGTTGTCGCAAGTCGGTCAGTATCGGCGGCAACACCTCGGCACCTATCACTTCACTGCAGGTCACGCGCACCACGCCGCGCACTTCGCTATTGCTGCCGGAGGCGGCCCGACGCAAAGCCGCCGACGTCGCGTACATCGCCTGCGCATGTGTCGCCAGCTCATCGCCGAGGTCGGTAGGGACAAGGCCTTGCGGCGAACGCGTAAACAACACGACATCCAGATCGGACTCCAGCTGCCGGATGTGTCGCCCCAGGCTCGGCTGGGTCATGCCCAGGCTGCGCGCCGCCGCCGACAGGCTGCCTTCGCGGATCACCGCGAGAAACGAACGATACAGCTCCCAACTCGGTTCTTTTGCAGCCATGCATTTATGTATAGCAGATGTTCGCTTTTAGGCAATTTTCATTTAGAACCACAGCGCTCATTCTGATCCCACATTCCACGGGAGACGATCATGAAAGCAGAACGCATCGCTTTGTTACTGGGCGCTACCGGTGGCTCCGGCAGCGAAATCGCCAATGCACTTTTGCAGCGAGGATGGACGGTTCGTGGACTGGTTCGCGATGCCACGCGAAGCCATCTCGCGGCCGGCATCGAATGGCATGAGGGCGATGCCATGAACGCCCCTGATGTGGCGAAAGCCGCGCGCGGCACTGGCGTGATCGTGCATGCCGTCAACCCGCCCGGCTACCGACAATGGGACACGCTGGTGCTGCCGATGCTCGACAACGCCATCGTCGCCGCCAAGGAAAACAACGCGCGTATCGTGCTGCCGGGTACGGTCTACAACTTCGGACCGGATGCGCTGCCGCTATTGCGCGAAAGCTCGCCGCAACAGCCGCTCACGCGCAAAGGCGCGATCCGTGTACAGATGGAAAAGCGCCTCGAAGCGGCGGTAACCAACGGTGTGCGCGTGCTGATACTTCGCTGCGGCGATTTCTTCGGTCCGCGCGCCGGCAACAACTGGTTTAGCGCGATTCTGAAACCGGGTAAAAAGCTGCGCTCGGTCAACTACCCCGGACCGCGCGACTTGCCGCATGCCTGGGCTTACCTGCCGGACGTCGGCAAGACCGTCGCCTTGCTGCTTGAGCGCGAGAGCGAATTGGCCGCCTTCGAGCGATTTCACTTCGGCGGCCACTGGGTCGATGGCCATGCCTTAATGTCCGCGATCCGAAAGGCGGCAGCCGATCCAAGGCTACCTCTGCGATCCTTCCCGTGGTGGCTCGTCACGCTGGCATCGCCCTTCGTCACGATGTTTCGTGAAGTGCGCGAAATGCGTTATATATGGCGTCAGCCGCTGCAACTCGACAATCGCAAGTTGATCGCGTTTCTCGGTGCAGAACCACATACCGATCTTGATCGCGCTGTTAGCGACACCTTGCAAGGCATGGGCTGCCTTTGAGTCGATAAATCAATTCAGTGCAAAGAAGATCCGCGCAACCATTTATCGAAGAAACCCAGAACTCGGATTTGATAGGTGTTTCCGCTGTAGCGGTAAAAGTCGACATGTCTTGCGCCATGAACGATCCAGAGCTCCTTCGATGCAGAGGCTGCATCAAACATGGCCAGCGACTCGCCAATTTTCGTGTCTCGATCGGCATCTCCGACAATCAATAGTTTGGGCGCATGGATTTTCCCTATCTTGTCGATAGGCCTCATTTCATCGAGTGAAAAACCTAGGTGGGGCTTGACCGTACTCATCAACAGCGGAGCGAACCATGACCCAAAAATACCCATATGGATTTGCAGTCGATCTTCGATGGCTTGAGAAAGAGTTGGATAGACCTGCTCCAAAATGATCGCATCGACGTTCAGAGGCGGATCGGCAAGCAGAGTTGCCGCACCTCCCATCGAGGTTCCGAGCACTCCAATCTTCTCGCCCGGCGCCAGCTTTTTAAGCTGATCCACCGCGGCCGCCGCGTCTCTGGATTCAAGATGGCCAAAAGTGATCGCATCTCCGGTGCTTTCGCCCGAGGCTTGAAAGTCGATCAGCAGCACCGAGTACCCGGACGCATGCAGGAGTCTGGCGCGGTCGAGCATTGCAAGGCGATTGGCTCGCACGCCATGAAGCAAAAGTATTGCGCCCCCGCCGCTTCCACGAAGAAACCAGCCATGAATCAGCGCGCCGGACGAACTTTTGAAAACGACCGTGCTCGCCGGGAAGTCTGGCGGCGGCGCGCCAACGATTTCGCGCGCCGGATGAATCAGTACGCTTCCTGCGACCCAGAGACCCGCAAAAGCCAAGCAGACAAGCAGGGAGAGTCCGAGCGCCAACTTCCTAAACATTCGACGTCGGGCCATCACCAACCCCAATTAGCTGAGCGTTGCACAAGATCCAACCGGCTACCGAAGAACAAGTAGCCCCGCAGCCAAAACGATCGCCGCAAAAATCCCCGCCACCACATCGTCCACCATCACGCCCATGCCGCCCTTAAGGTGACGATCCAGCCAGCGGATCGGCCAGGGTTTCCACACGTCGAAAAGGCGAAACAGCACGAAGCCGGCGAGCAGCCACCACCACGTCGAGAAACGCGTCGGCAGCAACTCCGGCAGCAGCAGCGGGATCAGGGCGATCCACTGGCCGATGAATTCGTCCCAGACCAGGCTGCGGTGATCGTCCACGCCGAGGGCGCGACCGGCGATATCGCAGGCCCAGACGCCAATGGCAAAACCGACCAGCAAAACCAGGACATAAAGCGGTAACGACAGCTGGCGTAGCAGCAGCCACGGCAGCAGCGCGGCGAGTGAGCCGAAGGTACCCTGCGCCACCGGCGTGAGCCCCGAACCGAAGCCGCAGGCCAGCCAGCCGGCGGGCGTGGCAAGCAGTGCACGGCGCTGTTCGGCGCTGAGGATTTTCTTGGCGCTCATGCGAAATGATTCCAGCCGGCCTGCCCGGTTTCCAGCCACTGGCCGTCGACGCCACGCACGCTGACACCCTGGCCTTCGACAATGCGGCCGATGCGTGTGACGCCGCAGCCAAGCCGCGAAAGGTCGGACTGCACATCGGCGAGTCGATTCATCGGCACGGTAAAGCACAGCTCGTAGTCATCGCCGCCGGTGAGCGCGAACTGCTGCGCGCTGGCGTCGTCGTA
>CAJCJD010000061.1 GCA_903970555.1 Vulcanimicrobiota bacterium
ATCCGGCAGCTGCCGCAGGATATCCAGCATCACCGCCTCATCCATGCCGCCGCTATGGCGCAGGCCGAAGACATGGTCGTTGTACGTAATGCCCGCTTTCTTCATGCGCCAACGCATCAAGGCCAGCCACGGACGCAACCACGGCCCCATGCCCGGCTCGGCCGGCAGGCGTATGGCGCGCAGGCCGTAGTCGCGACCGATCGACAGCATCAGCGAGAGAATGGTGGGATGCAGATGGAAATGCTTGTGTGCGTTGACGTGATCAAGCCGCAAGCCGGTTGCGGCAAATGCCTCGAATTGCGCACGGATCTCCGCGGCAAGTTGCCGGCGCACGGATGGCAAGAAGAAAAAGCGAAAACCGTTGCGCACCATGTTGGAATTGAACATGCCTTGCGCATCGACGAGATCGGGAATCTGTTCCGGCGGAAGCATGGCTTTGCCGTCGGCCAGTACCAGGTGCAATCCCACAGCAAGCCCAGGAAGTTGTCGGGCTCGCGCAACAGCATCGGCAGCAGCAGGTGCGGCGACCATCAAGCTAGCGGCGCGAAGCACGCCGTCGCGACAGCCGCGTTCGACGGCTTGGTTGACGGCCTCATGCAGGCCGAAGTCGTCAGCGGTGACGATGAGTCGCGGGCGAGTGGTCGGTGGAGTTGGCACGATCTGTCCGGCGCGAGATTTTATGCCGTCATTCCGGCGCAGGCCGGAATCCAGTTAGGTTGTGTTGTACGAAGTACACAAAATCAGTTTTGAGTGCTTCGCACAACATTATTGGACTGGATTCCGGCCTGCGCCGGAATGACGAGCAAATCAAGCCTCGTGCGCGCGCAGGAAGCGGAAGAACTCCACACCTTCGCGCAGACGGCGCTTCATCATGTCCCAGCTGGTCAGCATTTCCTTGACGATTTCCCAAATCTTCGAGGGACGGAAATAGAAGGCCCGGTAGAACTTCTCGACGCCGTGGAAAATGTCTTGCTTGGACAGGTGCGGGTACTCGATCAGCGCCAGCTGCACGCCCTTCTCGTTGACCAGGTTGACCGCTTCATTTTCCTTCAGCCAGCCGTTGTCCACCGCCTGCTTGTAAAGCGTGGTGCCCGGATACGGCGCGGCCAGCGACACCTGGATGGTGTGCGGATTGATTTGCTTGGCGAACTCGATCGTCTTGTCGATCGTTTCCTTCGTTTCGCCCGGCAGGCCGAGAATGAAGGTGCCGTGGATGGTGATGCCCAGCTTGCGGCAGTCTTCGGTGAAGCGGCGCGCGATATCGGTGCGCAGGCCCTTCTTGATGTTGTGCAAGATCTGGTCGTCGCCCGACTCGTAACCTACGAGCAGCAGACGCAGACCGTTTTCCTTCATGATCTTCAGCGACTCGTACGGCACATTCGCCTTGGCGTTGCACGACCATGTCCAGCCCATCGCGCCGAGACCACGCGCGATGTCATGCACGCGCTCCATGTTGGAGCTGTCGGTGAAGGTGTCGTCGTCGAACATCAGCTCCTTCACTTCGGGCATGTTCTCTTTGATCCACTTCGCCTCGGCCAGCACGTTCGCCGCCGAACGCGTGCGGTAGCGATGACCGCCCACGGTCTGCGGCCACAAGCAGAAGGTGCACTTGGAGCGGCAGCCGCGGCCGGTGTAGATCGACACGTACGGGTAGTTGAGATAGCCGATGAAGTAATTGCTGATCGTCAGGTCGCGCTTGTAGATCGGCGCCACGAAAGGCAGGTCGTCCATGTTCTCGATCATCGCGCGCGGCGGATTGTGCTGCACGGTGCCATCGGCCAGCTTGTAGCTGATGCCGGTGATGCTTTCGAACGGGCGGCCTTCGGCCACTTCCTTGCAGGTGTAGTCGAATTCTTCGCGGGCGACGAAGTCGATCGCAGGCGAAGCCGTCAGCGAACCGGACGGATCGACCGCCACCTTCGCGCCGACCAGGCCGATCAGCACATTCGGCTTGCGTGCCTTGAGCAGCTCCGCGAACTTGGCGTCCGTGGGGAACGACGGCGTGCTGGTGTGGATGATCACCAGATCGTAGCCCTCGGCGATGCGCAGGCTGTCTTCGACCGAGACCTCGTCGGCGGGCGCGT
The DNA here is from genome assembly GCA_903970555.1 of Vulcanimicrobiota bacterium. GTDB lineage: Bacteria > Pseudomonadota > Gammaproteobacteria > Xanthomonadales > Rhodanobacteraceae > Dyella_B. The sequence goes on from CAJCJD010000061.1 coordinate 2,085, forward strand.
CCAGTACGCGCGAATCGGGCACCATCGCGGCGGGCTGGGCCAGCCATGTCGGATACCAGAAGCTCTTGATCTCACGCTTGGCCTGGTAGCGCGAACCGGCGCCGCCATCGAAGCCATCAAACGAGGGAGCTTGCAGAAAAAGCGTTTTCATTACGGATAACTCCTGCGGAGGCACATAACCGTGCCCAGGGACAGCAGATAGTTCAGGAACAGCCATTTTAATGTAGGTCTAAGGCGCTGAACCGTCGCCTCGAGCATGCAATACCTGACCGCGCCATCTTACCTGCCAACCGGCCAGGGCAGTTGCCCATTCCATCAGCAATAAGGCATCGCGGAGGGGAATCAACAGGACTTCATGCCAGGCGAAGGCTTCATCACTGGTGCGCCGCTGTAAAAAGTGTAGCAAAACCCGCGCAGCACCACCGAACAGTGCGAGGGTCAGGGTTATCGCGCCGGGGGCGAGACACAGGCCCAGCAACAGCAGCGGCGAGGTGAAGCAGACGAAAGTCATGGCAAAACCCCATGGCGCAAGGGAGCGGATCGTTCGCAACCAGCGCAACTCGTGTTCCCACAAGGCTGACAATTGGCTTTCAGCGACATCCGTGCCCACCACGACATCGGACAATACCGTTTGCAGCCCGGCACGACGGGTCAGCTCGCCCAGCCAGAAGTCATCCGCGAGCGTATCGCGCAAGGCCTCGAAGCCGCCGATGGCACCAAGTGCATCGCGACGCAGGCAAATCGTCGAGCCGAAAGCGAAACGCGTCGAGCCAAACGCATGCGACAAGCGAACCGATGGCGCAAACCAGTCATCGATAAACAGACGACCAAGTCGCGACCAAAAGGAGGGGCCGGGAATGCCGTGATAAAGGCAGGTCACGATGCCCACCGCGGGGCTGGCCAGCGGAGCGGTCACTCTTTTGAGGTAATCGGCTTCGACGCTGATATCGGCATCCGCCAGCACCAGCCAGTTGTGCTTCGCATGCGGCGACATGTTGAGCAGGTTGCTCACTTTCAGATTTGCGCCGTACACCTGCGGATCGACAACCAAAGCGATGTCCCGCTGCGGAAATTCGGTTTGCAGCCTCTGTACGACGGCGATGGCTGGATCGTTAGGCTCGCGCAAGCCGAACACGAGCTGATATTCCGGATGGTTCTGAATGCAGAAACTGCGCAGATTTTCATATAAGCGCGGCTCGGCTCCATGTAGCGGTTTGAGCACGCTTACAGGGCGCGGATCGCCAATATAGGCATCCGCGGCCGCTCGCCGACTTTTCAGCACGGCCCACAGCGCAATCCAAGCGTAGCCGGTGGCGGCAACGGCAAGCCCGATGCCGAGTCCATGGATCATAGCGATGACACAACCAGCGTGTGACATGGACGTTTATGCTACCGGCAATCGTTGGCCACGAAGGCTCGGACATATGGCCATTCATCGGCTACACAAGGAGAGATCGGAATGATTGCGACAGTGTGCCGAGGGTTTCGTGGCTGTCTTGGGTTGCTAGTGCTGGTTTTTATCCTGATGCCTTGTGGTGGTGGGCAGGCCAGGGCGGCCGATGCTGCCATTGCCGATCCTGCTGCGGCCTCCGCCATCGTCGGCGATTGGCTGGTGGAAAGCCGCGACGCTGTGATCCGCATCGAGCGCGTCGGGGACGAATACCAGGGCCATATCCTTTGGCAGCTGCACGATACCTATGGTCCAGAGGACGGCCCGGCACTCAACGGCAAGATCGTCACCGATCGCCACAACCCCGATCCGGCGCTGCAATCCCAGCCGCTGACGGGGCTGCGGCTGCTCAAGGGGCTGCACTATGACCCCGTTAGCAACAAGTGGATCGACGGGCGCGTCTATAATGCGGAAAATGGACGCACCTATCATTGCCTGGTTCGATTGCTCCACCCGAACCGGCTAGAACTCAGAGGTTTCATCGGTATCAGCCTGTTTGGCGGCGACACCGTTTGGAGCCGGGTCACGATGAGGACCCCGGTTCACGGCGGTTTGCCGTATGTCATGGATGCGCCCTAAATGGCTGGACTGGCCTGTCTGGCATAATTTTTATTTACCCGCACCCCTTCCCCGATAAAAACGTATGAATCGCGAACCACGCGCCGATGAATCCGGTGAATTCCATGCTGCCTCGCAAGCGCAGCCCAACATCGCGCTGGTCAAGTACTGGGGCAAACGCGATGCCGCGCTGAATCTGCCGGCGGTCGGGTCCATTTCGATCACGCTGGACAGTCTTTGGACGCGCACCGATGTGCGTTTTGTACCGGGGCAAAAGCACGATCGCGTCAGCCTCAACGGCCGCAGCGACGAGGCCGAGGCAAAGCGCGTCACGGCATGCCTCGACCTGCTGCGCCAGCGCGCGGCCGTCGATTGGGGCGCAGATGTTGCGAGTCAAAACAACTTTCCCACCGCTGCCGGTCTGGCTTCCTCGGCTTCGGGCTTTGCCGCACTGGTGCATGCCGGTGCGCAGGCCCTGGGCCTAGAGCTAAGCCTCGCGGAGCAATCGGTGCTTGCGCGCCGGTGCTCCGGTTCGGCAGCGCGTTCCATCTTCGGTGGCTATGTCGAGTGGGCGCATGGCCGGTTGGCCGACGGCACGGATTCGGTTGCGCAACCTTTGCTGGCCGCGGAAGCGTGGCCGCTGCGCGTTGCCGTGGCGATCACTTCCAAGGCGGCCAAGCAGGTCGGTTCCAGCGAAGGCATGCGCCGCACTGCGCAGACCTCGCCGTATCAGTCCGCGTGGGTCGACACGCAAGAGGCCGATCTGAGCACGGCGCGCAGCGCCATTCTGGCGCGCGATTTCGATGCGCTGGCGCAGATCTCCGAATACAGCTGCCTGAAAATGCATGCACTCGCCATGGCGGCGCAGCCGGGACTGCTCTATTGGAACGGTGCCACCGTGGAATGCATGCATCGCGTACGCGCCTTACGTCAACAAGGCCTGCCGGTGTTTTTCACGGTGGATGCGGGGCCGCAGTTGAAGGCTGTATGTGAGCCCGCAGCGATCGAACAAGTGAAAGCGGCGCTGCGCGATGTTCCTGGCGTGCTCGATGTGCTCGACACTGGCCTTGGCGCTGGCGCGCGCGCCATGCCGGTGGGTGCGTTGGAGGCATGATGGCGGTCGCCGCAAGCGCACCCGGCAAGCTGGTCCTGCTGGGCGAATATGCCGTATTGGAAGGTGCGCCCGCGCTGGTGCTGGCGGTCAATCGCCGCGCGCATGCGCACATTGAGCTGCGCGATGATGGCGTGTGCGACGTGCATGCGCCGGACCTCGGGGTTGCTGGCGCGCGCGTGTCCATCGATGCAAACGGTGCACTTCGTTGGCAGTGCGACGAGGCTGTTGCGGCCAAACTCACGCTAGTCGATCACGTGTGGAATGGGCTGCTGCGCGAGGGCTTGGCGCCGGTTTCCGCTGACGGTTTCAGCTTGCATCTGGATACCTCAGGTTTCTTCCATACGGATGGCACGAAGCGCGCCAAGCTGGGGCTGGGCTCGAGCGCGGCGCTAACGGTAGCGCTTGCTTCCGCGCTGGCGACTTATGCCGGCCATGGCGATGCAACCAGTGATCGCACGCAATGGCTGCGGCGTCTTTTCCAGATGCATGGCGGTTGGCAAGGCGGTCGCGGTAGCGGTGTCGATGTTGCGGCAAGCGTGGCGGGTGGCCTGATCCGCTATCAACTGGTCGGAGACGCCCGCGAGCCCAGCTTTACGCCGCTGACATGGCCGATAGCCGGCGTGCATTGCCTCTTCGTCTGGTCTGGCCATGCCGTATCGACCAACGATTTCCTCCAACGTCTGGCGCAGTGGCGCATAAATCGTGCCGCTGACTATGCCTCGCACATGAACAAGCTTCGGGCACTGTCGGAGGCGGGCATGGAGGCGATACAAAAGCGGCATGCCAAATCTTTCATCGAGCTGACAAAAGATTATGCGACCGCACTGCAGAGCTTCGGCGATGCATGCGGCCTGGAAATCTACTCTCCAGCCCAAAAACAGCTGGCGGAGATGGCTGTGAGCGCCGGGGTCAGCTACAAGCCCTGCGGCGCCGGCGGTGATTTCGGAGTGGTTTTTGCCGAAGATGCGGAAAGGTTGGCGACATTTGAAGGCGCCATTGTTCGCGGTGGCATGCATATTGTCCCTTTGCACCTTGATTCGCAGGGACTCCGCAGCCATATGCGCCAGAGTGAGTTTTCGCCACTCAAGGATTTTTGACGTGATAGCAAATGCTCTTAAACGTCATTGTCGGCATACGGCATCCCATATCCAGGTGACGGGATGCGTCCATATCGAACTATGCGGAGTAGCCAGGGCATGAGTGCCGAATCATCGAGTGCGGAACGTTCCCGATTTCCTGCTTTCTACAAACTCTCTGTCTCCGACCGTGTTCGCGTCATCCATGAGCGCGGCTGGCTATCGTCGGAGGACTATCAGGCGCTCGTCTCCGGCGAGCACACGCTGAAGATCCACAAAGCCGACAAGATGATCGAGAACGTCGTCGGCGTGATGGGTCTGCCGGTCGGTCTGGGTCTCAACTTTCTCGTCAACGGTCGTGATTACATCGTGCCGCTGGTGGTCGAAGAGCCGTCGATCGTGGCGGCGTTGTCGTCGGCCGCGAAGGTCGTGCGCGGCACGGGCGGTTTCAAGGTGGAGAGCACCGAGCCGGTGCTGATCGGTCAGGTGCAGGTTGTCGACGTGCCGCACCTGTCGCACGCGAAGGCCGCGCTGCTGCAGCGTAAGGACGAATTGCTCAATCTCGCCAACAGTCTGCATCCGCAGATGGTGGCGCGTGGTGGTGGCGCGCAGGATCTGGAAGTGCACGTGCATGCGCGCGCCGAAGGCGGCGACATGTTGGTCGTACATCTGCTGGTTGATACGCGCGACGCGATGGGCGCCAATCTGGTCAACACCATGTGCGAAGGCATTGCCTCGCTGGTGGAAACGATGACCGGCGGCCGCGTATTTCTGCGCATTCTTTCCAATCTCACCGACCGCGCCATGGTGCGCGCGCGTTGCGTGATTCCGGCTGATCTTCTCACTGGCAAAGGTTTTGCCGGCGAAGAAGTGCGCGACGGCATCATCCTGGCGAACGAATTCGCGAGCATCGATCCGTACCGCGCTGCCACACACAACAAAGGCATCATGAATGGTGTCGACGCCGTTGCTCTAGCGACCGGCAACGACTGGCGAGCCATCGAAGCGGCCGCGCATGCATATGCAGCACGCGGCGGTCGCTATACATCGTTGACGCGTTGGTACAAAGGCGAGAAGGGTGAGCTCATCGGCGAACTGGATATTCCGATGAAGGTCGGCATTGTCGGCGGCCCGTTGCAATCCAATGCCACGGTCGCGCTCGATCTGCGCTTGCTTGGCGTCAAGACCGCACGCGAACTCGCCGAAGTGATGGGCGCAGTCGGCCTGGCACAGAATTTCTCTGCGCTGCGTGCACTGGTGACCGAAGGCATTCAACAAGGACATATGACGCTGCATGCGCGCAGCGTCGCCGTCGTCGCTGGCGCGACGGCGGAAATCTTCGACACCGTTGTCGAGCGTTTGGTCGAGAGCGGCGAGATCAAGATCTGGAAGGCGCAGGAGATTGTCGAGCAGGTTCGCAAAGAGTCGCGCGGCGCCTCCGAGTCGAGCGAGCAGCCGGCTATCGATCATCGCGCATGCGGCCACGGCAAAATCATTTTGCTGGGCGAGCACGCGGTCGTTTACGGCAGTCACGCAATCGCCGCGCCGGTGCCGCTGGCGGTGCGTGCCACCGCGCAAGACACCAAATCCGGCGGCGTCGACATGCTCATCCCGCGTTGGGGTGTGGAATATCGCTTGCATCGCGATCCCGCGCATCGCGATTCGTTCCAGCGTTCGCTCGGCATCATCTTCGACACGCTGGAACTGACCGAGCGGTCCGTGCGCATCGAAGTGTTCCCGAACGTGCCGCGCGCCATGGGCTTGGGCGGTTCGGCGGCGATGGCGGTGGCTGTGATCCGCGCGCTGGATCAGCACTACGATCTGGGCCTTAGCGACGAAGAGATCAACGCACTGGCCTATCGTTGCGAAGAAGTCGCGCACGGTTCGGCGTCCGGTATCGACAACACCGTGGCGACCTACGGCAAGCCGCTGCTCTACAAGCGCGCGGCGAAGAAGGGTGACGCGCCGATGGTGCGTGAGTTGAATCTGCCCAAGCGCATTCCGCTCGTCATCGGCATCAGTGGCAAAGAGAGCCTCACCGCGGTGACGGTCGGCAAGGTTCGCACCGCGTGGCAGCGCAATCCGGCTTTGTACGATGGCATTTTCCAGCAGATCGATGGCCTGACCCTGCAAGGTATGGAAGCCATGCAGCAATACGATCTGGAGCGTCTGGGCGATTTGATGAACATCTGCCACGGCCTGCTCAACGCGCTGCGCGTGTCGAGCTGGGAAGTGGAAGAACTGGTGCAGATCGCGCGCGAACATGGTGCACTCGGCGCCAAGCTTACGGGTGGTGGTGGCGGCGGTTCGATCGTCGCGCTGTGTCCGCAGAACCGCGAAAAAGTAGCGGCTGCGATGCGCGATGCCGGCTATCAGGCGATGGAGGTAGACATTGGATAACCAAGAACACGAGCGCCAGGAATGGCGTGATTCGAACGAAATCGTGTCCTTCGACGACGAACCCTTGGTGCTGGTCGATCACGACGATCACGAAGTCGGCTTTATGGACAAGGCGTCGGCCCATGAGGGCAAAGGCACGCTGCATCGCGCGTTCTCGCTGTTCGTATTCAATGCGAAAGGTGAGTTGTTGCTGCAGCAGCGCGCACCGGGCAAGCGCCTGTGGCCGGGCTTTTGGTCCAACACCTGTTGCAGCCATCCGCGCCGTGGCGAAACCTTGGACAACGCCATCCATCGCCGCCTGAGCGAAGAGCTCGGCCTGGCGTGCCCGCTGGAGTTTCTGTTCAAGTTCGAATACCAGGCGCAGTTCGATGCCGAAGGTGCCGAACACGAACTGTGCTGGGTTTACGCCGGCCGCAGCGATGACGCGCCGACCGTGAACGTGAACGAGATTTCAGGCTTGCGCTACATCTCGCCCGACGCGCTCGATGCGGAAATGGCGGCCAAGCCGGAGGCTTTCACGCCCTGGTTCAAGATCGAATGGCAGCGGATTCGCCGTGAGCACGCTCACGTGTTTGCACCGCTGTCCAAGGGTTAGTCAGGGCAGGAATAACGCGAGCCACCCCGGTGGCTTATACTGAACCATGAGCAAGACTTGATTTCGTTGCTGCGCAAACCCCCGCATATCGGGTTATTTACGCAAAACGTACTGACGTTCCGGAGAATCCATTGGGCATTCCTCTTATCCAGCAAACCACGATCGCGCGCTACATCCTCGGCAAAAAGCTGAGCGGTCAAAAGCGTTACCCCTTGGCGATGATGTTGGAGCCGCTGTTCCAATGTAATCTCGCCTGCGCCGGTTGCGGCAAGATCGATCAACCCAAGGAAATCCTGCAGAAGCGCATGAGCGTCGAGCAGGCTTTGGCGGCCGTGGACGAATGCGACGCACCGGTGGTTTCCATTCCCGGTGGTGAGCCGCTGATCCACAAGGACCTGCCGAAGATCGTCGAAGGCCTCATCGAGCGCAAGAAGTTCGTCTACTTGTGCACGAACGCCATCTTGATGCCCAAGCATATCGACGAATACAAGCCATCGCCGTACTTCACCTGGTCCGTGCATCTTGATGGCTTGGAAAAGCAGCACGACAAATCCGTGTGCTTGGACGGCGTATTCGACAAGGCTGTCACCGCGATCAAGCTGGCGCTGTCCAAGGGCTTCCGCGTCACCGTGAACTGTACGCTGTTCAACAGCGAACCGCCGGAAGAGGTCGCCGACTTCTTCGACTACGCGATGGAGTTGGGCGTAGAAGGCATCACTGTCTCGCCGGGCTACAGCTACCAGCACGCGCCGCGTCAGGACGTGTTCCTCGGTCGCAGCGAAAGCAAGCAGTTGTTCCGCAACATCTTCAAGATTGGTAAGGAGCGCAAGCGCAAGTGGGCGTTCAACCAGTCGGCGATGTTCATGGACTTCATCGCGGGCAATCAGTCGTACCAGTGCACGCCGTGGTCCAACCCGACGTACAACATCTTCGGCTGGCAGAAGCCGTGCTACTTGCTGGTCGACGAAGGCTACGCCAAGACCTACAAGGAATTGATGGAAGACACCGAGTGGGAAAAATACGGT
>CAJCJD010000062.1 GCA_903970555.1 Vulcanimicrobiota bacterium
AGCACGGCGCAGGCCCTGCTCCTTGAACTCGTCGCTGTAACGCTGTCGGCTTTGTTTCACGCTTGCCTTCTGCTTCATCATTCACCTCGGATGGCGGATTGAACCGCTTAACCGGGTGTCCGTGGAAGAGGGGCAAGATCAGTGTGTATCGGTGACAGGTATCGCATCGGCGGTGCGCTGTTCGAAGTGTCGGCACCGCGTGTCACATGCTATCGGGTTGGCATACGAATGGACGAACCACGCATGCCTTCGCTGCTCGTTTCGCATCGAAGGCCCGGATTCTATTTCCGTGTTATCGAAGAAGGAGAAATTGGCGCTGGCGATGAAATCGTTCGCGTCGAGCAAGGGCGCGAAAAGATAACCGTCGCCGAAACCGATGCCCTGCTCTATTTGCCGAATCATCCTAAGGATCGCATTCGTCTCGCTGCAAGCGAGCCATCGCTGAGTCCTGGATGGAGGCGATCTTTCTGTGCGTTGCTGGCGAACACGGCGGGATTGCCAGGTAACGCGGACCTGGCGCCGTTATCACCAGAGATCGCATGGCAGGGTTTCCGCGCGCTTAAGGTGGTTGATGTCGTCAAGGAGAGCGATGATGTGAAGTCAGTGCTCCTGACCGCCGCTGAGCCGCCTTATCTCACAGCACCTGCCGCCGGATCATTTGTGGTACTGCGCGTTCCCGACGCCAAGGGAAGCGGCACGGTGGCACGGAGTTACTCCATCTCCAACGTTGGCGAAGAAGGTGTGTATCGCGTTAGCGTAAAGCTCGGCTCCGGTGACGGAAGTCGTTACATACACAGCAGCGTTCACGCAGGCGACGTTATCGAAGTCAGCGCGCCGCGCGGAGTATTTACCCTGCGGAATGATGAAAAGCCGATCGTATTCTTGAGTGCAGGCATCGGCGTCACACCCGTGCTTGGCATGCTTCATCAGTTGGCGGCGAATCACGCTGCGGACAATCGCGATGTGTATTGGATTTACGGCGCCCGCAACGGTGCCGAGCATCCGTTTGCTTTAGAGGTCCGCCATTTGCTTGAGGCGCTGCCTCATACCCATGTTCTTATCGCCTACAGTCACCCGCGCCCCGAGGATCAACCTGGGCGTGACTTCGATGTCTCAGAGCGTATCAGCGCCTCGGCAATCCAACGACTCGGCGCGCCAACTACGGCGCAGTTCTATATATGCGGGCCGCCGAGCTTCATGTCCGGCCTCATCGCTGGCTTGAAGGGCATTGGCGTAGCGAGCGTAAATATCCATACGGAGACCTTTGGAGGCGAAGCCTCGATAACGCCGGGTATCGCTGCGAGGCCTGTAAGGAGTCCGCATCCACCGGAGGGTATTCAGGGGAATGGGCCAAGCATCTCCTTCAGTCGAAGCGGTTTGGACGTACGTTGGTCCGACAAATTCCAAAGCTTGCTGGAATTCGCCGAGGCGTGCGATGTTCCAGTGCGATGGGCATGTCGCACCGGCGTATGTCACACCTGCGAGACCGCGCTTATCGGCGGCCAAGTGCTTTACGATCCAGAACCCATCGACCAGCCCGCCGACGGCAATGTGCTTATCTGCTGCGCGCGCCCCACAACCGATATCGAGCTTGATCTCTAACACCTGATCGGCTGCCGGGCCATCCTCTTCAGATGGCAGTCTTGCCACGTGTATCGGCCCTATTCCATTCAGCGGTTAAATCACGCGCCGACGCATCTACCACTTCCACGCGGTCCCGACCGTTTTTCTTGGCCATGTAAAGCGCCCGATCTGATTCTTCCAGCAGGAACACCGGATCCATGGGAGTTTCTGGTGTTTGCGTGGCAATGCCAATGCTCACCGTGAGCCGTCCATAAGGGCTACTAGGATGCGGGATCTGCAAACGCTCAATGGCCCCGACCATTCGCTTCGCCGCTTCAACGGCAGTTTCCGAAGAAGCACCTGCCAACACGACAACAAACTCCTCGCCACCGTAGCGCGCAACCAAATCGCTCGCTCGCAACTGACTGCTGAGCACAGAAGCCACTTTGACCAGGCATGCATCACCAGCAATGTGGCCGAAGCTATCGTTGTACTGTTTGAAAAAATCGATATCGATCATCAGGAGCGCGCAGTAATGACCTGCTCTCTGCCCTTCCTGCAACGCCTCACGCAAGCGCGCATCCAGCGTCACGCGATTGGCAATGCCCGTGAGCGGGTCGCGCCCCACTTGCTGCTCCAGGCGCAAGGCGCTTAAGTCGCCGGCACGTTGCATATCCATATGGCGGCTTTGAATAAATGCCACGCGCAAGCCGTAAAACAATACTGATGCGCAGCCTGTCAACAGGCCGAGCACAAAGCTGACGCGTGTCACGCTGAAGCCGAGCATGACAACCATCATCGACAAAATGATCGGCGCAAACGATGCGATGGTTTGCGATACCGCCAGCGATGGATGGTATGCGCGCAACCAGCGCGGCGGTTGCCGTATGGCCACCAGCGCAAGCAATGCGTGAGGAATATCCACCAGCGAGCCGGCCCACCAGGGCAGCCCATGCATTTCTACGCGGTTGTAGATGGTTGCAACAATCGCATTGACCAGCAAATAGCTGCTTGCTGCGAAGTAAAAGAAACGCCAGCGAAAACTGCGGGCACCCAACAGGCGCAAGATGGCCATGAGTGCCAGCGAAAAATCGATCGCATCCGCTTGGTAGAGCACCGCGTAGATACTGGAAGGATCCTTCGCCAGCGGCCCGCTCAGCATCTGCGTAAAGAACTCATACAACAAGATCGCAACCACACACGACATGGCCAGATCCAGCCCCGCCACGACGCGGGGTTCGTCGCGCGCGAACGAACGCGACACCATGAACATGCAGGGGACCACATACAGGCCAGAGAAAACCGTGGCGAGTGCGGACAGGTAACCGCCCTTGTCACCCAGTCCTGACGCAAGCAGGTTGGTACTTCCCCATAGCACCTGCATCAAAATGGCAAGCGCCAGCAGCAACCAAGGCAACCGTATCAGCGGCGGGCTGCGCCTGTAACGCACGAAAACCGAGCCGAGCGCCGTCACTTGCACGGCCAACATGGTCAGCTGCGGCCACACATCTTCCGCATGGCCGCTCCAGTGCGCCAGAACAAGGTGAGCTAGCAGCAGCAATACAAGTAGCGAAACGACGCGCAAAAAGCCTCTCCCTTCAATAATGGGGCATCGAATGTAACGCAACATTCACGGACCATTTGCGTCACATTCGCCGAATGCACCCCACGTCCTCACAAATACCCTTATCGGCCGATTGCGGGGATATATAACGCCCGCGCTCATGCCAGCTTTGCTTTCCGTCGTGCCGCTGGCAACGCCACTGATATACCAAGCAAGTTATGAGCCTTAAGGGTGATCTGAACAAACTTTTCCGCCCCTGCCCTTATGACGAAAAAAGGGCCCTCGCGAGAGAGCCCTTCTTATGTGATCCCACTTAGGCCGGATGCTTACGCAAACGGATCATCCAGCACAATCGTGTCATCACGATCGGCGCCGGTGGCGACGATGGCCAGGTGGCAGCCGGAGAGCTCTTCCACCGCGCGCAGGTAGGCGCGCGCTGCCGGGGGCAGCTTGTTCCAGTCGCGGATGCCGCAGGTGGACTCTTCCCAGCCAGGGAATTCTAGATAGACCGGCTTGCACTCGGCCCAGCCGTCGGCGTCCAGCGGGGCAAGTTCACGGCGCTTGCCGCGGTATTCGTAGGCGATGCAGACCTTGATGCTGGGCAGGCCATCGAGGACGTCGAGCTTGGTGATGGCCAAGCCGTTGATGCCGTTGATCTGCACAGCGCGCTTGAGCGCAACCAGGTCAATCCAGCCGCAGCGGCGCGGACGACCGGTGCTGGCGCCGAATTCGTTGCCGACCTTGCGCAAGCGTTCGCCCATTTCGTCGTTGAGTTCGGTCGGGAACGGGCCGCCGCCGACGCGCGTTGCATAGGCCTTGCAGATGCCAAGCACGTAGTCGATGTCACCTGCGCCCACACCGGTGCCGGCGAGTGCGCCGCCGACGGTGGTGTTGCTGGAAGTGACGTACGGATAGGTACCGTGATCGATATCGAGCAGTGCACCCTGCGCGCCTTCGAACAGGATGTTGCCGCCTTCCTTGCGCACGTCGTGCAGGATAGTGGCGACGTCGTCGACCATCGGGCGGATGAACTCGCCATAGGCGAGTGCATCGTCCAGCACCTGCTGATAGTCGACCGGCTCGGCCTTCAGCCACTGGGTGAGGATGAAGTTGTGGTAGTCGACGGCGGTCTTGATCAGGCCGGGCAGCTCGTGCGGATACATCAGATCGGCCACGCGCACGCTGCGGCGGGCGACTTTGTCTTCATACGCCGGGCCGATGCCGCGGCCGGTGGTGCCGATGGCCTTGCCGCCAGCGGCGATTTCGCGCGCCTTATCCACGGCAATGTGGTACGGCATGATCAGCGGGGTGGCCGGGCTGATCTTCAGGCGCGGGCGTACGCTGACACCTTGCGCTTCGAGCTCTTCGATTTCCTGCTTGAGTGCGGCGGGTGAAAGCACCACGCCGTTGCCGATCAGGCACAGCGCGTCATCGCGCAGGATGCCCGAGGGGATGAGATGCAGCACGGTCTTCTTGCCCTTGATGACAAGGGTGTGGCCGGCGTTGTGGCCGCCTTGGAAGCGCGCGACGGCGCCCACGCGTTCGGTCAACAGGTCGACGATTTTGCCTTTGCCTTCGTCGCCCCACTGTGCGCCAAGAATTACGACTGACTTGCCCATGATGTTTCTCGCTCTAAAGACGTTCCGATCGGCGGAACGGGAAAACTATCGCGCACGGCGGTTACCGCACGGTGAAGGTGTTTCAGTGCACCAGGTGCAGCGTGATCAAACCAATGCCGATGGCGACCGCGCCAAACACCCGCAGGGTGCGCGGATCCAGCTGCAAGGCCTGGCGCATCATCGCCTGCCAGCCTTGCGGCGCGGCGAACAGCACGAGGCCTTCAATCACCAGCACAAGGCATAGTGCAGCGTAGAAATCGCGCGGCATGACGTGGACTCAGTGCCGCGCCGGCGCGGGTGCGGGATTGCCGAAGTAGCGTAGGAATTCGGAATCGGGCTTGAGGATGATCGTGCCTCGCCCGTCGCCGAAGGCTTGTCTGTACGCCTCCAGGCTGCGGTAGAAGGCGAAGAAGTCTGGATCTTGCGCGGCAGCTTGTGCGTAGATCTGCGCGGTCTGCGCATCGCCCTCGCCCTTTACCCGCTCGGCAGCGCTTTCGCCGTTGGCGCGAATGATCTGCGCCTGGCTGTCGGCATCAGCCTTGATGGCTTCCGCCTGCTGCTTGCCGTCGGCGCGAATGGCGGCGGCCTGCTGCTGGCGTTCGGTCTGCATGCGCTTGTAGACGGCGGCCTTGATGTCATCGGGGAATTCGATGCCCGTGACGCGCACGTCGACCACGGCCACACCCAATGCCTTCGTCTGTTCGTTCGATTGCTGCAGCGTGTTGGCAGCGAACTCGCCCTGCCCGCCAGCGATCAACTGCTGCAAGGTGTGCGCACTGACCACGCTACGCAATGCGTTGCTGACGATGGGGCTGAGGCGTTGACCAGCCTGCAGTTCATCGCCGCCTGTGGTGCGGTAGTAGTCGGCCGGATTGGCAATGCGCCACTTCACGTAAAAATCGACGTTGATGCTTTGCTTGTCGGCAGTGGCATAACGCTGCGGCGTGCCGTCGAAGGCAAGGATGCGGTCATCGAGGGTTAGCGTCTGTTGTAGCAGCGGCACCTTGGCATGCAAGCCGGGTTGGCTGTCGGTGCGCAGAATTTTGCCGAACTGCAGCACCAGCGCGGATTGGCCGTTTTCTACCGAGTAGAAGCTGTTAATGCCAAGCAGTAGCAGCAGAACGATGATGATCGCAGCGGTGGTTTTCATGGCTGCTTCCCCTTTTCCGCTTCATCGTTGCCGGGCTGCGCCACGGTGCCGACACCCGGCAGATTGGTGGTGGGCTGCGCGTCGCCATTGTTGATGTTGATGACACTGCGGCCATCGGACCCGTCGATCACTTTATTGTTGATGCGCAGGATCTCTTCCATGGTTTCCAGCCACAGGCGACGGCGAGTGACATCCGGCGCGGCCTTGTATTCCTTAAGAATGAGGTTGAATCGCTCGACATCGCCCTGCGCGTGCGCGATGCGTTCGGCCTTATAGGCGTCCGCTTCGGCGGCCACGCGCTTAGCGTCGCCGTTGGCGACCGGAATTTGCTGACTGGTGTTGGCGTGGGCCTGGTCGATCAGGCCCTGGCGATCCTGGCGCGCGGCGTTGACGTCGTCGAAAGCGTCTTTCACTTCCTGCGGCGGCGTGATGGCCTGGAAGCTCACATCGCTGACTTGCAAACCGCAGTCATAGGCATCCAGCGTGTGTTGCAGTTGGTCGCGTACCTGCTGTTGCAGCGTGCTCAAAGCCGGGGCTGCACTGGCGCCATCGCTCTGACCGGTGAGGATATCGTCCATCGGCTGCGCACCGATCACGGCGCGCACGGCCGCCTGCGCAGCCTCGTTGAGGGTGCCGTCGGGGTCGCGCGTGTTGAACAGGTATTTCTGCGGATCGGTGACCTGGTACTGCACGTTGAAGTCCACCGAGACGATGTCCTCGTCGCGGGTCAGCGTGCGGATCTGGTCGGACATGGCGCGCACGCGGGCGGTGGCCACCGGCTGCACGGTTTCGATCGGCAACGGAAGCTTGAGGTGGAAACCCGGGCCGATGGTGCGGGCGTAGGCGCCAAAACGCTGCACCACGCCGACCTGACCGGCGCCGATCATGGCGTAGCTGGTCATCAGCAGCCAGGCCAACACGAACACCGCGATGATGGTGAGAATGCCGCCAGGGCCGCCCAGCTTGCCGATGCGCTTGAGCACATCCTTGAGTACGGCCTCAATGCCCGGTTTGCCGCCGGAGCTGCGCTTGTTCTTGTTCCATGGATCGCGTTGCCCGTTACCGGGTTCGTTCCAGGCCATGGTCAGTCTCCTTGGGGCCGCTGGGAGGCCGGCAACAACGGCCGGAAAACGCTCTGTGCTGGATGGGACATGGTGACGGGTGATGGGGCGTGCAAGCACCGGGAAGGTGTGGTGCACAAACGGTCGCATTCTAACAGAGACGAGGAAGCCGCGAACCCTGAGGGGTGGACGCGTCCTGGGCCTTGTTGGGCCCGGATTTAGCCGCTTTCTTCGTCGCTGATCATTCGGCGCAAGCTGGAATGATCAGCGAAAGAGCGGGATTAGTCCGCCAGCTCCGGGTTGCCAAGTAATTCGCGCAGCAATTCGATATCGGCCCCATGACCACCCGTCAACGGCGCGAGCACGCTGCGTGGCGCGTCGATGCGCAGACGCCAGCCGTATTCGTCCACGGCCTCTTCGGCAATGGCGCCCGCAGCCCGAAGCCGGGCGTGCAGACGACCCGCGGACAAGGGCAGCAGCAGTTCCGATTGCACCCGTTCGCCGCCGAGGCGCTCGCCGAGCGCCTCGCGCAACAAATCCAGCCCTTGGCCCGTGGCGGCGGATAGCCATACCTGCTGCGCAACGCCTTCTGCATCGCGCACGATGCGCGGCTCGCCGCCCGCCAGGTCGATCTTGTTCATCACATGCAGCTGCGGTACGTCGCCAGCGCCGATTTCTTCCAGTACTTGATCGACCACTTGATGCAGCCGTTCCCGCTCTTCGTCGGCGGCGTCGCTGACGTGCAATAGCAGATCGGCGTCGCGCGCTTCGGCCAACGTGCCGCGGAAGGCGGCGACCAGGTCATGCGGCAATTCACGGATGAAGCCGACGGTGTCGGCCAACACGGCGGGGCCGCAGCTGAGGTCATCCAGTTTGCGCACGGTGGGATCGAGCGTGGCGAATAATTGATCGGCGGCGTAGACCGCGCCCTCGGTCATCGCATTGAATAGCGTGGATTTGCCGGCATTGGTGTAGCCCACCAAGGCCACGCGTGGCACGGTGTTGCGCAGGCGTGCGCGGTGTTGCTGGCTGCGCTGGGTCTGCACTTTTTCCAGCCGCTTGGTGAGCATTTTCACGCGCTCGGCAAGCAGTCGACGGTCGGTTTCGAGCTGCGTTTCGCCGGGGCCACGGTTGCCGATGGCGCCGCCGCGCTGGGCGTCCAAGTGGGTCCAGCCGCGCACCAGGCGGGTGGCCAGGTGCTTGAGCTGGGCCAGCTCCACTTCCATCTTGCCTTCGTGGGAACGGGCGCGCTGGGCGAAGATGTCCAGGATCAGGCCCGCGCGATCGACCACGCGCACGTTGAGCAGCTTTTCGAGATTGCGCTCCTGCACGGGGGTCAGCAGGTGGTCGACCAGCACCAGGTCCGCTTCCAGGGCACGCACAGCCTCGGCCACTTCCTCGGCCTTGCCGGTGCCGATGTAGTAGCGGGGATTGGGTGCTTCCATGCGCGCGGGAATGCTGGCCAGCACTTCGGCACCAGCAGATTTCACCAGCTCGACAAATTCCTCTGCCCGCTCCGCCGCATCAGTCCCGCCGCGCGAATGCGGCAAGACCAATACGGCACGTTCGCCTTTCTTTTGTCTATCGAACAGAGTGAATCAACCTTCGTTGTCAGCCGACACGTGCGCTTCAATGTGGCTGTCGTGACCATCATGGCCTTCGTGGCCGTTACCGACGCGCACGTTACGGCTGGGCACGACGGTGGAGATGGCATGTTTATAGACCATCTGGCTTACCTGGTTGCGCAGCAGCACCACGAACTGATCGAACGACTCGATCGTGCCCTGCAGCTTGATGCCATTGACCAGGTAGATGGCGACCGGTACGCGCTCTCGGCGCAGTGCGTTTAGAAATGGATCTTGCAAGGATTGCCCTTTTGACATTCTTGTTCTCCCCCTCGTGCAACGGATGGGCCGGAAAAAAATGGAGCCAAACGGCGCCCCGACCCTAGTTCTCCTGAATGTTAACCGCTTTTAAATCGTGGTTGAAAGACTTTTGTAAGTTATGACAAAGAGATAACAAAACTGCGTCACAAGCTTCACAAGCCAGGCTCAATGGCTATTCCCGAGGAACAACTGGACGGCGTCGACCGCCCGGCCACGGATATCTGGCCGCTCGGGATCGAGGGTGCGGGCGTCCAGTTCACTGCGCAGCCAGGTGATCTGACGCTTGGCCAGCTGGCGGGTGGCGAAAATGCCTTTGTCGCGCAACTCAGCGGCATCGTACATGCCATCCAGATGCTCCCAGGCCTGGCGATAGCCCACCGCGCGAATGGCAGGCAGATCGGGCTTGAGGTCGCCGCGCTGGCGTAGGGCGCGTACTTCGTCGAGCAAACCGTGATTCAGCATCTCATCGAAGCGCTTGGCGATGCGCGCGTGCAAAGAGGTCCGGTCCTCCGGCAACAAGGCTAGCTTGAGCACCCGCCACGGAAACGGTTCACCACGACCACCCTGTTGCTGCGCGCTGAGCGGCTGGCCAGTAAGCGCGATCACCTCCAGCGCGCGCTGGATGCGCTGCGCATCGCCAGGCTTGATGCGCTCAGCGGCTGGCGGATCGAGTTCGGCCAACCGACGATGCATGCCATCCCAACCGATGGTTGCAGCCTCTTCGGCCAGTTGTGCGCGCACGTCGGCATCTGCTTCGGGCAGGCTCGACAGGCCGCGTTGCAGTGCGCGGAAATACAAACCTGTGCCGCCAACCAGTAAAGGAACGTGGCCCGCTTCACCGATGCGACGCATGGCGGCCTGAGCATCCACGCTGAAATCGGCGGCCGAATACGGTTCGGCGGGATCGCGGATGTTGATCAGCTCATGCGGGTAGCGCGCCAATGTCGCGGCATCCGGCTTGGCCGCGCCGATGTCCAGGCCGCGATAGACCAGTGCGGAATCGACACTGATCAGCCCGAGCGGAAAGCGTTCGCTCAAGGCACAAGCCAGCGCAGTTTTGCCCGACGCGGTCGGGCCCATCAGGAAGATGGCGAGTGGGCGATGATCGACGGGCATCGATGCATTGTAATCGGCGAACTGGATTAGCGACGGATGGTCTTACGTGTGCACTGCATGCTTGCTGCTGCGTTGAGATTTGAAGCCCTGCGCAAAAGAGGGCACGACCCTCGCCCCCTCATCATCGCGAAACC
This sequence comes from Vulcanimicrobiota bacterium, assembly GCA_903970555.1. Classification (GTDB taxonomy): domain Bacteria; phylum Pseudomonadota; class Gammaproteobacteria; order Xanthomonadales; family Rhodanobacteraceae; genus Dyella_B. Next base: position 10,094 of record CAJCJD010000062.1, read on the forward strand.
GCCTATGTCATTGCAGAAACTTTCCCGTTCGTCATCGCTGCTGTTCGTCGCAGGATCGCTCTTCGTCGGCCAAGCCCTGGCACAAATGACCGCGCCAGGGCCTGATTTCAGCGGCATCTGGCAACTCAATGACCACGCAAGCGACAGCGCCGCCGTTATCACCCAGCGCCTGCACGCGGAACGCCGGCGCGAGCAAGCGCCCTCCTCACGCCCCGCAGGCGCCAGCTCAAGCGCTGCGCCCGCATCGTCGTCGAATGGATCAGGTGGCCATGGCGGCGGCCGTGGCATGGGCGGCGGTGGAGGTGGCGGCATGGGTGGCATGGGAGGCGGCGGCCATGGCGGTGGCCGGCATGGCGGCCAGAACTCGACGGATCAATCGAGCAGCAGCAACACGCCGACGAAAGATCCAACGCCCCCGCTGTTCGCCAACGACGCAATGCTCAACGTCCAGCAAACCAGCAAGGGCATGCGGGTGGACTTCAACAACAACGACCGGCTCGACACCCAATTCGATGGCATTGCCCGCCAGTCGCTCAACGGCAGTGCGCACGTACAGACGCATATGACTGCCAATGGCATGGATGTGTCGATGGATTTCGGCGATGGCACACGGCTTGATCAGTCGTGGGTGCGCTCACCGGACGGCCACCATCTGACAGTCACAGAAACCTGGGCAACGCCGGAGTTGAGCGAGCCGATCGTGTTTACGCGCAGCTACGACCGACTGGATCTTTGACGGTTACAAGCCACAAAGAAGCCTCTCGCTCACGCCTGCCGTCGTCCCGGCACAAGCCGGGACCTGGTGTCTTTGAGGCCCCAAGTCGCTGGATCCCGGCTTTCGCCGGGACGACGAGTAGAAGCCTCACATGTATCGAGTGGCATCGCCGATGCCGCAGCGCGTCAAAGCATGCTCCATGCCAGCCGATCTATAATCGGCGTCTTGTGTCCTCTCCCCGCCCGCTTTGGATGTTCCCCATGCCGCAAACGATGAAAGCCCTGGTCAAGCGCCACGCCGAGAAAGGCATCTGGATGGAAGAAGTGCCCGTACCGGAGGTGGGCCAGAACGAGGTACTGATCAAGCTGGAAAAGACCGCGATCTGCGGCACCGACCTGCATATCTACAAGTGGGACGAGTGGTCCCAGCGCACGATCAAACCCGGCTTGACCATTGGCCATGAATTCGTCGGCCGCATCGTGGAGATCGGCCCGGGCGTCACCGGCTACAAGATTGGCGATCGCGTTTCCGCCGAAGGCCATATCGTCTGCGGCCATTGCCGCAACTGCCGCGCCGGACGCCAGCACTTGTGCCCAAACACCATCGGCATCGGCGTGAATCGCAATGGTGCGTTCGCCGAATACATGAGCATGCCGGCATCGAACCTGTGGCCGATTCCGGATCAGATTCCGTCCGAACTGGCTGCGTTCTTCGATCCCTACGGCAACGCCGCGCATTGCGCGCTGGAATTCGATCTGGTGGGCGAAGATGTGCTGATCACCGGCGCCGGCCCGATCGGCATCATCGCCGCGGGCATCGCCAAGCATGTCGGCGCACGCAACGTCGTGGTCACCGACGTCAACGATTACCGCTTGAAGCTGGCCGCTGACATGGGCGCCACACGCGTGGTGAACGTGGCAAACCAGTCGCTGAAGGATGTAATGAAGGACCTTCACATGGAAGGTTTCGACGTAGGCCTGGAAATGAGCGGCAACGCACGCGCCTTCAACGACATGCTCGACTGCATGTACCACGGCGGCAAGGTCGCACTGCTCGGCATCCTGCCTAAGGGTGCGGGCATCGATTGGGATCGTGTGATCTTCAAGGGTCTCACCTTGCAGGGCATCTACGGCCGTCGCATGTACGAGACCTGGTACAAGATGACGCAGATGGTGCTGACCGGCTTCCCGCTGCAGAAAGTGCTGACGCATCAGATCCACATCGACGACTTCCAGAAGGGTTTCGACCTGATGGACGCTGGCGTGTGCGGCAAGGTCGTCTGTTCCTGGCATTGAACTGAACCACGCGGCACCTTGTAGGCGAAATGCCGACAAGGTGCTGCGCAATCTCCTACGCCGCACGTTACACTCCGCCCGGGCGTGCCGACATGAGTTTTATGGCTTAGGGAAGTGCACGGCGACCGCCGGGCACGGTCGGTCCGCGATGTCACGGGAGCATCGACGGCATGGCAAACCGGAACTCGTCCACTCAGGCGTTACTGGAGGCCGGGCGCGAACGCGCGAAGGGCCTGTATCGATCCCGCCGCCTGCGCATGACGGCGCTGGTCATTGTTATCGTTCTACTGCTGTTTGGCCTGTTCGGCTTTTTGATCGCGCCGGGGCTGATCAAGAACCAGCTGGAAAAACAGCTCAGCGCGCAACTTCAGCGTCCGGTGACGATCGGCACGATCCATCTCAACCCGTACAACCTGCGCCTTGTCGTAGACAAGTTGCATATCGGCGAACGTGACGGCACTTCGCCGTTCGTTGACGTGGACAGCCTGGTGGTGAATGCATCCTGGGCGTCGGTGTTCCGCATGGCGCCGGTGCTGGATGAGCTTTCCGTGCAGCATCCGCAGATCCATATCACGCGTACCAGACCGCAGGCATTCAATTTCACCGATATCGTCCAGCGCTTTGCTTCCAAGCCGACAGACCCGAATGCCGCACCGGCGCGCTTCGCTTTGTCCAACATCAGCTTGCACAACGGCGACATCACGCTCGACGACAAGGTTCTGAACGCCACGCACCACGTCGAGCAGATTGAGCTTGGCATTCCGTTCCTGGCCAACTTGCCGCATTACACGGATATTTTCGTGCAGCCGTTGCTGGCGATGCAGATCGATGGCAGCCCGCTGCATATCCAAGGACAAACCAAGCTTTTTGCGAACAGTCACGAATCGGTGATCAGCTTCACACTGGATCATCTCGATCTACCGCGCTACCTCGGCTATGTGCCGGAGCCGTTGCCCGCAGCCATCACCAGCGGCCAGCTATCAGGCAAGCTGGACCTGCATTTCATCCAGACCACGCCAACCCAAGAGTTGCGACTGGACGGCCAACTGCAAGCCGACAACTTCGCGATGACCACGCATGACAATGCGCCGATGCTGGAATTGGGGCATGGCAGCGCCGCGCTGGATGACGTGGAACCGCTCATATCGCGCTATCACTTCGGCGCAATCGCGCTTGATCAGGCCAAGCTGCATTACGCCAAGCTGGCCGGCGGCGCCACCAATTTCGATGCGTTGCTCGGCAAGAACCAACCACCGCCGAAACCGGGAACGCCGCCAACCGACGCGCAGATTGCCACGCTCAGCCTGCAAAACAGCACGCTCGAATATGCCGATCTCAGCGGTGCTACACCCGCGCGGATATCGCTGGATAACTTGCACGGCACGATTCACGGACTCTCTACGGTCTCCGCGCAGCCGGGCACGATCGACCTGACGTCCGGCCTCGCCAGCGGCAACCTGCACGCCACGGGCAACCTGTTCATGAGTACCAGCCGTTTCGACGGCGAAGTGACCATGAACGCCGTGAACCTGCAGCCGTTGGTGGCGATGGCGCCGCCGATGCTCAACGCACAAATCGCCAGCGGCACGCTCGACGGCGATGCGCATCTGAAGGCTGACTGGAGCAAGACCATCGCGTTGACGATGGATACCAGCAAGTTCGCCGTAAATAATTTCGCGCTGGAGCAGCGTGGGCGCAAGCCGGTGGCATGGCAAGCGTTGACGACCGACATCAATCATCTCGACCTTGGCAGCAGCACGGCACAGCTCGGCAACGTGACGTTGCATGGCTTGAAGATCGATGCACGTCGCCTGCGTAATGGCAACATCGATCTCACCGACTTGATGAAATCCTCTCCGCAGCACGGTGCGGGGAAACAAGCTGCATCGCCCGCATGGCACTGGAGCATCGCGCATCTTGGCATCGATGGCAGCACATTCTCGCTGACTGATCCAAGTTTCCCCGGCAAGGACGGGCATATCGCGGTCAATGCCGACAAGTTCGGCATCGACAATCTTTCCGACGACATGCACAAGCCTTTGAAACTGGATCTCAGTGGCGGTATCGGAAAGGGCAAGTTCCATGTCGATGGCAATGTGAAACCCCAGCCCCTCGATGCCGACCTGCGTATCGTGGCGACGCGACTCGACGTTGCACCTTTCGAATCGCTGGTCAAGGTGCCGCTCAACGTGCGCGTCGACAGCGCCTTGCTCAGTTTGAACGGACGCGCTCGTTATCGCGACCGCAAGCCGGCACCGCTGATCACCTATCAGGGCCGTGTGGTGCTGGGCCGTGTGCATGTACTGGACAAGGTCACCAACGACGATTTCCTGCGCTGGAATTCGCTGGCATTGACCGGTATGAAAGTGCGTATGGGTGATGGTGCACCGCATGTCGATATCGGCGGCATTGCCCTCGACGATTTTTATGCTCGCGTGATCGTCAACAGCAACGGCCGCATCAATGTGCAGGATGTGGTGTCCAACCCGGCGGAAGCACCCGTTTCGGTAACGCGCGCGGAGAACGGTCCTGCACCACCGGCTACGACGCCGCCACCGGCAGCACCTACGCCAACACCGGCGCCTGCCAATAGCGCCTCGGGCGCCACACTCGCAAGTGCCAGCACCACAGCTGCGCCGCCTGCGGAAATCCAAATCGGCCAGATTACGCTTGCCAACGGCAACCTCAACTACACCGACAACTTCATCAAGCCGAACTACACCGCCAACATCACCCAGCTTGCCGGCAAGATCGGCGCGTTCGGGACGGTTGCAGGTGGGCCACCGGCCGATGTCACCTTGCAAGGGCAGTTGGACGACAACTCGCCGGTGAATATCGACGGCACGATCAATCCGCTCACGCCTGTCGCTTTCCTGGACATTAAAGCCAAAGCGGACGGCGTGGAACTCACGCATTTGACGCCCTATTCCGGCAAATACGCGGGCTATCCGATCGTCAAAGGCCGGCTGACGATGGACGTTCATTACCAGCTCGATCAGGGCAAATTGAATGCCGACAACCACATCGTGCTCACTCAGTTGACCTTTGGCGATCGCATGGAGGGCCCCGGCATCAGTCACCTTCCGGTGAAGCTGGCGGTGGCATTGCTGAAGGATTCGGATGGCAACATCGATATTCATGTCCCGGTATCCGGCTCACTCAACGATCCGCACTTCAGCATCGGCGGCGTAATCTGGCAGGCGTTCGTCAACCTGATCAAGCGTGCTGTGACGGCCCCCTTCCGTCTGTTGGCTTCGGGGATGGGCGGTGGGCAGCAGGATCTCGGTTACGTTGAATTCTCACCGGGCTCGAATGTGCTCGATGCGCAAGCCAATGATCGATTGGCGCAAATCATGACCATCCTCAACAAGAAGCAGGCACTGAAACTGGATATCACCGGCCGCGTCGATCCTTCCGTCGATACGGACGGTTTGCGCAAAGTGCTGGTCGACGACATGGTGCAAAAAGAGCAAGCCGACGATATCGGCAGCGATGCAGCCAAAGCTGCTCCGGTAAAACCTGGCACCGACGATTACAACAAATACCTCACCAAGGCTTACAAGCACGACAAGTTCAAGAAGCCGCGCGACTTGATCGGCATGACCAAATCGCAGCCGCCGGAGACGATGATCAAGCTGATGGAAGCCAATGTGGACGTGGACCAGGACGCATTGCGCCACCTCGCCGAGCGTCGCGCCGACGCGGTGCGCCAGTACATGCACGGCAAGATCGACGACACTCGCGTCTTTGTGCTGGCGCCCAAGCTCGATGCCAAGGGCATTGACGACAAGGGCAAGACCACCCGCGACGATTTCGGGCTGCATTGAGCAAAACCGAACTTGCGTAAACAGCCGGGGCGCGCACCCGCGCCTCGGCATCGGCATGTGCCTTGGTGCCGCTGTCTTGCCCGGTTTCAATCTCTACCCTTCAAAGGGGCGCCTGAAAGTCCGACAATGGCGCCTTTCCCCACCTCGGCATTTCCCCCATGAGCTACTCCGGCCAGGCACGCTACGCCCAAGAACTCGAATCCATTCGCGAACAGGGCCTGTTCAAGGCCGAACGCATCATTACCTCGCCTCAGTCCGCCGAAATCGAGCTGGAAGGCGGCCGCAAGGTGCTGAACTTCTGCGCCAACAATTACCTGGGCCTGGCCGATCACCCTGAAGTGATCCAGGCGGCCAAGGACGCGCTGGATACCCACGGCTTCGGCATGGCATCGGTGCGCTTTATCTGCGGCACGCAGGATCTGCACAAACAGTTGGAAAAGAAGATCGCCGAGTTCTTCGGTACCGAAGACACCATTCTCTATGCTGCATGTTTCGACGCGAACGGCGGCTTGTACGAGCCGTTGCTGGGTGAGGAGGACGCGATCATTTCCGACGCGCTGAACCACGCATCGATCATCGACGGTATTCGCCTATGCAAGGCCAAGCGTTTCCGCTACGCCAATTGCGATATGGCCGATCTGGAAAATCAATTGAAAGCGGCCGATGCGGCTGGCGCACGCACCAAGCTGATCACCAGCGATGGCGCGTTCTCGATGGATGGCTTTATCGCACCGCTGGATAAGATCACGGCACTCGCTGCGAAATACAACGCACTGGTGCATATCGACGAATGCCATTGCACCGGCTTCCTCGGCCCGCACGGCCGCGGTTCGGCGGAAGTGCATGGCGTAATGGACAAGATCGATATCTTCACCGGCACGCTGGGCAAGGCGCTGGGCGGCGCGCTGGGCGGCTTCACCACGGGTCGCTCGGAAGTGATCGAGATGCTGCGGCAGCGCTCGCGCCCTTATTTGTTTTCCAACTCATTGCCTCCGCATGTAGTGGCGGCAGCGATCAAGGTTTTCGATATGCTGGGCTCCGCGGGCGATCTGCGCACGCGCGTGCAGGAAAACACGCGTTATTTTCGCGAGCAGATGACGAAAGCTGGCTTCGACATCAAGCCGGGCGTACATCCAATCGTGCCGGTGATGGTTTACGACGCCAAGAAGGCGCAAGCGATGGCGACTGCATTGCTCGACGAGGGCATCTACGTCACGGGCTTCTTCTATCCCGTGGTGCCGCAAGGTCAGGCGCGTATCCGCACACAGATGAGCGCCGCGCATACGCGTGAGCACCTGGATCGCGCGATTGCCGCTTTCACCAAGGTCGGGCGTTCGTTGGGCGTGATCGGCTAAGCACACATAGCCCTCTCTTTCGGGAGAGGGCTTGCTTTGCTATTTCGCGGCAAAGCCACTGATTTCTTCCGCATTGAGATGGCGCCATTGGCCCTTGGAAAGATCACCCAAGGCAAGCGTGCCGATGGCAACGCGGATCAGGCGCAATACGCCAATACCTTGCGCGTCCAGCAAACGCCGGATGTGGCGATTGCGTCCTTCGTCGAGCACGATTTCGAGCCATGCGTTTTTCTCGCCGCTGCGCAGCAGCGATACCTGCTTTGCGGCCAGTTGCTCTCCGTTATCCGAGATGCCTTGGATCATTTGATCCAGCACACCCTGGCCTGGGAGGGTATCGATCTGCACGTGATAGGTTTTGTCGACGTGGTAGCGTGGGTCCGTAAGACGCGCTGCCCATACGCTGTCGTTGCTCAGCAGCAGCAATCCCTCGCTAGCCTTGTCCAGCCGGCCAACCGGCCCTAACCAGGGTAAGCCAGATGTTGCGAGCAACTCATAGACGGTGTCGCGGCCACGTTCGTCAGCTGCACTTACGATAACGCCACGTGGTTTATTGAGCGCCACATAGACGCGCTTGGCGGCGGTGACTGCCTCGCCATCCAGTTGGATGCGCTGACGCTCTGGATCAACCGGGCGCTCCGGATCCAACACGACACGGCCATCGACGCTCACCCTGCCCTCGCGTACCGCACGTTCGGCCTGGCTGCGCGAACACACACCCAGCTTGCTGAGTACACGCGCTAAACCAAACTTGGGAGCCGAGGCGGAAGGCCGTGTGCGTGACATCGTCATAGGATCGGGAGCGTAGCCGGACAATAAAAGAAAAGCCCGGCTTTCGCCGGGCTTTTCGGTAACACCTTGCCGTTCGATTACTGCTGAACCTGCAGTTCCGTACGACGGTTGCGGGCGCGGCCCTCGGCCGTCTTGTTGGTGTCGATCGGATCGTTCAGACCATGACCGATCGGACCTTCCAGACGGCTCGCGTCGATACCGTGCGAGGTCAGGTAGTCGTACACGATCTTCGCACGACGCTCCGACAAGCCCTGGTTGTAA
>CAJCJD010000063.1 GCA_903970555.1 Vulcanimicrobiota bacterium
TGATGGCCGCCGATAGGCTGCTACCTAGCATGAGCCGTCACGGCGACTGCTACGATAACGCTTGCGCAGAAAGCTTTTTCTCCTCGCTGAAGAACGAACTCGTCCATGGTGAGGTCTTCGCGATACGCGACGCCGCGAGAGTCGCCATCGTCAGCTACATCGAAGGCTTCTACAATCGCAAACGTCTACATCAACACTCGGCTATCTAGTGCCCGCTGTTGTCGATGAGTGCTTAATTCACGTGTCCGAAAAAGCCGGGCCACCTCAAAATGTCCCCTCGGCAAAGGCCTGTCTCCTTATAGCATCTCCGAGTCGACGCTTGGAAGCATTTGATACGGCTCATGCAGTTGTACCCGGTCGAGCCCACAAAGTGTCCAATTATGGACTCCCGTGCGCTTAGTGTTGGAAATATCTTCGGGTTCCCGGTCGCTTTCGGCGCAGGCTTTGTTTCATGGCAATCTTGACGCCCAGCAGCAAGCTAGGGGGATTATCCACCCAGGTTGGCTACGATCAAGCACGCTCGTCATGCCGATGGAGGGGCATGGACGGTTTGCTACGTTGCTCTATCAGCCGCGGCACCTGCCATTGCTCGGTGTTCAACACTCTGTCACAGGGAACGGACGAGTGCTACTCATTTGCGGGCCGCATATGGGCCAGCCCACAAGCGCGTCGCGTGCTCACCTGCAACCGCTCGTGGATCCATCGAGCGACATTTTGAAGGCGGATTGGCCTCACATTTTTTTGAATCACCTCATACAGGATCTGCTTGCCAAAGGTCAGGTCTTCGACCAATCGCTTGAGACGGCTGTTCTCTCTTGCAGCTGCTGCAGTTCAGCTGCACCCATATTCGCGTACTTTTTAGAGCGTCGCTTCGCTGATGCCCATCGGCAGGCGGACATCGGCTACTTAGGTAGGAGTTCTTCATCTCCTAGAGATTAACTTTGACTCGCTTTTTCGACACGACTAAAAAAAGTAGAGTTACGGTCGCGTCATTCCAGACCCAGAAGGCTCAAAGGAGGAGCAATGAAGAAGTCACGATTTACCGAAGAACAGGTTACCTACTGCTTTCAGCTGGTCGAGTCCGGCACCTAGGGTCTGATGAGCACCCGGTGCTCAGTGAAGTAATAAAGTAACGCCAGCACTGGCAGCGCAAATCCGATCCATGAAGTAAACAGCCAACCAGACTGCGTGAAAGTCCACGCGCCGACGGCAGAGCCCGTGGCACCACCCATAAAAAAAAAGGCGATATATATGGCATTGAGACGGCCTCGGTATTCTGGGGCCAAAGCGAAGATTGCCCGCTGGCCAACCACAAAATTCATCGATACCCCAAAATCGAGCACGATGGCGGCCGCTACGAACATTGCTAGCCGGGTCGAAAAATGGCCCTTTCCATACGTCATCAAGAATGAGAGCGCCACAAGCAAGATCGCAAAACCCGTAAGCAGTCGACTCAGCCCCTTGTCGGCAAACTTTCCCGCAATCGGCGCTGCAATCGCACCGGCAACACCAGCCAATGCAAACCACGCAATGCCAGCTTGCGACAATCCAAATTCCGGGCCGGCCAACAATAGTGGAATAGTCGTCCAGAATAAGCTGAAGGCGCCGAACAGGCACGCGTGATAGAAAGCGCGTCGTCGTAACAGCGGCGTCTGGATAAAAAGCCGTAGCATCGATCTGAGCAATGCGCCGTACGTCAAGCTGGGCTCTGGGCGCCGCGCTGGCAGAAAAAGCATCAGCACACCAGCCAGAACCGCCATGCCAATAGCCGCCAGCAAGAAAACCGTGCGCCATGAGCCGAGATGGGTCAGGAAGCTTGCCGCGGGACGCGATAGCATAATGCCTAGCATAAGGCCGCTAACCACTTTTCCGAGCGCGTGACCACGCGCGGCCGGCGCGACAAGATGTGAGGCGTAAGGCATGACGATCTGCGCTGCGACTGCAGTCAACCCGATAAAGAACATAGCAAATAGAAAGATCGGCGCGTGCTGCGAGATGCCGGCAATGAACAAGGCACATGTACTGGCAATTAAAGCCATGACGATCAGGCTTCGATTTTCAACAATGTCAGCCAGCGGCACCACAAGAATCAGGCTTACCCCATAACCTATTTGGGTCATCGTGACGATTAATCCCGCTGACTGTGGGGACAGACCCAAGGCAGCGCTGATGGGGCCAATCAACGGTTGTACATAATAGAGGCTGGCGACGATCATTCCGCAGGCAATCGCCAGTAGCAAGGTAATCCACCCTGGTAATAATGTCGTCGTTACTCCTGGCTCTAGCCGCTCAACATATTCCGTTTCCATCTAGTGTGTCTCTTCGATGAAGACGGCGATGTCGGCTCTTAACTGTCCGATCGTCATGCCGTCGTCGCCGGCGAACACGATTCCATAAGATGGCTTGCCGGCGATGTCGTCAGGTTTCGTAGATCCAAATGGCCCGACTTGCGTACGATCAACATCGCAAGCTCCAATGATTGCTCGTAGTTCAGCCGCGGATCGACCACCGATTTATATGCATGGGCAAGGTCAGCTTCATTGAGATCGCGCGCACCGCCAATGCATTCGGTGACGGCTTCGCCAGTAAGCTCCAGATGCACACCACCCAATCGGGTTCCTTCCGCGGCATGGATGTCGAACGCTTGTTCCAGCTCACCACGAATATTGTCGAAGCGGCGCGTTTTGTAGCCGTTCGACGTGCTTTCGGTGTTGCCATGCATCGGATCGGTCACCCAAAGAACGCGCCTTCCCGCGCTCTGCACGGCGCGCAGCAGAGGCGGCAACCCGCTGGCAATTTGCGCATAGCCCATTCGGTGAATAAGGGTCAGGCGCCCTGGTTCGTCGCCCGGATTGAGTACGTCAATCAACCGCAGCAGCGTGTCAGGCTCTATCGAAGGTCCAACCTTCACGGCGATCGGGTTGCGTATGCCGCGAAAATATTCGGTATGAGCACCATTCAGGTCTGCCGTACGCATGCCTATCCAAGGAAAGTGCGTCGACAGATTGAACCAGCCTTGGTGACGTGGCACCTGGCGGGTCATGGTCTGCTCGTAGTGCAGCAGCAAAGCCTCGTGGGACGTGAAGAAATCCACGCGTGCACAACCATCAATGGGTCCAGCTAGCGTTTCCATGAAGCGCAGCGAGTCGCCGATATTCACGACCATACGACGATACTCGGCCGCCAGCGGCGCATGCTCGACCCAGGCTAGCTCCCAGTATTCCGGATGACGGAAATCAGCAAAACCGCCATCGACCAGAGCACGCACAAAGTTCATGGTCAAGGCCGAATGCGCGTGAGCCTGGATCAATCGTCGCGGATCAGCGAGGCGCGCCTCGGGCGTAAAAGCCAATCCGTTGACCATATCGCCGCGGAAGCTCGGCAGGATCACGCCATCGCGTATCTCGCTATCGGTCGAACGCGGCTTGGCATATTGCCCGGCAAAACGCCCTACCCGCAACACTGGCATCTTGAGCCCGTGCACCAAAACTAGGCTCATTTGCAGCAGTACCTTCAGCCGATTGGAAATGATCGGGCTGGTGCAATCGGCAAATGCTTCCGCGCAATCTCCACCCTGCAGCAGAAAACTTCGTCCTTCCTGCGCTTCGGCCAACGCATGCTTCAACGCCAGCACTTCACTTGAGGTCACCAGCGGTGGAAGCTGACTCAGCTCAGTGGTTACCTGTGAAAGCTCGTTCATATCTTCGTAGCGCGGTTGCTGCAAAGCGACGCGCCGCTGCCATGAGTCTGGGGCCCAGTCTTTTATCGGGCTCGCCCATGGATAAGGGAAATTCGCTGCAATCGTCACGAGCCATGCTCCCTATTCAAGTGCACATGCTTGTCCGCGCGAGTCGCAATCGGCCCGGTTCATGCGCGTGAAATTAAATAAACAAGCTACGTATCGGTCTTCATCGTTTCGCTCCCTGCAATAATTTCGGCGCTCCTACGTAGGATCGTCTTCCTTATTGATAAAGATAGTCTTGCCCGACCAGAGCTATATTTCGTTCAACTCGTCTTGGTCGCCAGATTCGGATCCAACGCCAGTTTCGGAGAAACTACTGGAACGGTCAGCATCGTGCTCACTAGGGACATGATCAACAACGCCGTAAAGGCATCATTCGAAATGATCCCCTTGTCCAGCAGGATATTCGCGAACACGATAGTGATCAGCGACTTTGTTTGCAGCAGCCAGCCGATGATCGACGCTTCGCCCTCGCCCCACTTCAAGATGCGGCCGGCAATATGCACGCCGATCAATTTGCCCAGCACCGCTGCGATCAGTAGCAAGCCGGCCGCCACAAACACTGTCAAGCCACCGATCGACCAATTGGTTTTCAAGCCAGTAATGAGAAAAAACACCGGCATCATCATCAACAACAAGTAATGCCGCAGCAGATCCATCTTCTTTTGATCGAACCAGCGCAGATCAATCACCGCGCCTGCCATGAATGCGCCGACCATGAAATGTAACCCCGCCCATTCCGCGCTGAACGCAACAGTAGCCAGCCAGATAATCGCCGCGAACCAGCGATCAACTTCCGATATGGCTGCCATGAGCTTACGGAAAAGAACAGTCACCAATCCAAAGCTGACCAGAAACAGCAACTGGGTTTTGAGTCGCTCGAGATCGAGCATGACAATCGCCAACACAGTCCAGATCAGAACATCGTCCAAACTGGCATAGCGCAGAACGCGCTGACCAATGGGCTGCCGAAGCAATTCCATCTTCTCCAAGAAAACGATCAGAATCGGCAAGGCGGTGATCGAGCAAGACATGCCTATGGCGAGCGTGAATTGCCAGGTATGCGCCTGCATGCCGATCCAGCCCGGATGCTGCGCAAGAAGAAGTCCCACAATGCACCCTAGCGACAAGGGGACGCCAAGCGCGAGGCCCG
>CAJCJD010000064.1 GCA_903970555.1 Vulcanimicrobiota bacterium
CAGGCGGGTTTCGATTTCACCCAGTTCAATTCGCACGCCGTGCAATTTGTATTGAAAGTCGCGCCGGCCCATAAAGCGCACACTGCCATCCGGTAAACGGCAACCCAGATCGCCGCTGAGGTACTCGACCCTGTCAACGTCGGCACCATCGCCAACGGCATCTCCGACAGCCAGAAAACGTTGCGCGGTCAATGCCGCATCGTTCCAGTAACCACGCGCGAGGTGACGGCTTCTAATGGCAATCTGCGCAGTTTCGAATACTCGGGCTTCGCTGCCATCGTCGCGTCGCAGGATCAGCTGCGTGCCATCGATGGGCTGCCCCAAACCGATCGTCAGGCCGGCTTCGATATCGGCGTGGCTGATGTCATTGAGTGTGGTAAGCGAAGATTCGGTAGCGCCGTAAAGCCCGATCAGCCGGCAATCGGTGCCGAATACACGGCGAAATACGCTGCGACTGTGCTCGTCAACCACTTCGCCGCCCAGCACCACCGCGCGTATAGCGGGTGTCACACCGGATGCTGCGTTGCCAAACAAGTACTTAAATACCGTTGGAGTGGAGTGATAGACGGTAATGCCCGCGTCCACGATCCGTTGAAGCAACAGCGCCGGCGCGGTTGCCTTCGCATCGGCCAGATGCAGCGTGGCACCGGCAAGCAGCGCGCCGTAGGTATCCAGCACGGAGGCATCAAAGCTGTAAGAGGCCAACTGCAAAATCTGATCGCTGGCGGTAAGGCCCAATCTGTGCACGTAACTGCCCGCGTGATAGGCGAGCCCGGCATGACTCTGTGTCACGCCCTTGGGTTGGCCGGTGGAGCCGGACGTATAGAGGATATAAGCGGGCGTTTGGGCGTCGACGATGACGTCGTCGAGGCCACTATCTTCAGGCCGATCGATGATGGCTATGTCGCCCGCGATCGATGCGGCTAAAGCGCAATGCTTGGCGGTGGTGACAATCAGGTCGCAACCCGCGTGCCTGAGCATGTAGCCTAAACGTTCTGGCGGATAACCCGGATCGAGCGGAACGTAGGTGCGCCGCAATTGCAGCGCCGCCAGCATCGCAGCGACTGCGTCGATCCCGCGCTCCAGCAGCAATCCAACCCGTGCGCTGTTACCGCTGCGAAGGATCGCTGCGACATAGCCTTGCACGCGTTCACTCAGTTGCCGATAACTGTAGGTCCCGCTATCGCAGACAACCGCATTGTGCGACGGCTCGCGCAGCTGTTTGCGCAGATGCTCTACCAGACTGCTCTCGTTCGCGCACAGCGCCGCAACGGAAGCTGGCAGCGCAGCACTATCGACAGCCTTGGACCCAAAGATATCGTATGCGAGGTAATTCTGGTCGGGTGCGTCGACAATGCCTTGCAACAAGGCTAGGAACTGCTGCGCGACGTAGTGGATGGAGCTGCGTTCAAAAATGTCCGTGTTGAACACCCAGTCCAGCTGGATGCTCGCTTCGCCTTCATGTGCGTAGAGATTCAGTTCGTACTTGGCGAGCGGCGACGGCAGATCCGTATAGGCCTCGACGCTGCAGCCGGGCAGCGCAAACCTCACGCTGCGATTGTTTTGCAGCACGAACCAGATCTGGAACAACGGGTGATAGCTTTGGCTGCGCGGATGGCCCTGTCGCTGCACCAGCATTTCGAATGGCACCTGCTGCTGGTCAAAGGCCGCCAGGATGTTTTCCCGATTTGTCTTCAACAGCGCATCGAAACTAGCGCCGGGCTCCAGTTGCGTGCGGATCATCACCGTATTGATGAATAGGCCGACCAGCCCTTCGCTATCCGGGTGTGTACGACCGGCCACTGGCGTTCCGATAACGATATCGGTCTGCGATCCGTAACGCGCCAGCAGAACGGCAAGCGCAGTCTCCAGAAACATAAACAGGGAGACTTTATGTTGTTGGCAATAAGCACGGATACGCTGCTCTAGCGGCGCATCGATCGTCGCTTGCAGCGAATCGCCGTGGAAACGCTGTCGCGCGGGACGCGGCCGATCCAGCGGCAGTGCGTGAAGATGCGGCATGTCCTTGAGGTACCCGTCCCAAAAGGACAGGCCCGTATCCAGTAACGGGCTTTCCAGCCGGGTCTCCTGCCAGGCCGCGTAATCCGCGTACTGCAATCGCGGCGGCGTCTCATCGATCCAGCCTTCGCCATGGTAAGCGACATAGGCACGACAGAACTCTTCGATCAGTAGTCCGGCGGACCATCCATCCGCGACAATGTGATGCAGATTGAAAACGACAACGTGCCGGTCCTGTGCAAGTCGAATCAAGATGACCCGAAACAATGCGTCTCGCGCCAGGTCGAACCGCCGATGCAGATCGTCGGCAATCACTTGCCTGACCGCGTCGCCTTGTATCGCCGCATCCCGTGCTGTGAGATCGACCACGTGGAAGTGAGGCTCGTCCTTGATGCGCAATTGCAGATGCAGCTCGCCTTGATGCTCGACGAAGTTCGCGCGCAACGCCTCGTGACGGCGCATCAGATAGCGCAGAGCACGTTCAAAACAGGCGTTATCCAGCGACCCTTTAAAGAGATAGCAGCCCTGGATATTGAAATGCGCCGTATCGGGCGCGGTCTGCTCAGCCAACCACACGCGCTGCTGGGCGCGCGATACCGGCAGCTTGCTGCGATCGGTCAAAGGCTGCGGACCGGATTCGGTCTTTTCACTGTCGAGCTTGCGCAGGTATTCAACC
>CAJCJD010000065.1 GCA_903970555.1 Vulcanimicrobiota bacterium
CGGTGGTGGTGCTGGACCCGCAGTGGCTCACGGGCATGTTTGCGTCGGTCATCTTGAAGCTATTGAGCACGCGACGTGCGAAGACAGCGTTGTAGACGCGGTCCTTGAGTTGATGCGTACGCGTAGGATTGCCGACCGCGCCGCCCCAAAGAAACAGGGTGCGGCGCCCCATGCGCGAGCCGGCCCATTCGTAGCCGCGCCACATCACGGCCGCTCGGCGATCGTTGCTTTCGCGGGTGTAGCCAAAGCGCATCGGCTCGCCCGTCGAGCCGCCGGTGGCTTTGTATAGCAGGCGATTGCGCAAGGAGTCCGCCTTGAGTTCGTCGAAATGCGCGCGGATATCCGCTTTGGTCAATACCGGCAACTTTGCATAGTCGTCGAAGTTGCGAATGTCTTGGGGCGCGATATCCAACTCGCGCCAGCGCCGGCGGTAGTAGGGTACTTCGCGGTAGCAGTGTTCGAGCAACCGCTGCAACCGCTCCCACTGCAACGTTGCGATCTGCTCGGGATTCAGCCATTGGTCGCGCTGGTAATCGTCGAGATAGGCCAGCGTGCGACGACGCCTTAGGACCGTCTCATAAGCTGGAAACAACACACGCCGAAACGCTGTTTCGTATAAGGCGCTCATGCCGCACGCTCCACGCGCCATAGTCGATGCATCATGGCAGCGTAGTAGCGCAAGGCTGGCCGGTGTGTATTCATGAGGAGGTACGCAGCAGTACGGCAACCAGCACGAAGAACCCGGCAATGCTCCCTATCGCTGCCGGAAACCAGCGCCATCCGCTATCCGCCAGCGTGAACAGTCGTAGCCCGGGAAAACGTTGCCGCGCACTGACGTAGAAGCCCACCACCATAGCGGTGATCAGGTACATCACCACCATATAGCTGCGGCTGAGAAAAAACGCCGCCGCAAACAGGCCGCATAGCGATAACAGCAACACCAGCGCCATCCGCCGTTCGCTTTGCCATGCTTTGGCACGCTCCGGATCGTCGATGCCATCCGGCTTATAGCGCAGCATGGTCAGCATCATCCAGAAGCTGTAACCGACAAACGCCAGCCACAGCACGTAGCCGACAAAGCCTGTTTCGGCCAAGACGAGCACGAACGAATTGTGTGCGGTGAGATCGTTGTATTCGGTGAAATTGCCGGCGCCTACACCGAATACCGGATGAGACAGAAACATGTGCAAGCCTTCGTACCACGCATCCACGCGACCAAACGCCGACTCTTCATCCGGGTCCAATTGCTGCATACGGGACGACAACAACTTCATGCATGCCAGCCCGACCACGCCCAACGTGCCGGCAGTAAAGAGTCCACGCCGATACCAGACGTAACCACCGGCGACCACCAGCACGGCAAGCAATGCACCGCGAGAATTGGTCAGATAGGTTCCGTAGAACAGCGCTGCCGCGCAGCCCAGCCAGAACACGCGTAACAACAATCCGCGTAACGTGCTGAGAAATACCGCCATCGGAATCGTGGAGGCAAACAAGAGCCCAAGGTCGTTGGGGTCGTTAAAAATGCCTATGTATTGAATGCGCCCGTCTTCGGAAAGCGGCACGCCCGTCCAGCCCACGCCGTCTCTAACCTGGCCGATGCCATGGGCGACCAATATCACTGAACAGAGCACGAACACGGCCATCGCGATCGTCACGCGCCGCTGCGTGTTGCAGGCCGTGGCGAAGACAAAGAACGCGATTACGATTGGCCCGAATTTCTTGAGCTGATCCAGCGCGCCGCCAGTCCAGCCGTTGACGACCACCGAGATCATCAATATCAGCAGGAAAACAGGCAGAATCACAAACTGCGGCGCCTTGAATGTTTTGCCGTGCGAGATCATCCAGCTCAGGAAAGCCAGAATCAGGACCGCGGGCAAAATCGGGACAGCGGCAAGAGCCGGGATGTATTCCTGTGGCCGGATGATGGTCAGGACCAAATAAATAAGGATCAACGGAAACATCAAGCATGCGCCTGTTCGTGAGCGGGCTCGCGATTGACGGTGGGATAGCTGACCAAGCTCGGCAACGCCAGCATGGCGGCAAACCAGCCCGGGCCCATCATGCGTTCGACCGGCAGACGATTAAGCGCATAGCGGTTGGATGCCGGCTGCGGATTGGTGCCGCAGATGTAGCAGACCGCCAATTGGAAGCCGGCCTCGCGGATGGCGCTCATCACTTCTGCGTCGAAAGCGCGATCGCCGCCGACCGGATAGGACATCAAGGAGGCGGGCGCATCGAGTTCGCGTTCCAGTGTCGCTTTGGATTGCCGCACCTCGTCTTTCATCCGATCGCGTGACAGCTTGGCCAGCATGCGATGGTGTACGCCATGCGAACCGATCTCGAAGCCTGCAGCGTGCATTTCGCGCAGCTGCGTCCAGGTCATCGGCCGGCAATCTGCTGACTCTGTATTGTCGCTAGGCAGCTGCCAATCGTGTTCCAACCGCTTGATCATGGCTTCCTGCGCGATCGCATCGATGCTCTTCATGTTCTGCAACACAGTGCCGGCGAGTGCGCGACGAAGATCGCGATCGCGTGGCATCGGTACATCCATGCCTAATTCCGGCAGGACCAACCTCGGCGCAGTGGTAAGCAGGATCATGTGCACAAGCCAGTCGTAACCGAACGGTTTGCCGGTATCGATATGGCCGGTGGAGACAAAGAACGTGGCGGGAATGCCCAGTTCGCGCAGAATGGGGTAGGCGATGCGGTAGTTGTCGTCGTAACCGTCGTCGAAGGTAACGACCACGGCATCGGGCGGTAACGAGTCACCCGCATCCAATGCAGCGGCGACATCGCGCAATCGCAATGGCAAAAAGTGTCGTTTAAGGTGCAGCATTTGCGCACGGAACCGTTCCGGCGTGGTGCTGATCAATTCCAGGTCAAAGTCGTAAGTGGCTGGGTCGGGCAGCAGCATTACCCGGTGATAAGCCAGGATGCGCAAATCCTTTTGCCACCACGAGCGCACCCGTTGCAACGGATGCAAGGCACCGGTGCTGTAGCACAGTTCCGCCACCCGTCCGCGGATGCCGGATGCCCGGCCGTGACCTTCTTCCTGAGTCAACATGCAGGCAGTCCTCGCTGGTGGATGTGTTGGGGAAGTGCGGGCGCGGTGAAGCGGTGATGGAAAGTTGCATATCGATCGCCGCAGCAAGACTGCGCGCGTTCGGCAAATCGCCGCGAACAAGGCCGCTTGTTTGCGTGGGCCAACATCGGTTTCCCCCAGACCGATGTATTCATGTCAGCGGCGCCCGAACAAGTTACGTAAAAGCGAGCCGCGTTTCGCGGGTTGCGACGCATAGGGCGTGCCTTCTGATAACCCTGCTGCTAATGTGCCCAACGTACCGTTGGCGATGTCTAACAAGTTCAGCGACATGCCAGTCTGGCGTTGGACACGTGCGGCCATATCGACAGCCATCAACGAATGGCCGCCAATATCGAAGAAGTTGTCGCTCGTGCGAATACGTGGGAGGTTCAGCAGTTCCTTCCACAGCGCGGCAAGCAACTGCTCGTTGGCGGTTTTGGGTTGGGTGGCGCTGTCGATTTCATCCTCCCCGGAGGGCTCGGCCGGCACTGGCAACGCGGCAATATCCACCGTGCCGTTCACCATCAAAGGCAATGCATCGAGCAATATCAGCCGTTGCGGTACTTCATGCGCAGGTAGTACCTCGGCAAGCGCGGCCACCAGTCGATCAGAGTCCAGCTTATGATCGGGCGCGGCAACGATATAGGCGTCGATGCGCGTACCGGCAGCATGATTCAAGCGTGCAACCGCAACGGCGCGCATGACTCCCGGCTGGCTGAGCAATTCCGCTTCGATGGTCGCCAGATCGACATCCCGGCCGTCAATCCGTTCACGACGATCGGTGCGGCCCATCTCCTGAACGTTGCCGCTTACCAGCCAACGCCCGCGAGTATGCGTGCGTTGCAAAGGCATATTCGGTGAGCCAGCTGACGCCATCGACGCATGCTCTGGATGCGCCGCTTCGGCACGCACGCCAAACGCGCGGCTGAGCGATGCACCGCCGACATAGATGTCGCCAATGGCACCAATCGGGCGGGGCTGATGATGATCGTCGAGAATCCACACCGATGTATTGGCGAGCGGACGCCCACTATGCAGGCTTTCTGCCGGTCGTTCGACGCGGCCGCAGGTTGCCGCCGGCGCACCGTCAGCGCAGCCCGACACGTTCCATATGCCCGCACAACACTCAGCCAATTTCCCGGCCAACTCGGGCGAGGGCAGGCCGCCGATACAAACGGCCTGCATGTCCGCGCGGCCCGTCCAATTCGCGGAAAACATCGATTGCCAAGCATCGGGCGCCGCCCACATCACACTGGCCCGATGATTCTGCGTCAATTTGACCAACGCTTCGCCATCGCGTGTCTCGCGCTGGCTGGCAAGGATCAATTCGGCACCAATCGCCATCGGCAACAGGGTTTCGATCATCGCGTCGCTCATCGCCGGCGATGCAGTTGCCAACATGCGATCGTCCGCCGACAAGCCAAGCGAGTCCCGCAGCCCTTGCAACACATTGGCGATGGCGCGATGTGTAAACGCTGCGCCGCTGGGCCTTCCCTTGGAATCGGGTGCGTAGACGACGATTGCTGCGTTGTCGTCGACCGCTTCGGTCAAAAACGCGCCGCGATCGCTCGGTGCGTCAATGACTTCGGCGGTATCCGCATCGAGCCATAAGGCTTGTGCGCGCGACCATTGGAGCGGACTTTCCAGTGCGCTGTCACCGGTCAAAAGGGTGATGCGCGCATCTGCGATGATCTCTTTAAGGCGCGCGGCCGGGTCCGTGGGATCGAGCAGCACGCATACGCTGCCGACCTTGAGAATGCCGAACATGCTGGCCAAACGGTTTATGCCCGGTTCTACAGCAAGCCCTACGACAGTCCCTAAGCCCGCGCCGCGTGCGCGAAGACAATGAGCGATACGGTTAGCGCGTTGTTCGATCTCGATGTAACGCGTTCCCCAACTGCCGAATGTCAGCGCGATCTTGTCCGGCGCATGATCGACCTGCAGCTCGAGCATCGCGGGTACACTGTTTGGCAACTGGATCGCTGTAGCCGTCGCGTTCCAGTCGCGCTCCTGCGTCATTTCTGCTGCACTGATCGCAGTCAGTGAAGTGATGCGTTGTGCC
Organism: Vulcanimicrobiota bacterium; assembly: GCA_903970555.1. Lineage (GTDB taxonomy): Bacteria > Pseudomonadota > Gammaproteobacteria > Xanthomonadales > Rhodanobacteraceae > Dyella_B. The sequence continues at coordinate 5,148 of CAJCJD010000065.1, forward strand.
GGATCATCGCAGACGCGGGCCATCATCGCGACGTGGCGATCGCGTAGCAGGCGGGCCGTCTCGGCTTGCAGAATGTCGGCGTTATAAGTGACGCCGCCGACCATGCCCTTGTTGCTCTCAAGGAACCATAAGCCTAGGTCTTCGGTGGCACCGCTCTGGAACAACAAGATTTGTTCGTGTGCCAGTCCGCCCCAGTCGACGATGCGTTGGCGCGCGTCCTGGAACGAGAACAGTGCCTGATAGAGCACCGCGCCGCTACCGGCACCAACGCGCAACTCGCGTTGCAGATATTCAAGCGGCACATCGGGATGGCCGAAGCTTTCGATAGCCGCGCATTTGACGTAACGAACGAAATCGATGAATGAAAGTTTGCTGTCGACCGTTATATGCAAGGGCAGCAGATTGTTGAAATAGCCCATCACCGATTCGACTTCGGTTTGATTGCGTGCACGCACCGGCGTGCCGACAACCAGATCGCTTTCGCCGGCCATGCTGCTGAGCAATACGTAATACAGCGCCAACAGGGTCATGTTGAGCGTGGCATCGGCAGTCCGCGCCACGTCATGCATGGCGTCGGTCGCTTCCTTGGACACACGAATCCATTCGGTACGGCCAATGCCTGACATGCCCGGGCGCCGCGGTTGATCGGTAGGCAGCGCGCGGATATCCGCCATCTTCGCCAGGCGCTCGCGCCAGAAAGCGAGCTGCGTCTGAAACTGCGGCCCCTCCAGCCATTGCGTATGCCAGGCGGCGAAGTCGCCATAGCTCACGGGTAACGGTGCCAGCGGCGACGGCGCACCCTCGCTAAACGCTCGGTATAACGATGAAAGCTCGGCATACAGAATGTCGAACGACCAGCCATCCCAAATGATGTGGTGGGGCATGAAAAAAAAGGCGTGATCGTTATCGCCCAGGCGGAACATGCGGGCGCTGAACAAGGGCGCTTGAGTGAGATCGAATGGCGTGTCGGTGAGTTGCTGCAGGCGCTCCATCAATGTGGCTTCCCGCTGGTTTTCCGAAAGCGCGGAAAGATCCTCGGCAGGAAACAGGTTTAGCTCGACATGTGGTGCGACGATCTGCTCGACATTGTTGCCATCGCGACGAAACGCCGTACGCAGAATCGGCTGGCGTTGCATCAGGGCTTGTAGCGCGAGCTGGAACGCGGATTCATCAAGGCGACCGCGCAATCGGTGCGCTGACGGCGCGTTATAGGTGACGCGACCGGGCTGCAGTTCTTCAAGCGACCACAAGCGACTCTGCATCAACGACAGCGGGGCACGACTTTGATCCGCACGTGGCAAGATGGGCTGCGTGGCAGGCGCAGTGCCACTGGCCACTTGCGCGCCAATTGCCGCAGCGAGATCGGCAATCGTCGGCGCGTCGAACAGAGTGCGGAACGATAACGTAATGCCGAACTCGCGATTCAGGCGAGCGGTAAGTTGCGCAGCTAGCAATGAATGACCGCCGAGCGCGAAGAAGTCGTCGCGCACATCGAGGTCAGGCAGAGACAAAACGCTTTCCATGGCCGCGGCCACCCGGCGTTCGTCGTCGTTACGCGGCGCGATACGCGCGGTTTCCGATGCAATGGAATGCACTTGGGGTGTTGGGAGTGCTTTGCGATCGGTCTTGCCGTTCGGTAGCAACGGGATCGCATCGAGCTGGATGACATGCTGCGGCAGCATGTAGTCCGGAAGACGCTGCTTGAGCTGATCGCGCAGGGCTGCTTCATCGAATGTGGCGTGTTCGCGCATGACGACGTAAGCAGCTAGCCGGACATCGCCCGGGCGATCTTCACGCGCCATCACTACCGCTCGCTCGACATCCGGGGCGTCGGCAAGGACGCATTCGATTTCGCCCAATTCGATGCGAAAACCGCGCACCTTCACCTGGAAATCCAAACGCCCCAAATGTTCGAGCATGCCGTTGGCGAGCCAGCGGCCGCGATCACCGGTGCGATACATCCGGGCCTTGTCCTGCCCACTGATGGGGTCGGGCAGAAAGCGTTCGGCATTGAGCTCCGGACGATTCAAATAACCCACGGTGACGCCGGCGCCGCCGATGTAGATTTCGCCCGGCACGCCCAATGGGCATGGTGCGAGATGGTCGTCCAGAATATGGACGAGGGTGTTGGCGATCGGATGTCCAATAAAAATACCGGAGCGCGGATCGGCGACGCGCCAAAACGTCGAATACACCGTAGTTTCGGTGGGGCCGTAGCCATTCCACACTTCAGCGCAACGTTGTAGCAGCGCTTCAGCAAGGTCGACTGCCAAAGGTTCGCCACCAGAAATAGCGCGAAAGCCTTCACGCCCATTCCAGCCCGCTTCGATCAGAATGCGCCAGCCAGCGGGAGTGGCCTGCATCACGGTTGCGTTGCTCTGTTCCACTAAACGGCGCAAGGCAGCGCCGTCGCGAACATCGTCGCGATCGGCAATGACGACTTCCGCGCCGACGCTCAACGGCAGCATCAATTCCAGGAAAGCGATATCAAACGACAGCGTCGTCACGGCGACCCATCGATCGTCCTCTGCGATGCCTGGAACGCGTTGCGAACTGGTCAGCAGATTCGAGGTGGTGCGGTGTGGGACGCAAACACCCTTTGGTCGACCCGTCGAGCCGGAGGTGAAGATCACATAGGCCAGGGAATCGGGCGTCGCCGCCGCTTCGTCGCGCGGCAAGCGCGTGGAGGATGCCGATTCAATGACATCGGCGTCGCGCTTCAATGACAGCACGCGTGATGATGCAAATTCGAAGGCCTGCGGTGTCTCGTCGTCGACGATCAGTGCAGCCAGCCCCGCATCGTCGGCCATAAAAGCCAACCGTTCGGCGGGAAATTGTGGATCAAGCGGCACATACGCCGCGCCGGTTTTGAGTACGGCGAGCACTGCCGCCAGCATATCGATGCCACGAGTCAGGGCGATGCCTACAAAGCTGCCTTGATGGATGCCGCGTCCGCGCAACGTATGCGCCAGTCGATTGGCGCGCGCCTCCAGCTCGGCATAGCTCAGGTGCCTTGCACCGTGCTGCACGGCGACGCGGTTCGGCACCCGGTCGGCTTGTTCTTCGAAATATTCGTGTGCGAGTTTTTGCTCCGGGTACGGCGTGCTTTCCGGCTGCAGTGAAGCCATGTCACGTTGTGTCTTCTCGGAGAGAAGGCCAAGTGCCTGCACGGCGATGTCCGGGTTGGCGGCGGCATTTCGAAGCAGTGTTTCGTAGGCGTCGAGCCAGCAGCGAATCGTTTCGCCACGGAACAGATCACTGTTGTATTGGCACTCCAGACGCAGGCCGCCATCGACTTGCACCGCGTTGATGAACAGTTCGAAATTCTCGAATGCGCGTGCGTTGCCGGAAAATTCAAAACGCAGTCCGGGGAAAGATACCGTTCGCTCGTCCAGCGCCTGGTCCAGATTGAATAGCAGGCTGACGAGGGGCAATCGGCTGGGGTCGCGCGGCATGGCCAGTCGTGCGAGGAGGCTGCCCAGCGTGTATTGTCGATGATCGAACCCATCGAGCAGGTCGCCGCGCAGCTGCTTGAGCATCGTCGTGAACGGCGCTTGCGGATCGATGTTGCTGCGCAACGGCAGTACGTTGACGCAATGTCCGACCAGACTGTCGCGGCCATCTACGGCTTGTCCGGCACTCGGTATACCGATCACCACATCGTCCTGACCGGTTAGCCGGTAGAGCAGGGCGCCGAATGCAGCCAGCAACGTCGCATAGAAGCTCGCGCCTTGCCGGGCTCCCATACGCTTGATGTCAGCGACCAGCGCGGCGTCGAGCACACGGTCCTCTCGTTGGGAGGCGAACGTGCGGCGGCGCTTTCGCGCACTATCGGTAGGCAGATCCAAGGAAGGCAATGCGCTACTGAACCGACTCAACCAGTACTGTTCGTCGGCGCGGCCGGTATCGGTTTGGCCGCGCGTCGTTTCCGCGATGGCGTAGTCCGTAAAGGCATCAGCGGGGAGGGGACCGTCTCCCTGATTGATCTGCTGCGCATACAACGCTGCGAGATCGCGCACGATCACGCCAAACGACCAGCCGTCGCAAACGATGTGATGTGCGGTGAAGACAAGAAGGTATTCTTGCTCCGCAAGGCGCAGCAATTGGGCGCGTACTAACGGTCCGCGTTCCAGATCGAACGGCACACCAACTGCCTGCGCGAGCGCCGAGGAAATGTCTGCTTCGCGTGTGCTTTCGTCCAATCCGGACAGATCGCGCAAGGTGCAGTCTAATTTCACATCGGCAGCGATGCACAGCTCGTTACCGTCCGCGCTCAGCGTTGCGCGTAGCGCTTCATGCTGATTGACCACACCCTGAAGCGCTGCCTGCAGCGCGACTACATTGAGCTCGCCAGATAGCTTTATCGATACCGATTCGTTGTAGGCAAGCGATGCTTCCGGCTCGAGCTTTGCGGCCAGCCATATTTCGCGCTGCGATTCCGTTGCGGGCACGACGCGCGCGAGTGCGACATCTGCAAACGGATCGTAGTCGACGGCCGTAGAGACGATGCTGACTTCAGTGGCATTCATGGACTGATCCTCATGCGCTTACCATCATGAATTTGCCGGGTGCATCGGGATGCGGTACGAACCAGGCGGGCTTACCTTCTGCGTCTTTGCCCAGGCGCGCGCCGGCGACGGGCGGCGTGTTGGCATCGAGCAAACGGGTTTCGGCGTTCTTGCGGCGGGGCAGAAATTCGGCTTCCTGCAGCTCGAGCACGGATTCCTTGAACGCCTTGGCGATCGCCACGAAGTCTTCTTCCTGATGCGCCGTAGTAAAGAAGCAAGGGAAATTGTCGAGAATATGGATGCCGCGGCTGCGCATCATCGCAAACAGCAAATCTTGCAGCGGATGGTCTTCCTGGAAGTTGGTCTTCCATACCGAGGCGAAGTGCGTCACCTTGATCGGCGCGCCCACGCCGGTGCAGAACGTATTGAGCTCCTCGACTAGCGAGGTCGTGCGTGCATTGAGCTGTTCCTGCAGCGATGCTCCCGCGGTCTTCAGATGATCGAGCACGGCATGCGCGGCCGCCAACGCCAGCGGGTGACGCACGAAGGTGCCGGCGAAGTAAGTGACGCCGACGGTTGGAATCGAGTCGTCGCCGAATTGCCAGCCACCGCCGTCGAGCGCGTCCATGAACTTGCGTTTGCCCGCAATGACACCGATTGGGAAGCCGCCGCCGACCACCTTGCCGTAAGAAGCCAGATCGGCGTCGATGCCGAGCACAGCCTGAGCCCCACGCGGATGCGAGCGGAAGCCGGTGACTACTTCATCGAAGATGAGCAGGGCGCCGGCATCGGCAGTGATCGCGCGCAGTTCCTGCAGGAATTCTCGCGGCTGGAAGTCTGGCCGACGGCTTTGTACCGGCTCGACCAGCACTGCGGCAATCGTCGAAGCGCGCTCACGGATAATGGCGAGGGATTCGGGCGTACCGTAGTCTAGCACGAGCACATTCTCGGACGTGTTGCGCAAAATGCCGGGTGCCGCCGGTACCGAGCGCAGTTTCTTCGTGCCGCGCACGATCACTTCATCGAAGATACCGTGATACGAACCGGTAAAGATCACCAGCGTATCGCGGCCAGTGACAGTGCGCGCCACACGAACGGTTCCCATCACCGCTTCGGAACCGGTATTGCACAACGCGGCGCGATCGAATCCGGTGAGCTCGCAGATCTGTTTGGCGACGACGCCAGCCAACGGATGCTGCGGGCCGATCTCGTAGCCTGCATCGAGTTGTTTGCGTACCGCATCCAAGAC
>CAJCJD010000066.1 GCA_903970555.1 Vulcanimicrobiota bacterium
ACATCTTCGAAGCTCAGCGCACGGCCGTTGTTGGCCGAGAAGCTTTCACCGCCGTTGAGCAGGCTGGCGACGTAGGGCAGGCCGCGGATCAGCACCGCGCTGCCTTCGGCGGAGGGATGGTCCGGGTCATCGTCGGCCAGATAGTGATCCACGGTCACGCCGCTGATGCGCTGCAGGGTTTCGGTCACGCTGCGATCAGGCAGTGCGTTGATATCGGTCGCAGTCACCGAGTCGACGATCTGGCTGGCGTTCTGCTTCAGCGACTGCGATGTCTCCAGACTCGCGCGAATGCCAGTCACAGTAACGCCGGACAGGTCTTTCACATCCTTCTGGTCTTTCGCTTTGTTCTTGTCAGTCGGTTTGCCATCTGCGGTTTTGCCCGTCGCGTTGGCCTGCGACGCTGTAGCCGTAGTTTGATTCGCGTCCTGGGCGTGAAGTGCAACCGGCGCGTAAGTGAAGGCCAGTCCCAGTGCAATGGCGGCGGCCAATCGCATGCTGGGTAGCGAAGCCGTCGAAAGTGGGTTCGTGCGTCGCTGTTGCTGTGACAACGATTGCGTCTTACCGATCATGTTAGCGCTCCCCTCGTGCATGATTCATTAGCGGCAAATGCCGCTTGGTTGTTCTTTAAGATATTTTTTGATGTTTGCGATGGACCCATGTGGAACCCTAAGTGAAGCAATCCACATGCCCTCCCCTGTCCAACGCTTGCGTAGTGAATCGGATGGCACGAAATCAAACAATTACGAAATTGCAGGCAAGCTTTGATGTTTCTTCATTTGCGGTTGCGGCAATGAAATACCCTTCTTATCGTCCATACGTGGCCCGCGACACGAATTTGTTGTGGTGCAAAAACCTGGCGCCGCAGCGTGGCGCGACGTTTGCGCCTGATTGTTCCGCAACGCCGCATAACCCTTTTTCGTCGAACCACTAAACCCCAGGCATGGATGGTGTCCTTGCCAGTCTGACCCGTTTCATTTAGCTTTTTTGGTAGCGTTAACACTCTTACGTTATGGATCGCCCTTTATGAGTCTTGTCGTCGGTATCGATGCCGGCACCCAAAGCGTGAAGCTGGTCGTCTACGACCCTGCCAATCGCCGCGTATTGGCCACACATGGGCAGCCCCTGGAACTGATTGCCCGCGACGACGGCTGCCGCGAGCAACACCCGGAATGGTGGATCGAAGCGATCCGCGCCTGCTTCGCCAAACTCGACCCTGCCCTGCGCGCCCGCGTGGTGGCCATTGGCGTGTCGGGCCAGCAGCACGGTTTCGTACCTCTGGATGCGGCCGGCAAGGTATTGGCACCGGCCAAATTGTGGTGCGACACCAGCACACAAGCCGAATGCGAGGAAATCATGGGTGCGGTAGGCGGCGCGCAGCACTGCGTGAAGCTTGCCGGCAATCCCATTCTTGCCGGCTACACTGCCTCCAAGCTGCCATGGACGCGCAAGCATCGCCCTGAAGCTTATGCGCGGCTGGCCAGCATCCTGCTGCCGCACGACTACGTAAACTTCTGGCTCACCGGCGAGCGCTGGATGGAATACGGCGATGCTTCCGGCACCGGTTGGCTGGATGTGCGCACTCGCCAATGGTCCAAACCATTGCTTGCCGCCACAGATGCCCAGCGAGATTTGTCTGCGTTGCTGCCGCCTCTGGCCACCGCGGATGCCAGCTTCACTATCTCACCGCTCATCGCTGAGGAATTGGGGCTGCCGCACAACGTGCGCGTCTCCGCCGGCGGTGGCGACAACATGATGGCCGCTATCGGCACCGGCAACGTGACGCCTGGTGTGCTTAGCATGAGTCTTGGCACCTCCGGCACGTTGTTCGCCTATGCCGATCGGCCGATCGTGGATGACGCCGGCGGATGGGCTGCATTCTGCTCATCCACCGGAGGCTGGCTACCGTTGATCTGCACGATGAACTGCACGGTCGCCACTGAAACCGTAGCGAAAACGTTCGGTTTCAGCACGCGTGACGGCGATACAGTCATGGCCGGTACCACGCCCGGCGCCAATGGCCTTGGAATGCTGCCGTTCTTCAACGGCGAACGCACGCCAGATCTGCCGCACGCGCGCGGTAGCCTGTTCAATCTCGACCTGAATAACTTCACTCGTGCCAACGTCTACCGCGCCGCGATGGAAGGAGCCACGTATGCCCTGCGCAACGGCTACGACTTGTTGCAGGCAGCCGGCATGCGATTCGACGCGATCCGTCTTACCGGCGGCGGCAGCCAAAGCGCCGTGTGGCGACAAATGGTGGCCGATGTATTCGCGTTGCCGGTGGAGGTCCCCACGCAGCCCGAAGGCGCCGCACTGGGTGCAGCACTTCAGGCGTTGTGGGCGCTGGAGAAAACCAGCAACCCCAGCGCCGATCTCGCTGCCATCGCCCGCGAACACGTGCAACTCAATACGGAGCTTGCCACGTATCCCGACGCGCAGGCCGTCGCGGCATACCAGCCAGTTTATCGACAGTTCCTACGTCATCTCGATGGCGCCAAAACTTTGTATGCGGAGCGTCAGCCTGCGTTTGGCTGATCCGCCCTCGTTCTTTTCCAGCCACCTCATATCGGCATCGACAGGATTTTCAGCATGAGTACCCCCTTCATCGGCAAGCGCGAATATTTCCCTGGCATCGGCAAAATCAAGTTCGAAGGCCGCGACTCGGACAACCCGCTGTCCTTCAAGCATTACGACGCCAACAAGAAAATCGGCGACAAGACGATGGCCGAGCACCTTCGTTTTGCTGTGTGTTACTGGCATACCTTCTGCAATGCCGGCCACGATCCGTTCGGCCCCGGCACGCGCCATTTCCCGTGGGCGGCCGCCACGCCGTTGGCCACCGCCGAAGCCAAGGTGGACGCTGCATTCGAGTTTTTCTCCAAGCTGGGCGTGCCGTACTGGTGCTTCCACGACATCGACCTTGCGCCGGATGCCGACGACATCGGCGAATACGAGAAAAACCTCAAGCACATGGTCGCGATGGCGAAAGAACGCCAGCAGGCCACCGGCGTGAAGTTGCTTTGGGGCACTGCCAACCTGTTCTCACATCCGCGTTACATGAATGGCGCGTCCACCAATCCGGATTTCAACGTGGTCACGCGTGCCGCGGTGCAGGTGAAGAACGCCCTGGACGCCACCGTGGAATTGGGCGGTGAGCACTACGTGTTCTGGGGCGGCCGCGAAGGCTATGCCAGCCTGCATAACACCAACATGAAACGCGAGGTGGAACACTTCGCACGTTTCCTGACGATGGCGCGCGACTACGGTCGCAGCATCGGCTTGAAGGGCAATTTCCTGATCGAACCCAAGCCGATGGAGCCGATGAAGCATCAATACGACTTCGATAGCGGCACCGTCGCTGGCTTCCTGCTCAAGCATGGCCTTGAGAAAGACTTCAAGCTCAACATCGAAGCCAACCACGCCACGCTGGCAGGCCACACGTTCGAACATGATCTGCAAGTAGCATCCGATCACGGCCTGCTCGGCAGCATCGACGCCAATCGCGGCAACGCGCAGAACGGCTGGGACACCGATCAGTTTCCCAGCGATCTGTACGACACCGTCGGCGCGATGTTGGTGGTGCTGCGCCAGGGCGGCCTGCAGGGCGGCCTCAACTTCGATGCCAAAGTGCGCCGCGAATCCACCGACCTGGACGATCTATTCCTCGCGCACATCGGCGGCATGGATTCGTTTGCGCGCGGTCTGGAAGTGGCGCACGCGCTGCTTACGAAGTCGCCGTGGGAACAATGGCGCAAAGAGCGTTACGCCAGCTTTGACAGCGGCGCCGGCAAGAACTTCGAGGACGGCAAGCTCAACCTTACAGACCTCACCGCGCTGGCGGCATCGAGCGGTGAGCCGAAGCAGATCAGTGGCAAGCAGGAGCGCTACGAAAATCTGCTGAACCAATATCTGGTGCGCTAAGCGGTGCAAAACTGAGACCGGTGCGATGCCGTCGCATGGCGGTATCGCATCCGAAAGTCTGGGCGCCCACGGGGGTGGGCACCGATCCAACCAAGCAACATCGGGACAAGCATGCAGTGAACCCACTGCGTTGCCCTTGAGGGGAAGTACATGCACGGCATCACGCTCGCTCCTGCCACTGACATCAACAACGACGGTACGGAGAACACACGTTTCATCATCCTCATCAGTTGCGTGGCGACCATCGGTGGCTTTCTGTTCGGCTTCGACAGTGGCGTCATCAACGGCACGGTCGATGGGCTGAAGCAAACCTTCCAATCCAGCTCCGCTGGCGTCGGCTTCGAAGTAGCTTCCATGCTGTTGGGTTGCGCGTTCGGCGCCTTCTTCGCCGGTCGATTAGGCGACTACTGGGGACGGCGCTCGGTACTGATCGTCGCCGCCGCGCTGTTTTTGCTCTCGGCGACAGGAGCGGGCGCTGCGGGCAACGCCATCTTCTTTGTTGCAGCACGCTTGGTCGGCGGCATCGCCGTGGGTGCAGCCAGCGTGATGTCACCGGCTTATATTGCAGAAGTAGCCTCGGCACGCTATCGCGGACGGCTGGCCACGGTGCAGCAAATCGCTATCATCAGCGGATTGTTTTGCGCGTTCTTGAGCAATTACCTGCTGGCACGCGCAGCGGGCGCATCCACCGAACCGTTATGGTTAGGCCAGGCAGCGTGGCGCTGGATGTTCTGGATGCAGGCAATTCCTTCCACGCTGTTCTTGCTGCTATTGCTGACGATTCCCGAAAGCCCGCGCTTCCTGGTGGTGAAGAAGCGTCAGCAAGATGCGCTGGCGGTACTTGCCAAGCTCTATGGCCACGCTGCGGCGTCGATCAAGCTCGACGAGATCGACGCTTCGCTGTCCACCGACCACCATCGCCCCCAGCTCTCCGATCTCATCGACAAGACCCGCGGCAAGCTGCGTCCCATCGTGTGGGTGGGCATCGGCCTCGCCACCTTCCAGCAACTGGTCGGCATCAACGTGGTGTTCTACTACGGTGCGGTGCTGTGGCAGGCAGTGGGTTTTTCGGAGAGCGATGCATTGCTGATCAATGTGATCTCCGGTGCGCTGTCCATCGGCGCGTGCATCATCACTATCTTTCTTATCGATCGCATCGGTAGAAAGCCACTGCTGTGGATTGGTTCACTGGGCATGGCGATCACGCTTGCTCTGGTAACGCTGACTTTTGCCACCGCTTCCTTGGACGCTGCTGGCAAACTGGCACTCACGCCTGGCATGGGCAAGCTGGCACTCATCGCCGCCAACGCCTACGTGTGCTTCTTCAATCTCTCCTGGGGCCCCGTGATGTGGGTGATGCTGGGTGAGATGTTCCCCAACCAGATCCGCGGCTCGGGGCTAGCGGTGGCGGGTGCCGCGCAGTGGTCGTCCAACTTTCTCATCACCGTCAGTTTCCCGATATTGTTGGCCGGCATCGGCCTCGCTGGTGCTTATGGCATTTACACGGTGGCCGCGGCGCTATCGGTGTTTTTCGTATTGCGTTGGGTGCGCGAAACGCGCGGCAAGGAACTGGAGCAAATGGAAGGCTGAGGCTTACGTCGGTGCAGCTACTGAGCCTCGCTTGACCAACACATGCGCAACCACGTGATCCACCATGACCTTGGCATCTTCCTTGTTGCGGATTGCGCGCAGCAGGATGTCGATCGCCGAATCGGCCATCGCCGCAATGGGCTGGCGGATGGTGGTCAGTTCCGGCCAAACGGTAGTCGCGGCAGAGGTGTCGTCGAAACCCACGACGGAAAGATCACGCGGCACATCCAGCCCACGTCGGTGCGCCACCGAAATAGCAGCAGCAGCCATGTCGTCGTTGCTGGCGATAATCGCGCTAGGCGGCTTGCGTCGTGCAAGCAGCTTTTCAGTAGCGCGCAGGCCGGAGCGATAAGTAAACCGTCCTTGTTGCACCAGCGTTCGATCCGGCTTGATGCCAGCCTCGTGCAACGCGGCAAGAAAGCCGTCGTAACGCAACTGCGTGGCGGTCTGGTTGGGGTCGCCCTTGATGTAGCCAATGCGCGTATGGCCTTTGGCGATGAGGTAAGCCGCCATCTCGTGACTGGCGTGAAAGTCGTCGATGCGCACACTGGACACGCTCGCACGGGGACGGCCGGAAGCGATAGCCACCACGGGTACGCCAGCACGCACGAGTTCAGTCAGCACCACGTCCGACTCGCACAGCGGTGGAGGCAGAATCACGCCGGACACGCTGCGCGCCAACTCACGTGCAGCAATGCGCTCGGCGTCGGGCTCGCGTTCGCTCCACGCCTCGATGACCAGTTGCGCCGACGTGCGCGTAGCGCCGCGCAACGCACCCACCAGCAGTTCCCGCAGGTAGGCGGCACTGGGATTGGAGTAGATCAGCGCAATGCGCGTGCCTTGCGCACCTGCCAGCGCACTGGCAGCAAGGTTGGGCATATAGCCCAGTTCGCTCACTACGCGCATGACCCGTTCGCGCGTGGATTCGCGCACGTTGCCGGTACCATTGACTACGCGCGACACCGTCATCGGCGAAACGCTGGCGCGCTTGGCCACCTCGATGATGGTGACGGCGCGGCCTTTGCGGCGTATCGATTTTTTTCTGGGCTGCTGCAAGATGTTTCCCCTGAAGCGGCACGCGGACGTGTGGTGCCCTCGGTACTCCGCTCCATTCTGCACACAAATGCCCGTTCGTTGGTAGCGATACCAGCATCGACAACTTGCGGCCGCCGGCGCGCTTCGCACCATCCATTTTGCGCGGCTACTACCAAACACTTTCCTTCCACACCGGGATATAACTCATGGCAAAGCTCGTCCTGCCGCACGTTTTGAGGCCTCAACCGCGTGCTGCCCTGCTGTTTGCGCTGCTATGCCTCAGCGCCGGCGCACAGGCTGCGGACGACAACGTCACCCTGCTCGCCCCCGTATTCCAGGATCACGCCGTGCTGCAACGTGACCACCCTATCCCGGTGTGGGGCCATGCGACGCCCGGCGCGAAAGTTCAGCTCGATTTTGCCGGAGCACACGTTACCGCACGTGCTGACAAGCATGGCGACTGGCAAGCCGAACTACCTGAGCAAAAGGCCGGTGGCCCGTACACGCTGCAGGTGCGTTCCGGCACGACGACGCAAGTGGCCAGCGATATCCTGATCGGCGATGTGTGGTTATGCAGCGGGCAGTCGAACATGGAATTGCCTGTGCGCCGTACGCTGAATGCGGATGGTGAAATCTCAGGGGCACAAAACGATTCGATCCGCATGTTGCGTGTGCCGCAAGCAGCTACTCCCTCTCCGCAATACGGCTTTGCTGGACCGGCGCCGTGGCTTTCTGCCACATCGGATAACGTGCCGAATTTCTCCGCTGCCTGCTACTACTTCGCCCGCGAATTGCAGAAGACGGAGAAGGTGCCACAGGGCCTGATCAACGCTTCGCTTGGCGGCTCGCGCATCGAGGCATGGCTGGATGCCGCGTCACTACGCCAAGCAGGCGGCAATGGCGAGGCGTTGGACGTGCTCGCGCAATATGCCAACGATCCGCAGGGAGCGAACGCGCAATGGGGCGAGATGTGGGCCAAGTGGTGGCGCGCGCTGCCCGACACCGCCAAAGCCGAGCCCGCGGTCGGTGACGAACCGTGGCAACCCGGCGGATCGAGCGACGGATGGCGTGAGGCACCCCACACTATGGGCGACTACCAGCAATGGGGCTTGCCGGAACTGACCAGCTTCAACGGCATGCTGTGGTATCGCACCACCGTCAAGCTCACCGCCGCGCAGGCCGCGCAAGCCACGACGCTATGGCTTGGCAACGTCGATGAAGTCGACGAAACCTGGGTGAACGGTCGCGGCGTCGGCAGCAGTTACGGTGGTGCGGATCGCCACTACACATTGCCCAACGGCTTGCTGCACGCAGGCGACAACACGATCGTGGTAAATGCACTCAACACCTATGCGGGAGGCGGCATCATCGGGCCGGCCTCGACGCGCGCACTGCATTTTGCGGATGGTTCGTCCGTGCCGCTCGACGATGCCGGCTGGCAATACCGCAAGGTGCCACTGGCGGCCGGTACGCCGCCGTTGGCACCATGGCTGTCGGCCTCGGGCAAGACCACGCTCTACAACGGCATGATCGCGCCGCTCGGCCACTACGGTTTGCGCGGCGCGCTGTGGTACCAGGGCGAATCCAACACCGGCGAAGCCGGCAGTTACCGCAAGCTACTCGAAGCACTGCGCGGCGAGTTTCGCGCTCGCTTCGGCGCGGACTTGCCGCTGTTAATCGTGCAGCTAGCCAACTATGGCGCTGTCCCCACGCATCCGGTCGTAAGCGGCACTGCTGAACTGCGCGAAGCACAGCGGCTGGTGGTGCAGGAAGACTCGCACAGCGGCCTGGCCATCGCTATCGACATCGGCGAGCACAGCGACATCCACCCCGCGAACAAACAAGAGCTTGGTCGCCGTCTGGCACGCGTGGCGCGTCATGTGGTGTATGGCGAAGCGCTCGCACCATCCGGTCCGATCCCACTTTCGGCGCGGCGCGAAGGCGATGCGCTTGTGGTGAGTTTCGGCGATATCAGCGGCAAGCTGCTTGCCCATGGCGCCGATGACTTGCTCGGCTTCGAACTATGCGGCGCACAAGACGATAGCTGCCGCTATGCCCATGCGGAGATTCGCAACGATCATGAAGTGATCTTGCACGCTTCAGTACTCACAGTTACGCGCGTGCGCTACGCATGGGCCGATAGCCCGCTCGTCAATCTCTACGACGAAAGCGGTTTGCCGGCCGGACCGTTCCAGTTGGACCTGCCAGCTACGCATTGATTGCGGAACGCGTGCCATGAGCGCCACGGCACGCTTTCGCACGGTTGCCTTCTTGCTAGTGACGCTCGCTGCATCGGCAGTGGCGGAAACCTGATGGAAATCGGCGCAAAAAGTGCCGATCTCCACCACCAAGCATCACGCAACCTGCGTCGGTGAGTTATACGGCGCGCATCACTGTTTTGGATGCTCTGCGCGTACATAGTCGCGCAACCACACCAGCGCGGGACGCTCGCTGCCATCTTTGCGAATCAGATTCGCCCCCTGCTCCTGGCGCCACAAGCCTGGGCGAAACCCCCACAAGGTGATGCCTTTCACCGCAGGATCATCCCAAAACAACGGGAACACACGCTGGTATTCGCGCAGCTGCTTGGCATCGTCACGACCGTCGATGTCCATCTCGGTGATGTAGATCGGCAAGCCGGTGGCGGCCAGCGTGTCGAGGTCCGTGCGCAATGTAGTCGCAGGTACGCCGTGCGTTTCGAAGGCATGAGCCTGCACACCGATGCCGTCGATCAGGTGTTCGTGCTGCAACAGTTCGATGATCGAACGATAGCGCGCCGTGTCCTTGGGCGTGTTGATGATGCTGTAATCATTAATCAGCAGTTTGGCGCGCGGAAAGCGCGTGCGCGCCATGCGAAAAGCAGTAAGCACCCAGTCCCAACCGGTTGTACCCTTTCCACCCAGCGCCTGTAGGTAGTTGCCACCATCCTTGTAGTGCGTACTGGGCGGATGATGCAGCGATTCGTTCACCACCTCGACGAAATCCGCATCGGGATAACGCGCCGCGGCGGCGTCCATCCATTTCTCGATTTCTTTACGCTGCTCGTCTGGCGGCAGGTGCAGCATCCATGTTGGCTGCTGTCGACCCCATACCAGTACGTGCAGATGAAACAGGATGCCGTGTGTCTTGGCAAAGTGGTACGCATCGTCCAAGGCCGTCCAGTCGAACTGGCCACGCACCGCCTCCACGCTGCCCCATTTGCCAGCGTTTTCCGGTGTGAGTTTGTTCCAGTAATTGGCGAAATCCTGTGCCTGCTTGGCACTGTACGTACTGCCCAGGAACTTCGGCTGGCCTGCAGCCAGCGGCCCTTGCTGCGCATGAAGCGCGAACGGCAACAGCAATAACAGGCCCGACAACTTGATGATGGTCTTGCGCATGATCCCCCCGAGAGATGAATCCATCGTCCAGCGACAGCAAACGTGCCGCACCACAGATTTATGGTAGCGCTACCAATCATTGCAGGAACGCTGGTCAAAGTCATATGCACTGCAGCAACTGTCGCGCCATTCTTGGTCTCCTTCAGGCGTTGCCCCTGGCACAAGACAAATTGCTGCCATGCAGCGTGTCGAGCAGGATTGTTAGCGCTACCTTTCCGGTGTTCCGCCCGAATCAGCTGCCGCAATGGCTGGCGAAGTTCGTGGCCCGGGACGGCGGGCCAAATGGTTCCGCAGTGGGGCAGACATCCAACGCCGCGCATCCGTGCGGCCGGTATCCAACAGGCACATCGGCGCGCATGAGCAACGACAATCCGCAAGCACTCTCCGTGATGGAGAAGATCGGCTACAGCCTCGGCGACCTTGCTGCCAACTTGATCTTCCAGACGCTGGTGAGCTTTCTCGCCTTCTTTTACACGGACGTGTACCGCATCCCTGCCGAAACGGCGGCCACGGTGATTTTTTCGGTTGGCCTGCTAGGCGCCTTTGTGTTCACTCCGGTGATGGGACTGGTCGCCGATCGCACACACACGCGCTGGGGTAAGTTCAGGCCATGGCTGTTGTGGACGGCGATCCCATTTGGCGTATTCGCGTTGCTCGCCTTCAGCACGCCAAACTTCAGCGAGCACGGCAAGGTGGCGTATGCGCTTGCCAGTTATACGCTGCTGATGGGCATCTACATCGCCAACAATCTGCCCTATTCCGCGTTAAGCGGCGTGCTCACCGGCAACATGGATCAACGCAATAGTCTTTCGTCATACCGCTTCGTGGCGGTGATGATTGCGCAGTTCATCATCCAGGTGCTGTTGTTGCCGCTGGTGCTGATCCTTGGTCATGGCGACAAGGCAAAAGGTTTCGAGCACGTCATGGCGTTGTTTGCGGTGGTGGGCACGGTTTTTTTCCTGATTACCTTTTTCACCACGCGTGAGCGCGTCGTATCGATGGCGGCACAAGGCTCCAGCATTCGGCAAGATCTCACTGACCTCGCCGCCAATCGCCCATGGCAGATCATGCTGACGTTGACCGTGCTGGTGTTCGTCACGCTGGCGTTGAAGGGCGGCATGTATGTGTACTACTTCAAGTATTACCTGGACGGCGACGACCTGGCGCGCTTCCTCGAAAACATCGGCTTCAACCACTTCATTGCCGGCTTGAATGCGTTGTTGGTGAGCGTGGGACTCACAGGCTTTCAGTGGCCCAAGGATGCACCCACGTCGGCTTTCAGCCTGTTCAGCGCAGGCGGCATCATCTGCATGATCATCGGAATCGGTTTTTCGCGCCGACTGGCCGAGCGCTACGGCAAACGTGACGTATTCGGCGGTGCGTTGCTGCTTTCCACCATGTGTCTGCTGGCCTTTGCGCTGTATTCGCCGCAGTCGGTGGGCTTGGTGATTCTCTCCTACATGCTGCACGGGTTTTTCTACGGCATCACGACGCCGCTGTTATGGGCCATGGTGGCGGATGTGGCCGACTACTCGGAGTGGAAAAACCACCGCCGTGCCACGGCCATCGTGTTCTCCGCGATCCTGTGCGGTTTGAAGGCCGGCTTGTCGATCGGTGGTGCGCTAGTGGCGCAGATTCTCTCCACCTACGGGTACGCGCCGGAGCAAGCCGTGCAATCAGCGGCGACGGTACACGGCATCAAACTGGCAGTGAGCGTGTATTGCTCCATTCCTTTCCTGCTCGGCGTGGCCTTGTTGTTCCTCTACAAGATCGACAAGCGCGCCGAGACACACATCGAGCAAGAACTGGCCGCGCGCCGCGTGCAAGCCGCTGCAGCCTGAACTTTCAACCATCGACGAATAGCCGATATGTCCGACGATCTTAGTCCCGCCGAACTCGACCACTTCCGGCAACGCGCCATCTCGCAGCCACTGGTGACGCACATCTACACGGCCGATCCTTCTGCGCACATCTTCGAAGGCAAGGTCTACATTTATCCCTCACACGACGTCGATGGTGGCGTGCCCTTCGACGACTTGGGTGGCCATTTCTGCATGGAGGACTACCACGTCTTCCGACAAGACACGCCGACGAGTGCCGCGGTGGACTGCGGCGTAGCTCTGCACATCAAGGATGTGCCATGGGCGGAAAAACAGATGTGGGCGCCGGATGCAGCCTATAAAAATGGCAAGTACTACTTGTACTTTCCGGCTAAATGCGCCGACGGCCTGTTCCAGATCGGCGTAGCGCTGGGCAACCGGCCCGAAGGTCCGTTCAAGGCCGAGCCGGAAGCGATTGAGGGTAGCTATTCCATCGATCCTGCCGTGTTACGCGATGAAGATGGCACGCATTACATGGCATTCGGCGGTCTGTGGGGTGGCCAGTTGCAGAGTTATCGCGACAACATCTACGCGCAAACGAACGCGGAACCGGCGGATGACGAACCCGCGCTCGGCCCGCGCATCGCCAGACTCACCGACGACATGAAGCAGTTCGCCGAGCCGCCGCGCGAAATCGTGATCCTCGACGAGCATCGCCAACCGTTGCGTGCCGGCGACCACGCACGTCGCTATTTCGAAGGGCCGTGGTTACACAAGTATCGTGGCAAGTACTACCTGTCGTATTCCACCGGCAACACTCATCTGCTCTGCTACGCGACCGCCGACAACGTGTATGGTCCATACACATGGCGAGGCGTCATCCTCACACCGGTGGTGGGCTGGACCACGCACCATTCCATCGTGGCGTTCGATGGCAAGTGGTGGCTGTACTACCACGACTCGCTGCTTTCCGATGGCGTCACTCATCTGCGCTCGATGAAGGTCACCGAGCTGCGCTACGACGAGGACGGCCGCATTCTCACGCGGCACCCTTATGGCAAGTAACGTGACACTCGATGTCGCGCAACAACCGCTGCCGCCTGGTGAGTTGATCCACATCGGTAACGACGCGCTGGCGGTGGCCATCGCTCCGCATGCCGGTGGACGCATCGCGCAAATCATCTGCGAAGGCGTCCCATGGCTGGCCAGCTACAGCGAAGCAAGCGCTGCCGCAATCGCTTGGGGCAGTTATCCCATGTTGCCGTGGGCCGGGCGTATCCGTCGTGGGTGCTTCCGCTTCGACGGACAGACTTACCAGTTACCGATCAATCTGGGTACCCATGCCATCCACGGCGTCGGCTTCGCGTTGGCATGGCAAGTAGCGACGCACACCGCGACGCACGTCGAATTGACGCTTGCGCTGCCCACTGACGAGCGCTGGCCCTTCGGAGGCACCGCACTCCAGCGCATCACCATGGAAGGCCGTACGCTTCGTCTAGAACTTGCCATCACCGCTGGCGCGCAAGCGATGCCAAAACCCGTGCTTGGCTGGCATCCATGGTTTCCCAAGCCCGACGCCATCGACTTCCAGCCCGACGCGGCCTATCCCCGTGATGCCGAAGGTATCGCCGTGCGCCCATTGCAACCGCCGCCACCTGGCCCATGGGACGACTGTTTCATCAACACGCGCCCAGTGTCATTGCACCGCGCGGGACAAACGCTGCGTCTGACGTCTGACTGTGATCACTGGGTGGTTTACGACGAACCGGCACAAACCACCTGTGTAGAACCACAAAGCGGGCCGCCCGACGCCTTCAATCTCGAGCCGGCCATCCTCGCACCAGGCACGACAGCGTCGGCTTGGTTCACGCTGGAATGGTTGGCATTCGATGCTAAAGCGAAAAGACCATGAAGTTGGCATTCGATGCTAAAGCGAAAAGACCATGAAGGAGTCAGGCGACGCGCATTCCACAGACATTCGTCGTCCGATGCATAGCGGAACTGCAGCGATGAGCCGCCAAAACATGGGCGAGCTGATTTCCGAGGCCGTGGCCACCTTCATCATCATCGGTCTTGGCAACTCCGCCGCCTGCATGTCCGTACTCTATGATCCAAGTCCGTATGCAAATGCCTACTGGGGCATTTGCATCACATGGGGCCTGGCAGTGACGATCGCGATTTACGTGACCGGATCGGTGTCCGGCACGCATGCCAATCCCGCCGTGACGTTGGCGTTGGCCATGTTCCGCGGTTTCCCGTGGAAGAAAGTGATTCCCTACAGCATTGCACAGGTGGTTGGCGCGTTCATCGGTGCAGCCATCGTGTACGTGCTGTTTGCGCCAGTGATCGATCACTACAACCAAGCACATCACTTTACTCGCGAGGCCGGCGGCGCCGCGGATGTGTTCTTCACGCATCCTGGGTTGGTCATTACGCCGATGCACGCGTTGCTCGACCAGGTCATTCTCACCGCATTTCTCTTGTTCGGCATCTTCGCGATCACCGAGCAGCACAACGAAATGGCGCCGGGTGCCAATTCAGGCGCGCTGGTCATTGGTTTGTTAGTGGCGACCATCGGCGCGTCGATGGGATACCTGGAAGCCTGGGCCATCAATCCTGCGCGCGATTTCGGGCCGCGCTTATTCGCTTATTTCGCTGGCTGGGGCTCTTCCGCGCTGCCGGCACCTCACGACTATTGGTGGATTCCCATCGTCGGTCCGTTGATGGGTGGCATCGTCGGCGCCGCAGCCTATCAATGGCTGATCTATCCTTTCCTACCGGCGCGTCAGCGTGCACTACAACTGCCCATGCCCGAAAAAGTCACGGCCGATTCCACCCCTTGAATGTGCCGATGACCTGAGCGCAGGGTTACCCATACAACGCAACGAGCCGCGATTTCTCTCTTCGCAACTTCTGCCTGAGCATTTCACCGATTTGTAGCGGCATCGCGTGTACTTTGGTCGAAAGAAGGCAATATCTTTGGGTTAGATGCCGACTACTGAGGAGAGCGACATGAAAACGACTCGAATCATCGCCAGCACCGTGCTGGCCCTTGCCGGCGCCCTGGTGCTCCAACCCGCACAGGCGCAGCAGACGGGAACTCATCGCACGGAACTTCAGCGCCACGACCTCAGCATCCCTGGATGGGAGACCGTGCAAGTGCGCGTCGACTTCGACCCAGGAAAAGGTGTCCCGAATCACACGCATCCCGGTGAAGAGATCGTCTACGTTCTTGCCGGCACGCTAGAGTATCGACTCGAAGGCAAGCCT
Source organism: Vulcanimicrobiota bacterium (assembly GCA_903970555.1). Classification (GTDB taxonomy): domain Bacteria; phylum Pseudomonadota; class Gammaproteobacteria; order Xanthomonadales; family Rhodanobacteraceae; genus Dyella_B. The sequence goes on from CAJCJD010000066.1 coordinate 15,014, forward strand.
CCCGTAACGCTCAAGGCAGGCGATGTTTTCTTTGTCCCCAAAGGTGTCGTTCACAGCGCGAAGAATATTGGCAGCGACAATGCATCCGAGCTCTCGACGTATGTCGTCGAAAAAGGGAAGCCGCTGGTCCAAGTGGTCAAGTAAGAATCTGTAATCGCAACCCACTGCGACGGAGGATAGAGGCATTGCCCTAGCCGCCGTCGCCGAACAACTTAAAGCTGTCGCAGCTTGATGTTTCTAAACCAGATACGAATCGGCAGCTCGCCTTTGTCCTCGGTACCCTGGAGGGAAATATGTCCGGTACGGAAGGTGCCGAAATCGGGCCACTGAGCAAACTTGGTGTGTGCAACCAGCTTCCGCCAATCGTCATTCCAAAAATAAGTGTCGATCACCTTGTGACCGTTCTGGAAAAACTGGATGTGGCCGTGATCGGCAATGATTTCAAACTGATTCCAGTTCCCCGCCTCATGCACGCGCTCGACATCCGATGAAATGAGGTCGAAGAGATCGCCAGATCGCTCGTACAAAACCTGGCTGTCCGGCTTTGTGCAGACCAGATCGGCAATCTGCATTTCCGGACCGGTTTCATAAGTTTCTGCATATTTCGTTGATTCGTGCACGTAGAACATGACTCCGCTGTCTGCACACGGCGTCATCTTCCATTCCAGCTTCAGGTCGAAATTGCTGTATTCGGCGTCGGTGACCAGATCGGCGAAATCCTTTTCGTCACCCGTACGCGAGCGCTCGAGCATGATCGCGCCGTTGTCGACGTTCCAGTCCTTGGCCGGCCCTTTCTGCAGGTATGAGTGCCAGCCATCGAGATTTTTGCCGTTGAACAACAACTGCCAGCCGGTCGCCTTTTCCTGGGCACTCAAGGTGTTGGCCTCCTGTGCCTGGACCATGCATGGCGCAAGACATGCGATGGAAGCGAAAATCAGATTGCGTACAGTCACATGCTTGAACATGATGCATTCACCGTAGAAGAAGACGTTCCGAATGCGGTATGCCGCCTTAAGGCAACATGCCGCACGACTAGAGGTATTCGGTCGCCGATCAGACTCCCAGATCGAAGCCGACGTCTACGAATACTGGGCACCCAAGCGCGCCGTAATCGCTGACATCCTAGTTTAGATGCATCTTGCTCATTTACCGGCGCGCACACTTAGCCCGTAACATCCGGCGCTATGACATACAGCCTCCACTAGCAAACGAATTCCTCACTTATTCCAAGCAAAAAGAGAATAGAGTCGCAAACCACGCACAATGCCCTCTCGATCGTCGAGATTAGCTGTCCCTGCTTGAATCGCTGGATGCCTCGCGGCCGGCTATCAGCTCCGGGAGAAATCCAGGTCTCACCCACCGGTGTCTTACGACAATGCGAGGGGTACCATGGATAAGCCAGTTCCTGGTCGTCGTCACTTCCTGATCACTAGCGCTGTCGTGGCGGGCACCGGCCTAGCGGGCGCTATCGGCGCCACGGTGCGCGATGGAGAGCTTGGAGCGCCACCGCGCACTTATAAGGGGGGCGTCCCATGGACCGAGGGTCAGGCGGATGCACCGCCAGGCGTTTCAGGCGATGACTTTAAGTTCTTCACTCCTGCCGAACGAGTGTTCATCGAGGCCGCGGTCAGCCGCCTTATTCCAAACGACGAAGTAGGGCCCGGGGCCGTTGAAGCCAACGTGCCCTTTTTTATAGATCGGCAACTGGCGGGACCGTACGGCCGCGGCGATCACTATTACTTGGGTGGACCATGGCCTAAGGGCACGCCCGAGCAAGGTTATCAGAGCCGTTTTTCGCCGGCGCAGCTGTATCGCGCAGCCATTGCGGCGATCGACAAATATACACACGCGAACTTCAACGGTGCGGACTTTGCGAATCTTTCTGATGATGATCGCGACAAGTTGTTGAAGAGCATGGAGAGCGGCGCCATCCAGCTAGAAGACGGCGTTGATGCCAAGACTTTTTTCGCCATGCTGTTGCAGAACACCAAGGAAGGTTATTTCTCCGATCCCATTTACGGCGGCAACAAGGACATGGCCGCATGGAAAATGATTGGGTTCCCAGGTGCGCATTACGACTACCGGGAATGGGTGACTCGCCACGGTGAAGCGGTGCCCTTCCCGCCCGTGGGGTTCAAAGGTCGTCCTGGCTGGAACGGGGAGGGTTGAATATGGCGACGACCTTAAAGCCTGTTGACGTAGTCATCGTTGGATTTGGTTGGACTGGCGCGATCGTGGGCCAGCAATTGGCCGATGCAGGCCTTGAGGTGCTGGCTCTGGAGCGAGGTCCATGGCGCGACACACCCACGGATTTTGCAACGGGTTTTGCTCAGGACGAGCTGCGCTATATGTGGCGGCATCATCTTTTTCAAAACGTCTCCGACGACACGCTCACCATCCGTAACAACGTCAACCAGACCGCACTACCCATGCGGCATCTCGGCTCATTTCTTCTAGGCACAGGTGTTGGCAGTGGTGGCGTGCATTGGAATGGCCAGATTTGGCGATTCTTGCCTTCGGATTTCCTGACCAAGAGTCATAACGAACAACGCTACGGAAAGAACTCGGTTACCGACTACGATCTCACGGTGCAAGATTGGGGTGTGACGTACGAAGAGCTGGAACCTTTCTACAATCAATTCGACGTGCTTTGCGGAACCAGCGGCAAAGCAGGCAATCTCAACGGCCAGATTCAACCGGGTGGCAATCCGTTCGAGGGTTCGCGTTCGGCGGAATACCCTACCCCACCCATGCCGCAAACGTACGGACCGACGTTGTTCGGCAAAGCGGCGGCGGAACTCGGGCGACATCCGTTTCCGCACCCCACCGGCAATCTATCGCAGCCCTACGTCAATAATCTTGGCGCACAACTGGGCGCCTGCACGTACTGCGGCTTCTGCGAAAAATTCGGTTGCGGCAATTATTCCAAGGCCAGCCCGCAAACTACCGTTTTGCCGTATTTGATGGCTAAGCCCAATTTCACGCTGCGCACGGAAAGTGAGGTGCTGAAGGTTGAGTTATCTCCCGATCGCAAGCACGCTACCGGCGTCACCTATGTCAACAGCGCTGGCGAGGAATTCTTCCAGCCAGCGTCGATCGTGATTCTGTCTTCCTACATTCTGCAGAATGTTCGGCTGTTGTTGCTATCAGGCATTGGCACACCGTATGACCCACAGACCGGCGCCGGTGTAGTCGGGAAGAATTACGCATACCAGACGATGTCATCGGTGAATGTTTTCTTTGATGACAAGCTGATCAATCCGTTTATCGGCGCCGGTGCGCTCGCTACCGTGGTCGACGATTTCAACGGCGACAATTTCGATCACTCAGGCCTGGGCTTTATCGGCGGCGCCTACATCGCCGGCATGATTACGGGTGGGCGCCCCATCGAAATGATCTACACGCCGCAAGGAACTCCTGCTTGGGGCCTGGCGTGGAAGCATGCGGCGGCCAAGAATTATCTGCGCTCCTTCAGCTTGAGCGTGCATGGCTCGTGCATGAGCCATCGTGGAAATTATCTCGACCTGGATCCTACGTACCGAGATGTCCATGGCCGGCCCATGCTGCGGATGACGTTCGACTTTTCGGACAACGAGCACAAGATGTCAGATTACCTGACGGATCGCGCAGCCGAGATTGCCAAGGCGATGAATCCTCGTGAGATCAAACTCAATCGACGCGTGGGCTCATGGAACGTTGTGCCTTACCAAACCACTCACAACACCGGCGGAGCAATCATGGGCGATAGCCCCGCCAACAGCGTGATCAATAAATACCTGCAAAGCTGGGATGTATCCAACGTGTTTTCGATGGGTGCTGGCGCTTTTCCTCAAAACGCCGGCTATAACCCGACAGGCACCGTGGCCGCGTTGGCGTATCACTCGGCGCAAGCGATCCTGCAGCAATATCTTAAAAATCCCGGTCCATTAGTACAGGCCTAATGCCATGCGCATGCTACTTCGCATCGTAGGGGTGCTGGTTGTCCTCAGCCTTATTGCTGGCGCCTATTTCGCTTGGAGCCTCAACCACGTCGCCGCGTTGCCCACCGGGCCGGTGACATCGGTAGCGGCGGCGAGGATCTTGCTGAAACCTATCCCGGATGGCCCCAATGCGGCGCAACTTCGCCAAGGGCAATACCTGGCACGGCTAGGCGACTGTTTGTCGTGCCATTTGCGCGCCGATGGAGACGCATTCGCCGGTGGGCTGGGATTGAATACGCCCTTTGGCGTGATCTATTCCTCGAATATTTCTTCAGATCCCGAACACGGCATCGGCCATTGGACGCCCGATCAGTTTTACCGAGCGATGCATGATGGCGTTGACGCTCAGGGTCAACATCTGTACCCGGCTTTTCCGTATCCGTGGTTTCGCAACTTGAGCCGCGAAGACGATGACGCATTGCTGGCTTACTTGAAGACAACACCTCCGGTGGCTTATCAGCCTCCGGGCAATGAACTTTTCTTTCCGATGAATGTGCGTGCGTCGGTCGCATTGTGGAATGTGATTTCGCTACCGCCGCAACCAGGCGCGCAAACACCACAGGGCGCCAGCCCCGAATGGATTCGTGGCGAAGCTATTGTTCTGGGGCCTGGCCACTGCAGCCAATGCCACACGCCACGTAACCCGTTCGGCGCAGATACGCGGGGCAAGGCTTTCCAAGGCGGGTTGCTGGACAATTTTGTATCGCCCGACTTGACCGGCAATGAGCGGACGGGACTGGGACGTTGGAGCATCGACGACATCACCGAGTACTTACACACGGGACGCAATACTCGCGCTGCGGCAGGCGGACCTATGGGCGATGTCGTCACCTATTCGACCTCAATGATGACGGATGAAGATCGCCATGCCATTGCGGTATATCTGAAGAGCTTGCCTGCCAGCGCAGATGCCGACTCAACCGCTGCGGACCCAGCATCGATCAAACGTGGCGCTGCTGTTTTCTCGGATGCATGCACCGCTTGCCACCTCGAGAACGCCGTAGGTCAGCCAACGCTTTTCCCACCGCTAGGAAATAACGCGGTAGCGCAACAAAACGATCCTACGGGCGTGTTGCACATCATTCTCGCGGGCGTGCGCGTGGGTCCATCACCGACACGCCCTTCCCCTCTGACAATGCCGAGCTTTGCCTGGAAGCTGACGGATCAGCAGATAGCGGACGTCAGCACCTATATACGCAACAGCTGGGGCAACCGCGCCTCTCCCGTGACGGCGGCAGATGTGGCAAAGCTGCGCAGCAAGTTGCAGCTGGATGAGGCACGCCTGACTGACAACTCGGGCGATCACTGACTTTTGTACTGTTTGACACCTTTAGTCGGCGTGCCGCCAGGTCCTTCATCGCTCCGGCAACGATCAAACCATCAGATCTTAAAAGCCATGGTCGCCTCGACGGCCTGTTTCCACCCTGCGTACAACGCTTCGCGCCGCTCCTCTGGCATGGCCGGTTCGAAACGACGATCGATAGCCCACTGACGGGCGATATCGTCGCGGCTCGACCAGAATCCCGTTGCGAGACCGGCAAGGAAAGCCGCGCCTAATGCCGTGGTTTCGGCAACCTTCGGCCGAAGCACCGGCACGTTGAGAATGTCGCTCTGGAACTGTCCAAGAAATTCGTTCGCGATGGCACCGCCATCCGCGCGCAATTCCTTCAATTTAAGGTCGGCGTCGCTTTCCATCGCTGCCAACACATCACGCGTCTGGTAAGCCATCGACTCGACCGCTGCACGAACAAAATGTTCTTTGGTCGTCCCGCGAGAAAGACCGAACACTGCACCGCGCACGTCGCTACGCCAATACGGAGCACCCAATCCAACGAAAGCCGGCACCATGTACACGCCTTCATTGGAACTGGCACGTTCGGCGTATTCCTGTGAGTCACTCGCTTTTCCAAGCATGCGCAAACCATCGCGCAGCCACTGGATAACCGAACCTGCGACGAAAATGCTGCCTTCCAACGCGTATTCCACCTTCCCGTCCAAGCCCCAGGCAATGGTGGTGAGTAGCCCGTTGTTGGAGATCACGGCCTTGTCGCCAGTGTTCATCAGCATAAAGCAACCGGTGCCATAGGTGTTCTTGGCCATGCCCGGCTCGAAACAGGCTTGCCCGAACAACGCCGCCTGCTGATCGCCCGCTACGCCTGCAATCGGTACCTCCTGGCCGAAAAAAAACTGACCCAACGTCGTGCCGTAGATTTCGCTGCTTGAACGTACTTCAGGCAGCATGGCGCGCGGCACATCCAGCATGGCCAACAATTCATCGTCCCAACGCAGCGTGTGGATGTCATACATCAGGGTGCGCGATGCATTGGTGTAGTCGGTCACATGCACCTTTCCGCCAGTGAGATTCCAGATCAACCAGGTATCGATCGTACCGAACAAAAGTTCGCCACGCTTGGCCCGATCGCGCGCGCCCTCAACATGATCGAGAATCCATTTGACCTTGGTGCCGGAGAAATAGGCATCGATCAGCAAGCCGGTCTTTGCACGCACCATCTTGTCGTAACCGGCGGCGATAAGCTCATCGCAAATCTCGCGCGTCTGGCGCGACTGCCATACGATCGCATTGTGGATCGGCTGCCCGCTTGTCTTGTCCCAAACGACCGTGGTCTCACGCTGATTGGTAATGCCGATACCGGCGATCGCACGCGCGTCCACCTGGGCGTTGTGCATGACTTCCGTGACGGTGGTCAATACGCTGGTCATGATGTCGCGCGGATTGTGTTCGACCCAACCCGATTGCGGAAAGATCTGCGGAAATTCGCGTTGTGCGATGCCGACGATCGCCCCTGCATGATCAAACAAGATGGCGCGTGAGCTTGTCGTGCCCTGATCGATGGCCAGGATATATGACTTTTCCATGAAACGGCTCCTGTGAAAATCAGATACAGCCCACACGCGTAATACAACGCTTAGGCCCTGGATAGATTCAACGATTAGGATCGACCACGACCTGCTTGTTTCCCTCGGCCGATTGCTGTTGTTTCGCGCGCTGACGCGCCGGCAAGAACGGGTATATCAACCATTGATAAGCAGCTGCGCCGACGATGCCGCCGATTAATGGGCCAACAATAGGAATCCACCAGTAGTTGTCCGGTGCTGGCAGCGCAGAGGAACCCCACCCGGCGAAGTAGGCAAACAGGCGGGGCCCGAAATCGCGTGCGGGATTGATCGCCCAAGCCTCGAGATAACCCATCGATGCACCGATGGTCGCCACCAGCAAACCGATGATTAGCGCACCTGAATTGGCGCTCGGCGCCATTTCGTTGTACTGCTCGGTGATCGCAAAAATGCCAAACAACAGAAATGCAGTGAGAATGACCTGATCGAGCAACGCGTGCATCGGCGTAACGGCCAATCCGGGATGCGTGAAGAACACGCCTGCGGCGCCGCCGGCTTCGCGCGTGAGTTGATGCACTTGGTTGTAATGATCGATCACCGGTGCAAACAACACGTACACGATCCCTGCGCCGATGAACGCACCCACGACCTGCGCAATGCTATAGGGAATCACTTTCCTCCATGGAAACCCGCGAAACGTGGCCAACGCCAGTGTCACGGCTGGATTGGCGTGCGTGCCGGATACCGATCCGGTCACATAGATTGCGATCGTCACGGCCAGACCCCAGGCAATGCACACCCCCCAGTAGGCATTCGCATACGGACTTGGGTCGTAAAGTACGTACATGCAGGCAACGGAGTCGCCGAGCCCGATGATGATAAAGGTGGCGATGGCTTCGGAAATCAATTCGCCGATGCTTTGTCGGCTCATAGCCGCATCTCCGCCACGCATCGAACGGCGAACAGATGGATTGCCTGCTTCAACATAGTGTTCCTCCCATAACGCTCTCTACTCCCTGCCCACCCTTACGTGCCGTGATATCCGAGAGACGCCTTTCAGCGGCAAAACGGCTTGAACATTACTGACGGCCATGCAAGATCGGGCGTCCTGACCACGAAGTGCAACTATCTTCCATTTGCGCAGACAGTGTTGACTCAAGAAAACGATGCGCGCCGTGCTGGTGCATCCGCGAGATACGCTGTCAGCCGCGCCACTTGCTCAGCACTGAAGCGCAAGCCGAGCTTGCTGCGACGCCATAGCACATCCGTTGCCTCTACTGCCCATTCCATAGCGCGCAGGTAATCCACTTCGGCCTGATAAAGATCGGCGCCGAAATGCTCCCCTAAGTCCTGCAAGGAATGCGCTTGTCCGAGAATGCGCGTCGTTCGGCTTCCATAGCTGTGCACAAGGCGCCAGGCCAACTGCTCTGGCAACCACGGGTGCGACGATTGCAGTTCGCGCTGCAATATGTCGATATCCTGCCGCTCACCGCCGGGAAGTGGGTGACCTTTGGACGTCCATGCTCCCGACGCATGCGGAAATACTGGCGCTAGCCGATCCATCGCGTCTTCGGCCAGCCTACGAGACGTGGTCATCTTGCCGCCGAACACGTTAAGCAATGGCGCGCCTTGCTCATCCAGCTCAAGCAGGTAATCGCGCGTGACTTCTGAGGCATTGCCGGACTCATCACCCACCAGTGGACGCACGCCGCTGTAGCTCCACACCACGTCGTTAGGCGCAATGCTGCGCTTGAAGTAGCGATTTGCCGCTTCGCAGAGATAATTTGTTTCTTCGATGTTGATATGCGGTGCGGACGGATCGTCGTGATAGTCGACATCGGTGGTGCCGATGAGAGTGAAATCGCGTTCGTAGGGAATGGCAAAAACGATGCGGTGATCGGGCTGCTGAAAGATGTAAGCATGGTGATGATCGAAGAGGCGAGGCACGACGATATGACTGCCCTTGACCAAACGCAGCGCGTGATCGTGTCCGATCTTGGCAACTTGATCGAGGAACTGCACCACCCAGGGACCAGTGGCGTTGACCAGAGCCTTGGCCCTTACGGTTGAAACCTCACCGTGCGCTGTTTGCAGTTGCGCGGTCCAACCATCAGCATCGCGACTGGTACTGACACAACGTGTTCGCGTAAAGATGGTCGCGCCACGCTCCATCGCATCCATCGCATTAAGAACCACCAGCCGTGCATCCTGCACAAAAGCATCGGAATAAACGAAGCCGGTGTGAAATTCATTGCGCAACGGTGGGCCGGCCTCATGATGCTTCAACGATACGCGCCGTGATCCAGGCAGCGTGCGTCGGCCTCGATCGAGGTTGTCATATAGAAACAGCCCCAGGCGGATCAACCATGCCGGCCGAAGATGCGACTGGTGCGGCAGCACAAAGCGCAACGGCGAGATGATATGCGGGGCTGTGTGCAGTAGTACTTCACGTTCGACCAGGGCTTTGCCCACCAAGGCGAACTCATACTGTTCCAGATAGCGTAGGCCGCCGTGGATGAGCTTGGTACTGGCGCTGGAAGTGTGTGCGGCCAAATCATCGCGCTCGCACAGGCAGACCGAGAGCCCTCGTCCCGCGGCATCGCGCGCAATGGCGGCACCATTCACCCCGCCACCGATCACCAAAAGATCGAACTGCTCAGTCATTGCCCCATCCTACGATCGGCTTTCAGGACCGCCCAAGCGTGGTCATTAGCTAGTAGCGTAAAAGATTGTTTGCCGCGCGAGTTCGGAATGTATGTGTTTGCCTGTATGGAACACAAGATTCGATGCTGGTCCGTTCCGTCAAAGATCCGCTTAATGTGATGGTCAGCCCCTGGATCACCATGTGCTCCGGCGTCACGCTCCAGCATCCCGCCCTAGGATGGCATCGAAATGCTTTTAATAATCTGATTTATAAGAACAAAACTCATTGGCAGTCACCTATTCGAAGTCTAACTTGATGAGGCCCGTCGCCCGTCGCTCAACCATGCGACCTCGCCCGCCAAACGCGTCATTCCGTTCTTGAGCGCTATGGGCGGCTCTATCGGCTGTTCCGTGCAAGTCGCATCGAAGTCATGTGATGGATGAATCTAGCGATCCATGGCAACACCTTGGTGCAATAGTGATCCACGCTGTCGGCGCCTAACATTGTTGGAAACGAAAAACGTATCTCAGGCCGCGCGTCAACGGCTGATCATCTGGCTGTTGAGAGTCGCGCCCTGGCAACTATCAAATACGGAGCAACCGTATGAGCGAGACCTCACGCCCCGCGCCTATTGAAATGAGGATCGAGATTGTCGTGATCCCGGTTTCCGACGTCGACCAGGCCAAACGCTTCTATGGCGATTTGGGCTGGAGGCTGGACATAGACTTCAAGGCATCGGATGGCTACCGCGTGATTCAATTCACGCCACCCGGCTCCGATTGCTCAGTGATCTTTGGGAAGAACGTTACGTTAGCCGCGCCCGGTTCGGCCCAAGGGCTGTATCTAGTTGTCCCCGATATTGTTGCCACACGCGAGGAGCTTGTCCGTCGAGGAATACCCGTGAGCGAGCTGTTTCACGACACGGGTGGCGTCTTCCACCATGCAGACTCCAAAGGTGTTGTGCAGGGTGCGAATCCTGACCGACATAGCTATGCCACCTATGCATCGTTCAAAGATCCGGATGGGAATGGTTGGCTGATACAGGAGGTCACTGCACGCCTATCTGGCGACGTGAAGGCGGGCGACCCCAGGTTCACGAAGGAGATCGTGGACTTTATTCGTGGTGCAACAACCTGAACATGTAACTGGCGTATGGGGCGATCGATCGCGAGATATATGAAAAGGACCCAAAAGCCCTTTAAACCTTTCAGCTATCGCCTACCCGCTCCGCTACACCCGAAACAATTTCAGAATGTGCCAGCGATAGCTCAGGCGAGTCGCCGAATCTCTGAGTTATTCCCTCATCACTCGATGATTGGCCATGCGTAACGGGCGATGGTTCTAACAAACGGTGCTGGGAATGCAGCATCGTGCTTGCGCAACCGTTTGATGGTGTTCATCGCGGCGTCGGCTTTGTTTAGAAGAGCTTGGGCACTGGCACAATTCGGCTCGGCTACCACTGCGCCGACGCTCGCGCCTTCGTAATCGATGAGCGCAGAATCCAACTTAAAGCGCCCTTTCGTAGCACTCTCCAATCGCCGAGCTAACGCTGCACCGGCCTCGTCAGCCCTCTCCCGCTGCTCCTGCGCCAATATCACAAATTCATCGCTACCAACACGTGCAGCCATGTCGCTATCGCGCAGCATCCGCCGTATTCGCTTCGCCACCGCTTGCAGGAGTTGGTCGCCGATTTCATGTCCAAACCGATCGTTGATCGGTTTGAAATTATCCAGGTCGACAGAGGCAACGATGAGTGCTTGACCTTCTTGGGGAGATGCAAGGCGTCGTTGCATTTCTTCCAGCAACGCACGTCGATTGGGCAACTGCGTCATGGCATCGGTCAGGGCCGTCGTCGCAAGGGAACTGTTGGCTTGGTGCAGCGCTGCAAGCAGCCGTTCCCGTTCAACCTGCTGACTGATCAAATGCGCGAACAGTGAAAGGATGTGCGTCGACGTTTCCGAGCGTGGCTTGCGCTCATCGCTTGCAGCGCAAAGAGTCCCGAAAAGTTCGCCACCTTTTCCGCGAATCGGGGCGCTCAAGTAGGTGACCATTCCTAGCGCGCTGCCCATTTCGCAGTCTCCCCATTGGCCCGGGACATCGTCCGTGTAGAACCGACTTTCGTCCAATGCGCGTTTACAGAGGCTGCTTTGCCAGGGCGTGGACAGACCTTCCGGCACAGTCAGACGATAGGTATTGCGCGCGTATAGGACATGTAGGACGCCCGCTGATTCGTCCAGCCGGGTCATATATGTCGATTCCATCCCCGTGGCCGTCTGCAGAAGTTCGAGGAGTGGCCGGGCCAACGCCTCGAGCGTATGTGCATGAGTGACGGTGGCGACCAATGCACCAAGAAGACTGGACGGAACACTGGTACGGGTGAGGTAGTTCATATGGATGGATATCGGCAGCTGGCGAGAGGCCTTAAAGCTCTCTATGCCCGAGGGACGCCACTCACTCTTCTGCCGCAGTCGCGTTTTGCGATATTCGCCATTGGTCTGGCTAACGCAGAGTCGTTAGACGGCAGTGTGCCTGATATTAAAGAACATTAATAATCATCAGTAAGTATATGAAATAAAGAGTTTTAGATGGTTCGATTCATGCACCGCGTGGCCCCAGGATCGCCGCCATCCGTGCTAAGCGTCAAAGGCCGCCAGCGTTTCGGATAACAATTCCTCCGACAAAGCGTCGTCATCGACCGCCCGCGCCAACACCATCGCGCCGATCATTGCAGCCCAATGAGTTATGGCTATTCGCCGACGCTCCTCGACCGTGTCGCCCGGCGCGGTCAGGCTGAAGCGTTCTATCTGCGCCTTTACCGCTTTCGTTATCACAGCGCGCGTCGCCGGTGACGCCCGTGCCGCCTCGCAGCCAAGGGCGGAAAAAATGCAGCCGCCCGCCTGGTCATCGCGATGCTCCAGTGAAAGATAGCGCTGCGCGAAGGTGTCCAGATCAAGCTTGGCGCCCGGGCTGCCCTCGGGTGACAGCACGTGGGCGAACACGTTGGCGACCAGGTCATCCTTCGATTCGAAGTGGTTGTAGAAGGCGCCATGGGTGAGTCCTGCAGCCTTGGTGATATCGGAAACGCTGACCCCGTCGCACCCCCGTTCACGCATTAAGCCCGCCGCAGCGTCCAGGATCCGGCGCTTGTTATCGGCAAGGCGGTCACGGCTGATTTTCATGGATGGGCTCCGGTTGGCTTGACTTTAATAATGACGATCATCACCATTGAAATCCAATAGTGATGCCCATCATTATAGATGCTCCAGCCCTCCCCGACACTAACCACAGAGCCGCTTATGAACTCACCAACCCCCACAGCACTCGTTACCGGCGCCTCCAGCGGTATCGGCACTATCTACGCCAAGCGCCTTGCCCAGCGTGGCCACCCGCTTATCCTCGTCGCGCGAGATACAGCTCGCCTGAATGCTCTCGCCACCGAATTGCGAGCAAGTGCGAAGGTGGATGTCGATGTGCTGCCGGCAGATCTCACCCATAGCCGTGAGCGTTTGGCTGTCGAAAACCGCCTCCGTGAAGACACATCGATTGGTCTGCTGGTAAACAATGCAGGCGCGGCAGCTCCGGGCGGCTTTGTCGATGCGGACACTGACAAGCTGGAAAGTCTGATCACCTTAAATGCGCTCGCCGTGACGCGACTTACCGCTGCCGTGCTCCCTGGCATGCTGGCACGCGGGAAGGGCTCGATCATCAATATCGCCTCGGTGGTGGGTCTTGCTCCAGAAATTTCCTTGGGCATCTATGGCGCGACGAAAGCCTTCGTCATTGCGATGTCCCAGGCGCTCGCCGCGGAAGTAAGTGGCAAAGGCATTTACGTGCAAGCCGTGCTCCCCGCCGCCACACGCACAGAGATATGGGAACGCTCCGGCCGAGACGTCAACGCGCTGCGAGGCGTCATGGATGTCGAAGAATTGGTGGATGCCGCCTTGGTCGGCTTCGACCGTCGTGAGGCAATTACGATTCCGCCGTTGCCTGACGCCGCTCAATGGCAAGCCTATGAGGCAGCTCGCCTCGCCATGTTGCCGAATTTTGCGCAGGAACACGCTGCCGAACGTTATCGCGCGGTGTAAGTGAAATGTACCCAAGAAGACGAAGCCCCATAGTGGCTATCGTGAGAACGGCGCAACCACACTAGTGGTTTACCGAACGATTAATCGCCTCTCTGCTGTAACCGTTGCTTGAACTACCGGCGCCAGTGAGTGCTTCACTTGCACTCTTGGCGCCGTTTTTTTGCCGCTACATAGACCCGTTTCCGACGGCTGGAATTTCGTTGTGCCGCAATTGCCAGCGTGTTGCCCCAAAGGCGCCAACGCCCCTACTCTCCCAGTTCCTGAAAGGCGTGACCGTTGGCATCCAACTCTTTCACGATCGCAGGTGGCAACTCGTTTTCCCAGACGTGACCCTCGAGCTGCCACTGCTTCGCGTCCACCAGATCGGGAAGCCCTGCTCCCTTGCGCACATAGAACCCGAGCGTGGGTTTCTTAGGATTGATGTAGAAATCGAATTCCTGCATGTGCGATACCTCACTGGTAAGCAGTCTACTGAACTCTCACTTGCTACCAGCGGCGAGCACCACGGCGGCTTCTGCGGTCAGTTGCAGGAACGTGAACGTCTCCTGCAGGTACAACCGAACGGTGCTTTCGGTATGGCTCAGGTAGCCGATGGAAATATCCTGGCCCAGATGCAGCTCAAAATCACCGCCCCGCGTGCTGAGCACTACGCCACCTTTGATAGCGGGCGCCCAGATGATCTCGCCATCCACAAGGTTGCGGATGTCCTTGAGCACGGGATACCCATCATCGGTAGCACCACTGACAGCCGTGTACGCCTGCTCGCCTAACAGCAGCATGTAAGGGCCATTGACGCCAGCATCGCGCAACTCGCTTACCGCCTGCGCTACCACGGCCGGATAGCTTTCCACATCCGCTGGGAAGGTCATCGCGGTGTTGCTGGTTGCTTGGCGAATACCCTGTATGCCAGCGGATTCGTATCCTTCGAAGACAGCCCCATCTTCAGCGAAAGCGAGTTTGCGCGCTGCATCTTTTAATGGCTGCAAATTAGGATCGTTGGCACCACGTTCCACCGAGTCGATGTCCTGACGCGAGAGTTCAAACGGCACACGCAGTTGCACCAGCGGTTTGACTTCGTGCTGCGCGGCCTGGATGTCGTCAAGCGGTGGCTGGATCTTCTGCAGATGGCCGGTACCCACCGCTGAAAACTCGGAGCCTTTCGGCCCCACCACATCGACGACGCGCCGCGCTGCCAGGTGACGCTTCAATGTTCTGGACGCTTCCTGTTCGATTTGCGCCCATGCCTTTTCCGAAATTGGCGCGAGCTCCCGATGAAGATTATTCATTTGCCGACTCTCCTTTGAGCGAACCAATACCGAGCGAACCATCTGGCGCCAGCCGTTGCGATTCGGAAACATCCGCCGCGCTTTGGTCATCCGCGGACGGACTACTGAGCTGCGGAGCTGCGCCTTCTGCCGAAACATTGTCCAGGAAGGTCGCGGTAGGCACGAAAAACAACGTACCGGTGACGGCCTTGCTGAAATCCAGCAGGCGATCGTAATTGCCAGGCGGTAGACCGACAAACATGTTGACGAGCATCTTCTCGATCCTGTCGGGGGATCGCGCGTAACCGATGAAGTAAGTGCCGAACTCGCCTTTGCCAACGTCGCCGAACGGCATGTTATCGCGCACGATTTGCAGCTGTTCGCCGTTCTCCTCGATGTTGGTCAGGACATTGTGCGCGTAGGTAGCCTTCGCAGCATCGGCCTGTTCAATATCCGAGAGCTTCGCCCTGCCGATGATGTTTTCCTGTTGTTCGACAGGCACCGCGTTCCATCCCTTCAGATCATGGAGATACTTCTGGGTGATGACGTAGCTTGAACCGGCGAAGTCGGGGTCTTCATCGCCGATGATGGCAGCGTCGATGGCGGCCTCGTCCACAGGATTCTCGGTGCCGTCGACAAAGCCGAGCAGATCGCGCTCGTCGAAGTACTTGAAGCCATGCACTTCGTCTACCGTAGTAACGGCGTCACCGATGCGGGACATGATATGCGTCGCCAACTCGAAGCATAGGTCCATGTGCATGGCACGGATGTGAAAGAGTATGTCGCCTGGCGTGGAGACGGCGTGGTGCTGTCCTTTGATCTCGCGAAACGGATGCAGACCGATGGGCCTTGGCTTTCCGAAAAGCCGGTCCCACGCGTCTGAACCAAAACCCATGATGCACGACAGACGGCCTTCAAGATCGCGGAAACCTACCGCGCGCAAGAGAGATGACAAGTCGCCACAAAGCGCCCGTATCGTATCCTCATGTTGATCCCCAGGTTTCACCGTCACCACAAGAAAAATAGCGGCGCGCGTAAGCTTGGCAACAACGGGCTGCGGAATGACTGAAGACACTTTCCACTCCTTACGAATTATTTTCCCAGTATGCCTCGGCTTGATGACGTTCCAAAACAAGCCGGCGATCAATTCACAGCAGCCAACCGCTTGATCCGATCTCATGCCTCCGCTGCACGTGTATGGTCTTGCTGATAATGCAGGCCGTGATGGCGCGGGTGCGGATGAAGCTATTTCCCGTCCTAGAGAAAGTCATGCTCGTACTAGTGATTCGGATCGCAACCGAGGCGATGATTGCGCTTCATGGCTGCTAAAGGTGCTTGTCGCGGACGTTCTCAGCGTGACGGGGATAGATTTGTACGATGGTGTGCCGGATCGCTCGTCATGACTATCGAGCCCAACCAAACAATTTCCTTCCGGGTAGTACATCGCTACCGTGCCATTTGCGATGGGATATTCGACTGCGGTAAACCCGCGCACCGCTCTGATTACGCCTTCACTATCCAAGCTGGTCGGCCCGGTCACTTCGACGTCGATACGATCACCATGGCGCAGCCCGTACGAGGCGAGATCATCGGCACTGATGAACACTACATCGCGCCGGCCTGTTATGCCCCGATATCGATCATTGAGACTATAGATCGTGGTGTTGTATTGATCATGGGACCGGATGGTCGTCAACGTCAGGTGCTTGCTTGCCACTGAAGGGTCTTCATCGACGCCTTTCGCGACGAGGAAGTGGGCTTTGCCGTCAAAGGTCGCCCACTTGCGCTCCGAAGCGGCGATGTAGAGACGGAATCCGCCTGGCTGACGGATTTGCTCGTTGTAACGGGCGAAGGCCGGATAGACGACTTCGATCTTGTCGCGGATACGATCGTAATCGGCGACAAGACCATCCCAGTCAACCGCCGTCTTGGGAAGCGTCGCTTTGGCGATGGCTGCAACGATCCATGGTTCGGATCGCAGGTGCTCGGATGCAGGTTCAAGATTCCCTTGCGACGCATGAACCATCGACATGGAATCTTCGACCGTTACCGACTGCACGCCACCGGCTTGCGTATCCAGCTCCGTACGCCCCAGGCACGGGAGAATGAACGATTGCTTGGCCGTGATCAGATGCGAGCGGTTGAGCTTGGTCGCCACGTGCACGGCCAGATCGAGCTTGCGCATCGCTGCGAACGTGGCTTGTGGATCGGACATCGCGACAGCGAGATTGCCGCCGAGGCATATCAAAGCCTTGGAATGACCGTCGCGAATGGCCCTGACCGCGGCCACTGCATCATGCCCATGGTTTTTCGGTGCCGTGAAACCGAAAGCGCGCTCGATTCCCTTGATCAGGTTGTCGTCCGGCTTTTCGGTGATACCGACCGTACGATTGCCCTGTACGTTGGAGTGCCCGCGTAATGGGCAGATCCCCGCCCCAGCCTTGCCCATGTTACCGCGCAGGAGCAACAGGTTGGCAATTTGCTGTACGTTTTCCGTGCCGTGAGAGTGCTGGGTAATGCCCATGCCATAGCAAACGATCACGCGTTTTGCGTTGGCATAAACTTCGGACATCGACGCTATGTCATTGCGACTCAGGCCCGATTTGTATTCGATGCTTTGCCATGTCGTGGCATGGATGTCGGCCACAAGGTCATCGATGCCTACGGTGTGCTCGGCAATGAACCCGCGATCGAGCAGACCATCGCCCCCGCCTTCCAGCACCCTGGCATCTTCCTCAAGCAACCACTTCATCATGCCTTTCAGCAGCGCCGTATCGCCGCCGCACTTAACCTTGTAGTAGGTGGAGGCCAGCGGCGTGGACTTACCCGTGACCATCTCGACGTGATCCTGCGGCGATGTGAACCGCTCCAGACCACGCTCGGGCAACGGATTGATGGCAACGATGGGAACGCCACGCTTGGATACCTCGCGCAGCGTTGCCAACATGCGTGGATGGTTCGTGCCTGGGTTGTGCCCAATGCAGAACAGCGCATCGCAGTGTTCGAAATCTTCCAGCGTTACGGTGCCCTTTCCCACTCCGATGGAATAAGGCAAGCCGACGCTCGTGGCCTCATGGCACATGTTCGAGCAGTCAGGAAAATTGTTGGAACCAAATTCCCGCACAAAGATCTGGTAGAGAAATGCCGCCTCGTTGGACGCACGACCCGACGTGTAAAACTCCGCCATGTCCGGATGCGGCAATGCGCGGAGAGCCGCACCGATGCGGTGCATCACGTCTTCCCAACTGATCGCCGCGTATTTGTCTGTGTGAGCGTCGTAAGCCATCGGATGCGTGAGACGCCCCAGGCCTTCCAGGGCGTAATCGCTCAGGCCCCATAACGATGAAACGGTATTGGCGGCAAAGAATTCCGGGCGCGCTCTTTTGGCAGTGGCTTCCCATGAAACCGCCTTGGCACCGTTTTCGCAAAACTCGAACGAACTGGTGTCTTTGGGATCGGGCCATGCACAGCCCGGACAATCGAAGCCTTGGGGCTGGTTGACTCGCCGAAGCGCGGCCGTCTCACGCGCTAATGCCATCTGTCCGCTCAGCGCTTTGGCAACCGCGCCCAGCGCTCCCCAGCCACCGGCTGGACCCTCGTAGGTATCGACACCTGGGACTTTGGCTTTATCACTCACGATTGCATCATTCAACAAGGCCACGAATGTAAAAAGTCTACCCCTTTAAGCGATGTGAATCTCGAATTTTCAGCCTAAGATTGTGCAGCTCCCGCTGTCTGCCAGGAACCCTGCGTAGATTTCTGTGTCTCTCATCCACATAGAGATGCCTTTCAGGGTTTTTCTGGCGCATGCGGCGTAAAATTGGGCTTCGGCTTGGAATAGCCGGGTCTTGCAGTGTTTCGTGGCGACATGGGTGGTCGCAATGCCACGAAAGAAAACAGGGTTTCCAATTATCCGGGGCATGGCAGCGCTGCAAGAGTCAACACGGCGTTGAGTGGCGCGTTTGTCTTTCCGGTGATTTTCGCTACGGCGTTATGGGAATCACGTCGCTTTTTACAGGTCGGCTTTGGCGTGACCGGCTACTTTTATGGATCCACTACCTGATGACGTCCCGATTGCTATCACCCAATATGATTAACCCGTTCTGCCAGCATGGGCTGACCTCAAACCAAAGTGGTCGCGAAGTTTGTCAGGCTAATGTAAGCAACGCGGAGGCCAACGCATGAACGCATCGTTGGGTGCTCCCGCTCGCTGGCAAGCCGTCGTCTTCGGACTGATTGCACTGATTGCTTGCATGGCCACGTTCATCGGCCTCTCCAAGAGTGGTCTGTGGATCGATGAACTGTTTACCGTTTATCTGATCAAGCACGATGGTGGTATCGCCGAAGTCATTCGACGCCAACTTACTGACACCCATCCGCCGCTCTATCCCATCTTTCTGCATTGCTGGGCGCAACTGGCCGGGTTTTCGGAATGGGCGCTGCGCTTGCCGAGCGCGGTCTTTGCGGTGCTGTCTGTCGTTATCTTTGCAGTCGGAACCCGGCGCGTACTGAGCACGACGGCGATCGCATTCGCCTGCGCCGTCGGTACGATGTCGGATTTCTGGTTCTACCAATCGCAGAATGCACGCAGCTATGAACTTTGCATGGTCTTCGCTGCTTCGATGTTGTCTGCCGCGATTGCTTTTCGTAGACGCGTTCGCAGTCGCCCCAACTTCCCTCTCGCTCATTGGATCGGCCTCAGCCTTTTAGGCCTAGCCGCCAGTCTGACGCATGCGTATTTGCTGTTGGCGCTGGGCATGATCCTATTCGTTCTGATCCTTACCGTGCCTTCTTGGCGAGTCCGCGGCGCGCTGGTAGCGACAGGTTTGGTCGTGCTGGTGATCAATGCCGCGTACTACCGGATGATGATTCACTCATCCGCGCAAGACATGCAAAACATGTGGTTTAGCAACAACACGGGATTCTTCTACCAGCAAACTCATCAGGCATTGAGTTTTCTGGTATCGGGCCAAGTTGCCGTGGTCGTTTCCCTACTGCTTCTTTTCGGCGTGAGAAAATGGGTTGTTGGCGAACCTTTTTTCGTTTTTGATGATCTCGATACGCGCTGGACGACGTTTCTGTCGGCCTTTGTGCTGATTGGTGTGATCGTTTGCGGCATTGGCGTATCTCTCGCCGTAGCACCCTCCTATTCAGATCGCAATCTGATGACGTGCGCCCCGTTTGCATGGTTGCTCATTGGGCGCCTCTACGACGCTGCCGGGCCGCGGGGATATACGCGCAACAGCGCTATCGTGGCGGCCCTGGTCATGTTGATGGTCGGGTCCTATTTAAAACTGCTACCGGGGCGCGAGCTGCAACGCAACGAAAACTGGCGCGCCTCATCGCAATACGTCCAGCAGCTACCCGGCTGCACGAACCAAGTGTTGCCAGTGATGTTGCCTTATCGCTTTGGCCACGCCACAGACCATTTCCGCAAACTCGCCCAACAAAATTTCTTCAGCTACTACATGCCGCAAGGAACGCAAACGGCGGCTTACATGCCGGCAGAGCTCGCGGCCCGGCATCCTGTCGCCGGTCTACCCGAGTTGCTCGCTTCGCGTGCTGCCAACGTCGATACCGGCGGCTGCACACTGCTTGCGTGGGCTGTGCATGATCTGGATGAAAGCCGTGCGTTGAAGATTGCTCTGGACTTGGCACGTCAGCCAGGCGTGGCGCCCCATCGTGTGCTGATGCAAGAATTCAACACATATGAACGTCAACGCCTGAAGTGGAAACTGACCTGGCAAACAAACGCTGAAGGCTACGTTTACCTGGCGATTCCCAGAGCGCAACCCGGTGCATCGCTGAAATCGCCGCCGCCTATCCCTAATATTCGACTCACTGGCAAAGATGCCAATGTACTCGGCGATAGCGTCATCGTTGATTACTTGACGTCGTATCAAGGCAATGCGGGTGAGCCCTATACGGTTGACGTTTATTCCATCGAGCGCTGGGATGGAAAAACGGTTCATGAGGACTTTCTGGCCGTTCACCGACTGACTTGCGATCAGCCGACGACAAAGGCCAACTGGGATATCTGGCCGGACCCAGCCTATCCTGGCTGCAGTCCGTTGCCGCTGCCGACCGCGCCCGGAAGGACGCTTGCCGGCGGCCTCTGATCCATCCGTAATGTGACACCGCAGTGCGCCCAGGCTACTCTGGGCAAATGAGCAGAGCTATCCAAGCCTCTGACCTGAAAATGGGGCCTGCGCTGAAAGTGTTGGCCCTGAACGAATGTCGGTCTCTGGAACGTTCTTTGGCTGCAGGAAAGGCACGCCATGAACGCATTCACGAAGTGCGAAAATCGAGCAGGCGTTTGCGAAGCCTGCTCGCCCTTTTTACCGAACTGCCCAATCGACGTGCCGTCACACTCGACAAAGCATTGAGGCAGTTGGTGCACAGTTTTTCCGCATTGCGCGATGCGCATGTAGCAGTGCGTACGGCACGGCTGATGGCGACAAGCCAAGAAGCTCTTACACCTGCGCTAGTGGGTGCGCTCAAGCGACATAGTGCGACCTTGTTAGGTGAGGCACTCGAAAGCGATCCGGGTTGGCGTCGCCGACGCGTCAAGGTGCAAGGCATCGTTGAGGCAGTGGAAAAACTGCCTTGGCAACTTGTCAGTCCCTCCATAGCGAAAGGCGTCGTAAAACAAAGCACAAAACGCATGAAAAAGGCACGACGAGTCGCACTTGAGCAGCGCGCAGTGACAGATCTGCATCGCTGGCGTCGCCGCGCACGGCATCTCAGGTATCAGCTCGAATTTCTGCGTAAAGCTCGCCGCATGGCGAACATGAAGAAAAAACGTACGCAGCACTATGCCGACCAGATAAAACGCTTGGCATCAATGACTGATCGTCTGGGTTGGCGTCAGGACTTCCAGGTATTCCTGGACGCGCTTGGCCACCTGCCCTCTTCCGCCGACGCCAGTGACCTGCGTGAAGCGCTGCAGAAGAAATCTGCCCGGCTGTCGAAAATGTCACCCTCGCAGCCATAGATCGATTTTGCGTAGCACAGTTACAGCCGATCAGAAGCGACTCTAGATCACGATTAAGCGGTCATCGCCAATGAGCGAATGTCCGAGGCTTCCAACACTGCCTTCGTCGCACCATGCCTGGCAACGGCAAGCATGGCCTGTCCCATGATTTGCGTGGAAAGCATGACGTTCGGGAAAAACATTCGCAACGGCGTCAGCAATGGCTTGGTCAAGCTATATAAAAGCCGATAGGAACCCGTCTTGGAACGTATACCGTGCAAGGGCTGAATCGCCCCGGGGCGAAATAGATAAACCGCCTTGAATGGGAGTCGCTGCAAAGCATTTTCGGTGCGCCCTTTTACGCGTGCCCACATGCTGCTTCCGTGCTCGGTACTATCGGTGCCGGCCCCGGATACGTAGACGAAGGTCATACCGGGATTAAGAGAAGCCAAGGTCTGCGCAATGGCCAAGGTGAGATCGTAAGTCAGGTGTGTATAAGACGCCTCGCTCATGCCCGCGGATGAAACCCCTAGGCAAAAGAAGCAAGCATCGAAGCCTTTCAAGCTGTCGCTGATCGCGCCGACATCGAAAAGATCGCTCTGCAGGACATCTTTCAGCTTGGGATGGGGCGGCCCGGCGGGCGTTCGGCCCACGCTTTGCACCAGCGCGACGTCGGGGGCCAGCAGGCACTCCCGCAGCACACCTTGTCCAACCATTCCAGTGGCGCCATATAGGAGCACGTTCATCGGGTTTCTCGATGGCAAATCGCGGGAGCCGCACGATGTTTTAATGCCTGTGCCGCCGCATTTCAACGCAATCTGTCAAACCGCACCATTACCGAATGGGTACGAGACGGTATCTTTGAACCATGCCTACGGAAACCCCAAACGCTGATTTGAAGCACTTCATTGCGGAGCATCGCCGCCTGTTCGTAGTGACCGGCGCTGGGTGCAGCACCGACTCGGGCATTCCCGATTACCGCGATGCCGGCGGCAGTTGGAAGCGCTCGCAACCGGTCACCTATCAGGCATTCATGGGCGACGTGCTGACGCGTCAGCGCTATTGGGCGCGCAGCCTGATCGGCTGGCGCCGATTTGGGCATGCCACGCCCAATGACACGCATCACGCTTTGTTTCGGCTTGAGCAGTTGGGCAAGTTGCAATTGCTGATGACGCAGAATGTAGACGGCTTGCACCAACGCGCGGGCAGCCGCGATGTGCTCGACATGCATGGTCGACTGGACACCGTGCGTTGCATGGGTTGCGAACACCGCTCGCCACGCCAAGCCTTTCAGCAACTGTTGCTGGCGCTCAACCCGTCATGGGCGCAACTAGATGCCGCCGACGCACCGGATGGCGATGCCGATCTGGACGGCCACGATTTCAGCACATTCACGATTCCGCCGTGCCCGCACTGCGGTGGCATCTTGAAGCCGGATGTGGTGTTTTTTGGCGAGAACGTTCCGCGCGATCGCGTGGCAAGAGCCATGCAGGCGCTGGATGAGGCCGATGCGATGCTGGTCGTGGGATCGTCGCTGATGGTTTTCTCGGGTTACCGATTCGCCCATGCTGCGGCGAAAGCCGGCAAGCCGATTGCTGCGGTCAACCTAGGGCGTACCCGCGCCGATCCGCTGCTAAATCTAAAAGTCGAGCAGCCTTGCGCGGAGGCACTAGGCTTTCTGTTCGAGAACGAATCAGCGGCGAGCGCGGAAGAAATCGCGCAGTAGCAGCGCCGATTCATCGGCCAACAAACCACCCTGCACACCGATACGGTGGTTGTGGCGATCCGATACCAGCGTATCGAACACGCTGCCGGCGGCGCCGGTCTTGGGATCCGTCGTGCCATAGACGACGCGCCCGATACGCGCGTGCACCAACGCCATCGCGCACATGGCGCACGGCTCCAGCGTGACGTAAAGCGTGGCGCCGACGATGCGGTAGTTCGCCAGTTTTTCCCCTGCGGCGCGCAAGGCCATGATTTCCGCATGCGCCGTGGGATCGTGCAGGGTGATATTGCGGTTCCAGCCCAAGCCGACGATTTGGCCGTCCTGCACCAGGACGGCGCCGACTGGTACTTCGTTTTCGGCGTCGCGAGCGTGTTCGGCCAATTGCAGCGCACGCCGCATGTAGGCCTCGTCCTCGGCGGAAAAGGCTGACGGCCCTAAGCTCTCGGTCAATTCTTCAGCCATTTCTGATAGTTAGATGACATTCTTACAGTGGACGACGTCACCAATAAGCATCAGTGACGCACT
This sequence comes from Vulcanimicrobiota bacterium, assembly GCA_903970555.1. Taxonomy (GTDB): domain Bacteria; phylum Pseudomonadota; class Gammaproteobacteria; order Xanthomonadales; family Rhodanobacteraceae; genus Dyella_B. Next base: position 39,068 of record CAJCJD010000066.1, read on the forward strand.
AAGCCTTTGATTTTGTTATTCCCACTCGATGGTCAATAGGTTTCGGTTCGCATTGTAATTATTGAGATTTCCGCTCAGCCCGCCAAGTCCATACCAACTGCGATACCACCAGGGTAAAGGCGCTGGATTCGCGGATTCTTTACAGCGACCCTCCGACCATAAGCGAGTTCAACATCATAAACGAGCGTCGGGAGAAAGCAGGCTGAAAGAGGTCGAAGCTACATCCCTTAAACCTGTCACCGCCCATTCCAAAAAAAGCACAATGCCGGCATGGGCGGCGGACTGGAAGCTCAACTTTCCCAATATGCCTTGAGCGCAGACGTGAAGGTCGGAAAGTTCGCCGTAGGCCAGCACACGGATGAATTGTCCCGTACAAGCCAATATAAATCATTGGCGCAGGCGAGCTTCGACACGTCGGCATTCACGATCCAGTTGTAGCAGGCTACGAACATATCGCCGTAGTTGCCGGTGAATTTGTCGATCGGGACATTCCAGAGCATTCCCTCAATGAAATATGAGGACGCAATGCCATCGGCGAGGTAGCCTTTCTCAATCATTGTGTTCCGCATGTTCTTGAATATCCGAACCATCGGCTTGAAATTGCTGTTGGTCGCTTGATGCTTCGAAGTGCAATTTGCCGAGTGCTGCTTTGGGAAATTGTCGATGCGATTCCCGCCGGAGAAGAATGCCACGCCTTCATGGTAACGAACGTTGCCGGGCTCGTAGGCAATATAGCGACGGAATTCCTGGCAGATGAGAATGTCCGCGTTGCGGCGTCCATTATTGCCGGGCACAAACACGGCCTTCTTTCCGACTTGGACGCCATTGTAGAGGCGCTTGATGTAACCCTCGGCGTGCGCCTTGAATTGGTCGTAGCCGTACTGCACGCCACCTCCCGATGCGCGTTCGTAGTTCGCCCTGTGCTCCGGCGACAGTTGGCTGAGATCGTAGTAGTAGGCGCCTGTGTGCTTGAGCACGATGTCCACGTCGCTGTCCGCGTAGATGTTCGTGTCATTACCGTAGGAACCTTGGAGGAAAACTTCAGTATTGGCTATCGGATACGGCGCGCTCGCATCGAGCAAGTGCCCGCGCATGGTGTTGTAGGTGCCAGTGAACTGACCCGTGGAGCCTTGCTTCGCCCACGTCTCAAGCTGCCTCTCCGCAATCGCCACCGTACTATCCTACAGCAAAAATTTCTTCAAATCGGCTTCCACATCACGGGCTGAATCCCGCCCGCGCTGCCACAGCAGTCCGAGCTTCGCCATGTCCACCTCAAGCATGTCTGTTGCGAGGTCTGGCTGCGTATATTTGTTGTGAATACGGATGGTCGGCACCTCGCGGAAAAGGACTTTGCGGAGTTGGTCCATAGATTGCGTGCTTATCTCAAGCGTCTTCTGGAGGAATTTCATCGTGGGGAGCTTGCTGGCCCACTTCCGCACGCTCCAGGCGGGAAGCTTCGGCGGCGGATACTCGCCGACCCCGATGCTCACCACCCGCACGTCCTTCCGGACAAAGCCGAGCGATTCCGTAGCGTCCGCGATAGCATATAGGGTCGGGTTGTTCGCGACGAAGCCGCCGTCCCGGACCTCGATGCGCTCGCCGCGTGCCGTCGTCACGAACTTTTTCGTGAAAAACGGATATGCCGAGCAAGACCCTATAACCGCGTCCCCGATAGTGCAGCCGAAGCCCGGCTCGAAAGTCGCCTTGCCGGAGAAAGCTTGCGCGACATTCGT